>NZ_DASPNO010000058.1:0-126386 GCF_035626535.1 Brevundimonas sp.
AAGCAGAGGCCATCCATCGACCTCCGCGAGGACCCCCGGACTCTCCATCGCCCGGGCTTCATCGCTCGACCACAGCCCGCCGTCATCGAGAACGTGGATCCGACGCCCTCCCCGTCCGACGGGATGGAGAGATTATACGCCCCCCCTCTACGCGGACGGCAGATCGCCTCGGGAAAAGGCGATGTCTTTGATCGCGCGAGAGGGTTTTGTGACTATCGGACTATAATTCCGGGAAATGCCGGCACAGCGTCACGGCTCACCTCCCCGTCGGCCGCCCGAATGGGAGGTGAACCGCTTGAGAGCCTCAGGTCAGCAGGGTCTTCAGGACCGCGTCCAGCACGGGGCGGCCTTGCGCCGTGGCGGCGACGTTTTCCCCGGAGAGGGCGAGGAAGCCGTCGGCGAGGAGGTCGGCGAGCGGCGGGGCGGCGAAGGTCAGCCCGAGGGCGGAGAGGGCGGCGAGCGGGACGCCCTCGACGGTACGCAGGCCCAGCAGGACCCGTTCCTCGGCGGCCGCCCGCGGGTCCAGCACCTCACGTTCGGACCAGGGCGCACCCGCCTCGACTCCGCTGACGTAGTCCGCGATCCCCCGATGGGCCACGGTGGCCGTTCGCATACCCTCCAGCGTCAGCCGCCCATGCGCGCCGGGGCCGACGCCGAGATAGTCGCCGCCACGCCATATGTGGAGGTTGTGGGCCGAGCGGGCCGGGACGCCGCTGGCGTGGTTGGACACCTCATAGGCCTCGAACCCCGCCCGCTCGAGCACTGCCTGGGTGGTCTCGTAGAGGGCGGCCGCTGTGTCTTCATCGGGCGGCGTCCAGTCGCCCCGGGCGACGGCGCGGCCGAAGGCGGTCGTGGGCTCGATGGTCAGCTGGTAGGGCGAGACGTGCTCGAAGCCGAGATCCAGCGCCTCGGTCAGTTCGGCGGTCCAGCCGCTCACGGTCTGACCCGGGCGGGCGTAGATCAGGTCGATCGAGAGGCGGTCGAAGGCGCGCGCCGCCATGGCCACGGCCCGGCGCGCCTCGTCGGCGGAGTGGTTGCGGCCGAGGAAGGCCAGGGCCGCGCCGTCCAGCGCCTGCACCCCCATCGACAGGCGGTTGACCCCGGCGGCGGCAAGCGCCGCGAACCGGTCGGCCTCGGCGTCGGTCGGATTGGCCTCGAGGGTGATCTCGACCGGGCCGCGCGGCGGGAACAGGGCTTGCGCGCGTTCGATCACCGCCGCGGCCGCTTCCGGTTGCATCAGCGACGGGGTGCCGCCGCCGAGGAAGATCGAGGCCAGCCGGCGGGGGCCGGTCAGCGCGGCCTGCGCCTCGAGATCGGCGAGAATGGCCTGGACCAGCGCCGCCTGTTCCTCCCGCCGGCCCCGGGCGCGCACGACATTGAAATCGCAATAGGGGCAGATGCGGGCGCAGTAGGGCCAGTGGACGTAGAGGGCGAGATCTGTGCCGGGGTCGGGGATCATCGCCGATGCTCTAAACGGTTCCTTCTGCCGATGGGAGACGGTGGCGCATGGCGCCGGATGAGGGTCGATGGCGAAGCGGCCAAGCCGCCCCCGGACTGTCGACGCTCACCCTTCCGCACAAGGACGACGGCCGGCGCCGCCGTGCGCTCAAGCCCTCTCCCGGCGGGAGAGGGTCAATCGATGAGCGCCGCCTTCAGCTTCTCGAACGCCCTCGCGCGGTGGCTGATCGAGTCCTTCACCGCCGGGTCCAGCTCGCCGAAGGTCTGGTCATGGCCGTCCGGAAGGAAGATCGGATCGTAGCCGAAGCCGCGGTCGCCGCGCGGCGGGAAGGTCAGCCGGCCCTCGACACGGCCCTCGACCACCACCGCGGGACCGTCGGGCCAGGCCACCGCCAGGGCCGAGGTGAACCACGCGCGGCGATCGTCCGAGCCGGCCTCGTCGAGCCGCTCCTCGACCCGGCGCATGGCGAAGGCGAAATCCTTGTCCGGTCCGGCCCAGCGGGCGGAGAAGATGCCTGGGGCTCCACCCAGGGCGGCCACCGACAGGCCGGAGTCGTCGGCCAGGGCGACTTCGCCCGAGCGGTCCGCCGCGTGGCGCGCCTTGAGCAGGGCGTTGCCGGCGAAGGTGGTCTCGGTCTCGTCCGGCTCCGGCAGATTCAGCGCGGCGGCGGTGACCACCTCGTAATGTCCGCCCAGCAGGGCCTCGATCTCGGGGACCTTGCCCGGATTATGGGTCGCCGCGACGATCCGCATCCCCTTGATAAGCTTGAGTTTCATGCCGATCACGCGCCCTGCAACAATCCATTGCCAAAGTTTAATATCGTTAAACGATATGTAACATGACTTCCAGCCATGCACGGCCTATCTATTAACCCAAGGACGGACGCCGCAACGTTCCCCGATACGGGCCAAACCGGCAAGATCGATGCAGCGGCACAACCAACGAGGGGTGAAAACATCCCTCACTCAGGATCAACAGAGAACGACTATGAACACCATGAACGCTTCCTACTTCATCGAAAAGGTCGGCCACGGCATCCTCAACGCCTTCCTGCTCGCCGCCCTGCCGACCGCGCTGGTCGCCACGCTCGTCCAGGCCCTGTGATCCTGCTTCTGCTCACCGGAGCTTTGACGATCTGCATGACAAACGCGATGTATAAGACCGCGTGCGGGTTCGCCGGACCCCACGCGGCATCCTCGCCTGGACTTCCGGCCTGAACGAGGCCCGCATGCGATTCCCGAAGACGACATCGCTCGGGATCCGCACCCCTTCCCTTCCCCGTCTGAACCTGGTCTCGATCTCCAGCGTGGCTGGAACGGCGTGCGCCGTCGCCTTCTGGGTCCTGGCCATCGGCGCCGTCCTCATCCCGTCCGCCGTCGTGGCGTTGAAAGTCTTCGGCACCCCCGTGGTGACCGCAGGGACCGGCGACGAGGCCATCGTGATCCCCCTGCCCTGGGCCTATGTGCTGCTGGTGGCCATCGCCGCCTTCGCCTACCTGGCCACCTCCGCCCTGATCTTCCGCCTGCTGATCGGCATCGTCGCGACGCTGCGCGTCGGCGACCCTTTTCATCCGCAGAACGTGCGCCGCCTGCACCAGATCGGCGCAGCCTTCGCCACGGTCACGCTCGGCGTCTGGGCCGGCCAGTTTCTGGTCGCCCGCTTCGTGCGCGGGGCCATGGCGGCGCCCAGCCTGTTCGACCTGATCACCCCGTCGTTCGCCGTCGTCATCATCGTCGTCATCGCCGAGGTCTTCCGCGAGGGCGCGCGCCTGCGCCGCGAGTCGGAACTGACCATCTGAAAGGACAGCCGGCCGGCTTTTCGTCGCCGCGCCCATCGGTATAGAGAGGTCCCATGGCCATCCGCGTACAGCTCGACCGCATCCTCCTCGAACGGCGCATGTCGCTGACCGAGCTGGCGGACCGCGTCGGCGTGACCCTGGCCAATCTGTCGATCCTCAAGACCGGCAAGGCGCGGGCCATCCGCTTCACGACCCTGGACGCCCTGTGCCGCGAACTGAACTGCCAGCCCGGCGACCTGCTGACGCAGACGCCCGGTCCGCAGGATCCCGGCTCCGACGAGGACCCGGACGGAAACGCCCCCGGCACCACATGAGCCGCCGCGACGACCTGAGCCCGGAGGACCGCCGGATCTGGGCGCGGGTCGCGGGCTCGGTGAAGCCGTCGAAGCCGAAGAAGGCGCTGCGCATCATGCCCGGCGTCGCCGATCCCGAACCGCCGGCCGCGCCGCCGCCGAAAGGGCCCGTGAAGGCCCGGGCAGTCCCGGCCCCCTATGTCCCGGCGAGCCCGGCCCCGACCCGACCGCGGGGCCTGCCCGAGGAACTGGAGCCTCGCCGCCAGCGCCGCCTGTCGCGCGAGCGCGATCCGATCGAGGCCCGCATCGACCTGCACGGCTTCGGCCGCTTCCAGGCCCAGGACGCCCTGACCGCCTTCTTGACCACGGCGCAGACGAGAGGCTACCGGTCGGTGCTGGTCATCACCGGCCAAGGCCGGCGCGGCGGCGGCGTGATCCGCGCCTCGGTCCACGAATGGCTGCAGAGCCCCGGCCTGCGCGGGGTCGTCTCGGGGTTCGCCCCGGCGGCGCGCCGGCACGGCGGCGACGGCGCGCTGTATGTGACGATCCGGAGGGTCTGACGGCTCGTCACCCCACCGCGGCCAGTTGCTTGATGCGGGCCGAGTAAAGGGCCGCCATCGCCGCCGGGTCGAGCGACTGGTTTCTCTCCGCGAGAAACTCGCGCTGGCTGGCCCGCAGAGTGGTCCGGGCGGCGCTCAGGGCCCTCGCCCGGGTGTAGGCCGCCGCCATCCTTCGATCGAGACCGGCCAGAGCCGCATCGCCGCATATGAGGCGCTCCGCGGGAGTGCGGGCGCCGCCGCAATCGAAGCTCGGACCGCGCGCGTTCAGAGGCTCGACATAGGAGGGCGGCGTATAGCCGAGTTCACCGAGGTACCATTGCAGGGCCTCCGGGAACGTGGCGAAAACCTGCTCCACTCCTTCCGGGCAGGCGCCCGCCGTCCTGATCCGGCACGCGGCGGGATAGTCCCAGTCGTCCATCTGGTCATAGGAACGCAGCATGAAGGCCCAGGCGGACTCCAGGGCGCCCGTCCTCGCAGCCGCCGCGACGAAGGCCGCGCACGCTCCGTTGGAACCGCCGGCGCAGGCCTGTCGCGCTTCCGGAAGATAGGCCGCGAACTCGGACCTGAAGCGCGGCTCCGCCGAGACATCCCTGACCCGGCCTTCGACGACTTGCCGGATGGTCGGCGGCGCCCAGCTGCCGGCGTAGCTGGTGAAGGCGTACAGGAAGCGTTGATCGACGAACTCGAACTCCTTGACGCCGTCTCCGTCGATATCTCTGGGCAGCGACATGCCGTCGCCGTCGAAATTGCCAAGATCGATGCGCCGCCAGCGGTCCCCGTCCCGCTCCAGAACGACCAGGGCCGTGCAGCAGTGCGCGCCGCCACTGAAGCTGGAGAACAGCACCTGGCGGGACGGATCGTCCGCTCGAAGCTGGACGACCGCGAACTGGCCGGCGGTGTTGGTCCATCCCGCCGCCTCCCCCGTGATCCCGGTGACCGTGCCGTCGTCGGGCCGCACCGTCAGGCGGGGCGCGTCGATATCGTCGACCTTGACCACCGCCATGGCGAGGGTCAGGCCGGCGATGCGATAGGGGCCCCCGCCAGTGTCGCTGGACCATTCGATCCAGGTGTTTTCCGGATGGGTGGACGGCGCCGCCGACGGAGCGACAACCGTGTCCGCCGCGGCCGCCACAGGGTTCGCGACATGGACCTCCCGCAGCACGAACCGTGGCTGAAGGAGCGCGATCCCGCCAGCGAGGGCGACTGCCGCCGCTACGCCGCCGATGATGAAAGGCATGCGCGCCTCCCACCAGGGCTTTGGATCCTCAAGTCCGCGACTCTTGCGCTCCATGCCCCCGCCCCCATGCATCGATCAGTCCGGGCCGGAGCCTAGCGCCAGACCGGCCCCTTTCGCCAGCTGCTCCAGCGAGGTCATCGGCCTCGGCCCCCAGTGGGCGATGACTTCGGCGGCGGCGAGGGAGCCCAGCTTGCCGGCGTCCTCCAGGGACAGGCCGCGGGCGAGGCCGAGCAGGAAGCCAGCGGCGTACTGGTCGCCGGCGCCGGTGGTGTCGACCACCTTGTCGACCGGGAAGGCGGCGACCTCGACCCGCTCGGCGCCGCCCTCGCCGAACACCACCGAGCCCTTCGGCCCGCGGGTGACGGCGGCGACGTCGACGATGCGGCCCAGGTGGGCGGCGGCGTGGTCGAAGTCTTCGGTCTCGAACAGGGCGTGCAGCTCGGCTTCGTTGGCCAGCACGATGTCGGTCGAGGCCTCGATGAAGGCCAACAGTTCGGCCCGCCAGCGATGGACCACAAAGCTGTCCGACAGGGTGATGGCGACCTTGCGGCCGGCGGCGTGGGCGGCGGCGGCGGCCGCCTCGAAGGCGGCTCGGGCCGGGGCGGGGTCGAACAGATAGCCTTCGAGGTAGACGATGGCGGAGGCGCCGATCAGGTCCGCGTCGATGTCCTCGACCCGCAGCTGGTTGGCGGCCCCGAGGAAGGTGCACATGGTGCGCTGGCCGTCCGGGGTGACGTTGATCATGCAGACGCCGGTGGCGCCTCCGGCCAGCGGCGGGGTCGTGAAGTGAACGCCGACGGCGTGGATGTCGTGGGTGAAGACGCCGCCCAGCTGGTCGTCGGCCACCTTGCCGATATAGGCCGCGCGGCCGCCGAAGGAGCCGACGCCGGCGACGGTGTTGCCGGCCGAGCCGCCCGAGGCCTCGACCCCCGCCGCCATCGCCGCGTAGAGCGCCGCGCTTCGTTCCGCGTCGACCAGCTGCATCGAGCCGGCGGTCAGGCCCTGCGCCTCGAGGAAGCCGGAGTCGCAGGGGGCGAGGACGTCGACGATGGCGTTGCCGACGGCGCAAACGTCGAAGGAGGGGGTCCGGGTCATGGCCGCGGGCCATAGCGGCTGCGGGCGGGAATGGCCAGCCGGGGCGCCGCCCTCCTTATGGGCCGACAAGGAGAGCCATGTTGCGAAGCGCCGGCTTTCCGGCGAAGAGCCGGCCATGACCCGTATCGCCGTGCTGACCCCCGACCCCGCCGATTCCTCCTACGCCGGCCAGTGGCCGACCGTGCTCGAGCGCCTTTCGCTAGCCCTGGCCGGGGCGGACATCACGGTCGTGCCGACCCCGTGGACGGACCATGTCGACCGCGCCGACGGCCTGAGCGGCTATCCGCTGGTCCTGCCGCTGATCGTCTGGGGCTATCACCGCGACCACGGCCGCTGGCTTCAGGCCTGCGCGACCTGGGTCGAGGCCGGCGTACGGATGTTCAATCCGCCGTCGGTGATCGGCTGGAACTCGGACAAGGCCTACCTCGGGCGGCTGGCGGATCAGGGCGTGGCCATACCCCCGACGGTCTGGGTGGAGGGCGTCGATCAGGCCGACGTCGACGCGGCCTTCGTCCGCTTCGGAACGGAGGTGATCATCGTCAAGCCGCGGGTGTCGGGCGGGGCGTGGAAGACGCTGCGCCTGTCGCGCGGCGAGCGGCTGGCCGATGCGCCGGAGGGGCCGGCGATGATCCAGCCCTACCTGCCGTCCATTGAAACCGAGGGCGAGACCTCGCTGCTCTTCTTCGGCGGACGGCTGAGCCACGCGGTCAACAAGCGGCCAGTGGCGGGCGAATTCCGCATCCAGGTCCAGTTCGGCGGTCAGTACGCGGCGCTGGCGGAGCCGCCGGCCGGCGCGCTGGCGCTGGCGGAAAAGACGCTCGCCGCCATCGACGAGGACCTGCTCTACGCCCGCATAGACATGGCGCAGGGACCGGACGGCGGCTGGCTGCTGATGGAGGCCGAACTGATCGAGCCGGACTTCTACCTCGGCTCGGCGCCGGAGGGCGGACATCGGTTCGCGGAGGCGGTGAGGGCGCGGCTCTAGACCGCCTCCCCCAGCGCCTGAAGCCCCGCCCGCCACGGGCACAGGTCGCTGATCACGCAGGCGCTGCATTTCGGCTTGCGCGCCGTGCAGGTGTAGCGGCCGTGCAGGATCAGCCAGTGGTGCGCCTTGGGCAGCCACGGATCAGGCACAACCTTGTGCAGCTGGGCCTCGACCGTGTCGGGGGTGGCGGCGTTGGCGAGCCCGAGCCGGTGCGAGACGCGGAACACATGGGTGTCGACGGCGATGGCCGGCTCGATCCCGAGCTCGTTCAGCACCACGCTGGCGGTCTTGCGGCCGACGCCGGGCAGGGCCTGCAACGCCTCGCGGTTCAGCGGGACCTCGCCGCCGTATCGCTCCAGCAGGATGCGGCTGAGGGCGATGACGTTCCTGGCCTTGCCGCGGTAGAGGCCGATGGACGAGATGAACGGGATCAACCCCTCCTCGCCCAGCGCCAGCATCTTCTGCGGCGTGTCGGCGACGGCGAACAGGCGGTCGGTGGCCTTGTTGACGGAGACGTCGGTGGCCTGGGCCGACAGGGCGACGGCGACGACCAGGGTGAAGGGGCTGGAGAAGTTCAGCTCGGTCTTCGGGTCCGGCATGACCCGCGACAACCGTTCGAAGATGGCCTCGACCCGGTCCTCGCCCGGCGGCCAGCCGAGGACGGGGACGATGGCGCCCGTCATGACGGCGGGGCGTCTGGGCGCTGGCTTCGCCGTCCGGGAACGCGGTTTCGATGTCACGGGTCTGGCCATCCGGTTTCATCAATCGGGCGGGTTCCGCCAAGGGAGGCCACCGTCGGGTTTCGAGCGCCGGGGTCAAGCCCGCTGACGACGGTTGCCCGACGTTCCAGGCGGCCGCCCTTGGTTCGCTACCTGGCCGGATGCGCCCGGTGCATTGCTCGCTCCGTGCGGGTCGGGTGGCGTCGCCGGTTTCATCAGCCGCTCGGCTTCAGCACCTGCGAGATACCGTCTGCGCTGGGCGAAACTGGTCCAGACGAATATACGGCGCCTCTGCCGAAGGCTCGCTGACGGCCTTGACGCGGTCCGTCCTTCAAAACAAAAGTCCGTGGCGCAAGGGAAAGCTGAGAGTTCATGAGCCGCGTCGAGCTTATCCGGGCTATTTTGTCCCGGCTGGATGAAAATGTCGCAGTCGACTGGTCCAAGACGGCGGAGGGAACTCCGACCCGCTACGCCATCATCGACGATCTGTTGCCGGAGGAGATCACCCGGCGCATCCACGGCTGTTTCCCCCCGCAGGCCGAGGGCTTCAGGGTCCTCGACTCGTTCCGGGAAAAAAAGCGACAGGCGTTCGACTTGTCGAACCGACCGGAGCTGCTGGCGGACATCGTCTATGCTCTGCAATCAAAACCCGTCGTGGAGCGGATTGGAGAGCTGACCGGGATCGAGGGGCTGGATGGCGACCCCACCCTGTACGCCGGCGGGGTGTCGATGATGCTGCCGGGCGACTTCCTCAACCCGCACATCGATAACAGTCACGAGGCGACGCGGCGTAAATACCGGCGGATAAACTCCCTGTTCTATGTGACCCCGGACTGGGTCGAGTCTAATGGCGGGAACCTGGAGCTGTGGGACGACAAGGTCTCCGAGCCGGTGACCATCGTCTCAACCTTCAACCGGCTTGTCCTGATGGAAACCAATGACCGGTCGTGGCATTCGGTCAGCCCCGTAGTCGCCGGGCCGCCGCGGTGTTGTGTGTCCAACTACTATTTCTCTGAAGCATCACCGAACGGGGAAGAATATTACCACGTCACCTCGTTCACCGGACGGCCCGAGCAGCCCCTGCGTCGCCTGTGGTGCAGTGTAGACAACGCAGCACGCCTGTTCGCCCGCAAGGCCCTCAAGCTACGCCGTCGGGCGGACGCCGGATATGTTCAGGGGCGGGCCCAGGCGGAAGCCTAGGGTCGCCGCACCTGCCGAACAGGCCCGGCGCAGGAAGGTCCCCTCGGGAACACAGGCGGCAAGGCGTCAACCGCTCACGAGACCGAGGGTAGCCAGCGCCTCCTCCGCCGCCCGTTCGCCCTCCAGCCACGCGCCATGCGCCGTACCGTAGAAGCTCTGCGACGTCGCCTCGCCGGCGATGAAGATGCGGTTGTCGACCGGGGCCTTCAGTCGCGCCCGATCACCAGTGTGATGCGGGAGAGCGTGGGAAAAGACCCCGCGGGACCACGGGTCGGCGCCCCACATCGAGGCGGCGACAGCTGCGATGCGCTTGCGGAAGGACGAGCCGAGCAGGTTGGCCAGTTCCTCCGAGGCGAAGGCGAAGAGGGCGGCCTCGCCCTCGGCCTCCAGCTGGCGGGCGATGCCGCCGCCGAACCATGCCTCGATCATCGGCCGGCCGAACGGGCGCAGGTGATAGCCGCCGGTTTCGGGCGTGTCGGAGCGGCCCCACAGCTGGCTATCCTTCGGGAAGTCCTCCGCGCCGGTCACGCTCAGGTGCAGCTTGGAAGCCAGGCCGAGCGGCAGGTGGGCGGCGGCCTCCGCCAGCTCCGGCAGAGGCGGGTCGAAGCGCACCGCCTCCGCCGCGATCAGATCGGTGGGCAGGGTGAGGATGACGGCGCGGGCCTCGGCGCTACCCTTCGCCGTGTCCAGCCGCAGGGTCGGGCCGGAGCGGTCGACGCGGCTGACCGGGCAGTCCAGCACGACCGGCGCGCCGGCACCCAGCCGCTCGACCAGTCGGCCGTAGCCCTCGACCACCCGCCAATTCACGTCCGTGTCGCGGTAGGCGTCGTAGTCCTGGATCGACACCTCGGCGAAGCGCGCGCCATTCAGGGCGCCGGAGATGGCGTCGATGCGGGCGTTCCAGCGGCTGTCCGGGTCGAACAGTTCGGAAGCGGGCCCTTCGCGGCCCTGCGCCGCCGCCTCGGCAACCCGCTTCTCGAAGGCGCCGAACTCGGCCTGTTCGGCGGCCGACATCTCATGATCGAAGGCCTGGCGCTCCCACGGCGGCGGGGTGCGGTCGATGGTGAGGCCAGCGGCCTCCGCAAGTTTCGCCAGCGGGTTCTCGTCGGCGGAGTGCAGCCAGCCGCAGCCCAGGTCGAGGGCGACGCCGTCACGCTCGATCGTGTGGGCGCGGCCGCCGATCCGGTCCCGCGCCTCGAGGACGATTACCGACAGCCCCGGCCGCACCAGCCGGCGGGCGGCCGCGATGCCGGCCGCGCCCGCGCCGATCACGGCGACATCGACGGAAGACGGCAGGGTGGCGGGGCTCATGCGGGGTACTTCGGTGCGCGACGACGGCAGCGCAAGCGCCCCAAGGCTTGGCGCGAGCGCCCGCGGGGTTTAGGCAGCCCCCGTCTGTTCCCCGGAGTTCCCCATGCTGATTCACCTGTCGTCCTGGCCCGAGATCGATGCGCGGCTGAAGACCACAAAGACCGTGGTGGCGCCGATCGGCTCGAACGAGCAGCACGGGCCGACCGGCCTTCTGGGCACCGACTGGCTGTGCCCCGAGATCATCGCCCATGCGGCCGAGAAGCAGGACGAGAACCTGATCGTGGCGCCGACCTTCAACATCGGCATGGCGCAGCACCACCTGGCCTTCGCGGGCACCATCAGCCTGCGCCCGTCGACCTTCATGGCCGCGATCACCGACTGGGTCTCGTCGCTGAGCCGGCACGGCTTCGAACGGATCTATTTCCTCAATGGCCACGGCGGCAACGTCGCCACCATCGAGGCGACCTTCGCCGAGATCTACGCCGAGTGGAGCTTCGTCGAGGAGCGGCCGCCGTTCGTGCTGAAGCTGCGCAACTGGTGGGACCTGCCGGGCGTGACCAGCCTGTGCAACCGGATGTTCCCGAAGGGCCACGGCATGCACGCCACGCCGTCGGAGATCGCGGTCACCCAGGCGGCCTATCCCGACCGCATCAAGACGGCGGAGATGAGCCCGCAGATCGCGCCGGTCGGGCCGATCCGCGACGCGCTGGACTACCGCGCCCGGTTCCCGGACGGCCGCATCGGTTCCGACCCGCTGCTGGCCAGCCCGGAGAAGGGCCGCGAGATCATCGACGCCGCCGTCACCGCCCTGCTGAAGGATGTGGCCGACTTCACCGCCGAGGTCTTGCCGTAGGCGGCGGCGCGGCGCACGGTCGACCGATGTCGCCGATCAAACACGCCGCCCGCACCGCCCGCGCCGGGCAGGAACTGCTCCAGGCCTCGGGCGACGTGATCGCGCGGCGCCTCGAGATCGTCGCCGACGGCCTGCGCGATCCGCTGAAGGCCGATCTGCGCGAACTCAGCCTGATGGGCTCGGAAAAGGTCGAGGCCCTGACCGCCTCGGCCGCCGTCGGGCTGAACACGGCGGCGGGCATGGCGGCGACCACCGCCGCCGTCGTCAGCCGCGAGACCGCGGCGGCGCAGGACGCGCTCGGCGCCGTGCTGAAGGCGTCCAGTCCCGCCGAGGCGGCGCTGGCGCAGGGGGCCTGGGCCACGGCGGCGATGGGCCGGGCGGTCAGCGACGGCTGGGCCTTCGGGGCGACGATGCTGAAGCTTCAGGCCGAGGCGCTTTCGCCGATCCACGCCGCCGCCGTCGCCAATGCGAAGCGGTTGAAGAAGCAGGAGCCGTCGCTCTCCCTCCCCGTTCGGTGAGGGAGACCCGCTGTCACTACCGGAACGGGGGCTCGTCGAAGGCCCTGAGCTTGCGGGAGTGCAGGCGGGAGCCCTCGGCGCGGAGCAGGTCGACGGCCTGGATGCCGATCTGCAGGTGTTCGGAGATCGAGCCCTCGTAGAAGCGGTTGGCCTGGCCCGGCAGCTTGATCTCGCCGTGCAGCGGCCGGTCCGAGACGCACAGCAGTGTCCCGTAGGGCACGCGGAAGCGGTAGCCCTGGGCGGCGATGGTGGCGCTCTCCATGTCGATGGCCACGGCCCGGCTCTGGTTGAAGCGCTGGGCCGACCTGGCGTAGCGCAGCTCCCAGTTTCGGTCGTCGGTGGTGACCACGGTGCCGGTGCGCAGGCGGCGCTTGACCTCCTCGCCGGGCGCGCCAGAGACCATCTTGGCGGCGTCGTAGAGGGCGCGCTGGACCTCCGCGATCGACGGGATGGGGATGTCCGGCGGCAGCACGGCGTCGAGCACGTGGTCGTCGCGCAGATAGGCGTGGGCCAGGACGTAGTCGCCGATCACCTGACTGTCGCGCAGGCCGCCGCAGTGGCCGATCATCATCCAGGCGTGGGGCCGGGTCACGGCGAGGTGGTCGCAGATGGTCTTGGCGTTGGACGGGCCGACGCCGATATTGACCAGGCTGATGCCGTTCCAGCCTGGCGCGGTCAGGTGATAGGCCGGCATCTGGTGCTTCTTCCAGGCGGCGTCCATGACCACCTCGCCGGGGTTCGGCGTGTCGCGGGTGACGACCACGCCGCCGGCGCAGACCAGCCGGTCGTAGGGGCTGGCCGGATCGGCCACCTGGGCGCAGGCCCAGCGCACGAACTCGTCGACGTAGCGATTGTAGTTGGTGAACAGGATGTAGGACTGCACATCCTCCACCGGCGTGCCGGTATAGTGGCGCAGGCGGGCCAGCGAGAAGTCGGTGCGCAGGCCGTCGAACTGGGCCAGCGGGAAGTCGCGGCCGATGTCGAACAGGCCGTCGGAGATCTCGTCGCCGATGTGGGCCAGGTCGGTGGTCGGGAAATGGCGCGCCACGGCGGCGGTCTGGCTGCGGTCCAGCGCTACGTCCGAGCCGTCCATCACATAGGGGAAGGGGATCTCCTGCTCCGACGGGCCGACATCGAAGGTGGCGCCGTAGTCTGCCTCGAGCAGACCCAGCTGCTCGGTCAGATAGGGCCGGAACAGCTCGGGCCGGGTGATGGTGGTCGAATAGACGCCGGGGCGCGAAAGGCGGGCGTAGGCCCGGCTGGCCAGATTGGCGGGCCGGTCGCCGAACCAGCTGACCCTCAGTTCCGGATAGGAGAACAGGCCGCGGGCGCGCGCCTCCGGGTCCGGCTTCTCGCCGGTGGCGAGGAAGGTCTGCACAGCCTGTCGGAGGTTGGCGACGGATTGGTTGTAGAGGGTTTCGAGGCGGTCCAGAGCCGCCGGGCCCGTCATCGGGCCGGTCATCATGTCTGTCATGGCCCCAGATAGCGGACAAAAATGACCTTGGCGAGACAGGAGCCCCCGTCCCCGGGCGCGTCAGGCCAATTCGCGGCGCAGGAAGGCGGTGACGTCGTCCAGCACCGGCGCCTTCTTGCGGAACAGCGGCGAGAAGGTCGCGATCAGATCGGCGTGGTTGAGACCGGGATAGAGCTTCGCCTCGCAGCGGCCGCCGACCGCCCGCATCCGCTCGCACAGGATGGTGGCGTCCTCGGCGTGAACCACCTCGTCGTCGGTCCCGTGCCCCAGCCACAGCGGCGGAGCGTCGGCGCGGGCGAAGGTGACCGGCTGGGTCAGGGTCAGGTCCGGCGCGCGGCCGAAGGCGTTGATCGAGGCGGGCACGTCGAGCGGCAGGAAGTCGTACGGCCCCGCCAGCCCGGCCGCCGCGCGGATCACGCCCGGCGCCCCGGCCCCCGCCATGTAGCGCCGGTCGAGGGCGATCATCATCGCCAGATGGGCGCCGGCCGAGTGGCCGACGACCCCGAGCCGGCCGCGGTCCCCGCCCCAGGTCCCGGCCAGTTCCGCCGCCCGCGCCGTGGCCGCCGCGGCATCCTCGATGAAGCCGGGAAAATGCACCGTCGGGACCAGCCGGTAGTCCGGCATGGCGACGACGAAGCCTCGCGCCGCCAGCGCATGGGCCGCCCAGCCGTAATGACCACGCTCGCCCGAGTCCCAGCCGCCGCCGTAGAAGAAGACCAGCACCGGCCACGGCCGTTCCGGGGCCGCCGTGGGAACCAGCACGTCCATCCGCTGGCGCGGGTCGTCGCCGTAGCGGACGCCGCTGGCCAGCCGCCGCGCGCCCCGGTCGCGCGGGCCGAGCGCGTTCAGCGCCGCCAGCGGGGAGCAGGCGGCGGCGAGCGCGGCGGCGGCGGAAACGAGAAACCCTCTTCGCGTCATTCGTACAGGATAGGCACGAAGCGGGGCCTGAAGCGAAATCGGTCAGATGCGATCGCATCTGAACCCAGATATTCGCTCCAGAATTATGCTGGAGCCTGCTTCATGGCATCAGCGGAATCGCGAAGCGATTCCACTTCAGCCGATCAGGCTCCTGGCTCATTCACCTCGCCGAGGAGATCAGGGCGCCGCAGTTGGCGTCCTCAGCCAGGCCCGGATCGACGAAGGCGGCCAGGGCGGCGAACGGATTGACCAGCGCCCCCAGAAGCGCGCCGACCCCGACCTGCGCCGCCACCGCGCCGCGGTCGACGTCGATCTTCGGTCCGGTCAGCGGCCCGCGGATGATGATCGGCGCCCACAGCCGGATCAGACGCGCCTCCTTGGTTTCGCCATCGATGCGCAGGTCCAGGGTCTCGGCGCCGAGGTCGATGGCGCCCGTGCCCTGCGCCACCACCGGCGTCGTGTCGATGACGAAGGTGCGCGCCGTCGCCGTCCCGCCGCTGACGGTGAAATCGGCCACGGCGCAGCGGATCTCGGCCGTGGAGTTGTCGTTCATCTTGAGCAGGCCGGCGAGCACATTGATGCCCATCAGTTCGGCGAAGGCGGCGCGCATCCGGCCCTGCGGTACGACCAGGCTGATGGTCCCCTTCGAGGACGCGGCGAAGTCGTGCACCGACGCGCCCGGGCCTTCCAGCTGCGCCCGGCCCAGCGCCCGGCCCGTCACGGTCGGAACGCCGTTGCGGGCCGGGATGATCGACTCCAGCGGATAGCCGCGCAGGCGGAAGTCGATGGCGCTGTAGGGCCGGTCCCGCGTGGCGTTGATCTTCGCCGTGCCGCGCAGTTCACCGCGGTTGAAGGTGAAGGCCACCGGATCGAGATTGAGGATGCCGCGCTTCAGGTCAGCGCCGATGTCGACCTGGCGCACGTCGAGTTCGTTGCGCTTCACCCGCGCCGCCTTGTAGCGCAGCGTGCCGTCCATGACGCGCAAACGGTCGACGTTCAGCGGCGCGTCGGGCAGAAGCCGGCCCGGAGCGCCGGACGACACCACCGTGTCGCCGCCCGAAGTGACCCGCGGTTCGGCGCCCAGCACGGCCATCAGGTCGTCGATGTCGAGCAGACGCGAACGCAGTTCTGCGTCGACGCGGCGGCGGTCGCCGACCTTGTTGACCACCACGTCCCCCGACAGATCCGACGAGCCGACGCGGCCGCTGAAATCGGCGAAGGTGAATTTGGCGTCGTCGCGGGTCAGCCTGCCCGCCAGCCGGTAGGGCGGCGTATTGGGCGTGGTCACGCCGGTCAGCAGATAGACATCCGCTAGGTCCCGACCCTGCAGGCGCAGGGTGGCGTTGAACTGGCCGAGGTCGAACGGGCGGGTGATCGAGCCGTCGGCGATCAGCCGGGTGCCGACCCCCGCGATCTCGCCGTGGAAGGTGTAGGGGCGGTCGCGACGGATGTTGATGAAGGGTCCGCCCCGGACCAGCACGGTCAGCGGCGTGCCGTTGATCGTGCCCTTGCCGTCGAGATGGAAGCCTGCCTGGCCGTCGGAGCCTTCACGGGCGTTGATCGTCGCGTCCAGCCTGATCTTGCGGTGCTGTTCATCGAGCGAGACCTTGCCGTCCTGGATCAGCAGCCGGTTGATTGGCGGCAGTCTGAGTCCCTCGCCGGTGTCCGGCGCGTCCGGGTTCAGCCGCCAGCTCTTGCGGCCGTCCCCGGTGGCGATCAGCACCACCTCCGGGCGGGTGATCTGCACCAGCGGCATCTCGATGTGACCGCCGAACAGGGCGCGCAGACGGACCGAGGCGCGCAGGTCGTCGACCTTCAGCGTGTCCTGCTCGCGGGCCCAGTCCGGGCCGCCGATGCGCAGGTTCTGCACCCGGGCGGACGGCGTCCAGCTGAAAAGATTGACGTCGAGATCGCCGTTCAGCTGGATTTCGCGGTCATAGCGCGCCGAGGCCCAGCGGCCGATCGGCCCGCGCAGCATGTTCCAGTCGAACAGAATCAGGAACAGCACGATGGCGGCGACCAGCACCAGGGTGATGGAGGCGGCGACCTTTTCGGGCAGGCCCGGACGGCGGGCGGCGGCGTAGACCGGATCGTTGGCCACTACCCAGTCGCGCCAAGTGCGCACCCGGGCGCCGGCCGGGACAAGGGCGCGGTCCCGCACGACGAGCCAGTTCGGATTATCCTTCAAGGGGTTCTGCACGCGGGCGCTCCGTCGAGCGGAGACAACGCACGAGCATGGGGAAAGGCTCAGACGACCGGCGCCGCGGCCCAAGCGAAAGGGCGTCCCCGCCGGCGGAGACGCCCCTTCTTCAGCCCGGAATTTCCGGCCCTATTCCACCGGCTTCAGGTGTTTGTCGAGCCAGCCGAACACCTCGGTGTGCCATTGCAGGCTGTTGGCCGGCTTGAGCACCCAATGGTTCTCGTCCGGGAAGACGATCAGCCGGCTCTCGACGCCGCGCCGCTGCAGGGCGGTGAAGGTCGACAGGGCCTGCGAGGTCGGGATGCGGAAATCGCGGTCGCCCTGGATCACGAGCATCGGGTCCCGCCATTTCGTGACGTGGTGGACCGGGTTGAAACGCTCGTAGCCCTCCGGGTTCTCGTAGGGCGTGCCGCCGTATTCCCACTCGGTGAACCACAGTTCCTCGGTGCCGTAGCCCATGCCGCGGATGTCGAAGACGCCGTCGTGGTTGACCAGGCACCGGAACTCACCCGGCCAGTTGCCGGCGATCCAGTTGATCATATAGCCGCCGTAGGAGGCGCCGAGGGCGCAGGCGCGGTCGCCGTCGAGGAAGCCGTAGCGCTGCTGCGCCGCGGCCCAGCCCTTCTGAAGGTCTTCCAGCGGGCGGTCGCCCCAGTGCTGGCTGATCGAGTCGGTGAAGGCCTGGCCGTAGCCGGTCGAGCCGTGGAAATCGATCATCACCACCGCATAGCCGGCGCCGGCGTAGGTCGACGGGTTCCAGCGGTAGGACCAGCTGTTGCCGAACGAGCCCTGCGGCCCGCCGTGGATCAGGAAGGCGACCGGGTATTTCCGGCCCTCGACATAGTTGGCCGGCTTGATGACGTAGCCGTGCACCGTCTCGCCGTTCCAGCCCGCGAAGCTGAACTGCTCGGCCTCGCCGAACGCCTTCTCGTCCAGCTGCGGGTTCACGTCGGTGATGCGGCGCGGCATCTCGCGGCCGAGGAAGGTCTTCACGAACAGTTCGCTGGGACGGGTCAGCGTATCCTGGGCGAAGACGAAACCCGTTGGCGTCTGGGCGAAGGTCGAGACGTGGCCGGGGCCGGTCACCGGCACGACCACGCCGTTGCGCGTGTCGATCGAGAAGATCCGCGTCTGGCCGACGTCTCCGGCGGTCACGTACAGGGTGTTCCCGTCGCGCGACCATTGCAGGCTGTCGGCCGAACGGTCCCAGTCGGCGGCGACCTGACGCACCTGACCGGTGTCCATGTCGCGCAGGAAGATGGCGAATTTGTCGGCCTCGAAGCCGGGGCGGGCCATAGCGCGCCAGGCCAGGGTGCGGCCGTCCGGCGAGAACACCGGACCGGTGTCCCAGGCGTCGTTGTCGTCGGTGAGGTTCTCGAACGTTCCGTCGCCGCTCAGGCCGTTGGTGCGGTAGAGATCGAAATTGGTGCTCCACGGCTCGCTCTGGCCAGCCAGCCGGGCCGAGAACACCACCGCGTCGCCGTCGGGCGTGAAGGTGAATTCGCTCTCGTCGCCGAACGGCTTGGAGGGCGTGTCGCCGTCGAAGCCCTTCGTCACCCAGACCGGCTCGCCCGAACCGTCCGTATTGACCACGAACAGGTGGTTCTGGGTTCCGTCGTTCCAGGTGTCCCAGTGGCGTACAAACATGCGGTCGTAGACCTGGCCGGTGCTCGGGCTGTCCGCCTCGGCCTTCGCCCGGTCGACCGAGCAGGCGAGGTCGGCGCAGGACGGGAAGACCGCCAGCGACACCGCCACCTTGCCGGCGTCGCGGCTGAGCCGGTAGGCGTTGACGTCGACCGGCAGGTCGGTGACCTGGACCGGACGGGTTCCGTCGGCCTCGGCACGCCAGACCTGGCTCGAGCCCGAGCGGCCAGACAGGAAATACAGCTTGCCGTCCGAGCCCCAGCGCGCCGTGTTGGCCCCGCCCTCGCTGATCGCCAGACGCCGGCCCTCGCCGGGGTCCTGCAGGTCCATGATGTAGAGCGAGCCCTGGCGGCGGTTGGCCTCGACGTCGGTGGTGGTCACCGAATAGACCACCCAGCGGCCGTCCGGCGACACCTGCGGATCGCCAAGGCGATTGGCGCTGATCATGTCGCGGTAGGTGAACGGTTCGGCCGCCTGGACGGGTGTGGGGGCGGGGGCGGCCGGAGCCTCGGCGACCGGGGCGGGCGTCTCCGCGATCGCGGGCAGGCCGGCGGTCGCAAGCAGGGCGGCGGCGCTGAGGCCGGTCAGGAGGCGGGTCATGGGACGCATGCGCGGGGATCCTCGGCGTTGAGCGGATTTCACGGCGCGAAGGGGTGGCGCCGCGGGGGCCGCGCGTCAATGCCGCCAGGCCCGTCTCGGCGCTTGCGGACCGTCCCGGGACCGGCGACAACCGGGGCGAATGACCGCCGTCGCCCTGACCCCGTCCGGAGCGCCCCCCAGCCGCGAGGGGCCCCACATCTGCGATGTGCTGATCGCCGAGCGCGCGCCGCACCTGACCCGGTCGGCGTTTTGGCCGCTGGTCCGGCCGTTCCTCTACAATCTGCTCAACTACCGCCAGGCCGTGCGCATGGCCGACGCGGTGCGGCCGCTCTCCGGGTCCGACGCCCTCGACTATATGAGCGACCTGCTGGACCTGAAGGTCTCGGTGATGAACGCCGAGCGGATTCCGGCGACGGGCCGCTGCATCGTCGTCGCCAATCATCCGACCGGCATCGCCGACGGCATCGCGGTGTTCGACGCCATTCGGGCGCGGCGCCAGGACGCCATCTTCTTCGCCAACGCCGACGCCCTGCGCGTGTCGCCGCGGCTGGGCGAGGCGGTGATCCCGGTCGAATGGGTGGTCGAGAAGCGCACCCGCGAGAAGACCCGCGCCACGCTGCTGGCGGCGAAGGCGGCGTTCGAGGCGGAGCGTTGCCTGGTCATGTTCCCGGCCGGGCGGCTGGCGCGAGTCGCGAAGGACGGGTCGGTCACAGACCCGGAATGGGCCCCGACAGCCGCTTCGCTGGCGCGCAAATACGGGGCGCCCGTCGTGCCGATCCATGTGGCGGGACCGAATTCGCGCCTGTTCCACTGGTTCGACCGCGTCTCGCAGGAGCTGCGCGACGTCACCCTGTTCCACGAGTTGCTCAACAAGAAGCGCAAGCGGTTCTTCCTCAAGGTCGGCAAGCCGATCCCGCCGTCGCGGCTCGACATCGACGCCGGCCGCGCGACCTATGCGCTGAAGGCCTTCACCGAGCGGGTCCTGCCCAGCCAGCCGGACGCGGACTTTGCCTGAGCCGGTCGAGGTCACCGTGGCGCTCCCCGACGCCGGCGCCACCGGGCGGCTCGGCGCGGCCATCGCCCCGTGGCTGGAGCCGGGCGAGACCGTGCTGCTCTACGGGCCCCTGGGCATGGGCAAGTCGACGCTGGCCCGCGGCCTCATCCGGGCGCTGACCCGGCCGGACGAAGATGTGCCGTCGCCGACTTTCACCCTCGTCCAATTCTACGAAAGCGAGCCGCCGGTGGCGCATTTCGATCTCTATCGCCTGACCCGCGCCGGGGAGGCGGCCGAGATCGGCCTCGACGAGGCGCTGGACGAGGGCTGCGCCCTCATCGAATGGCCCGAGCGGCTGGGGGACGATCCGTCGGTCTGGCTGGGGCCCGACCGGCTGAGCGTCAGGCTCGCGGAGGACGGGCCGGGGCGCGTTGCGACCGTTTCTGGCGTAGGGACGTGGGACAGCAAGCTGAAGAACCTCCATGTCTGACCGCGAACAACAGCGCCTCGATTTCCTCAAGGCGGCCGGCCTCGCCGACGCCGTGCGCGCCCCCCTGCCCGGCGACGCCTCGACGCGCCGCTATGAGCGGCTGACCACGGCCGCCGGGGCGACGCTGATGCTGATGGATCAGCCCCCGGCGGCGGAGTCCCGGCCCTGTGACCCCTCCTGGACGCCTGAGCAGCGCCGCGCCGCGGGCTGGAACGCCGTAGCCCGCCTGTCGGCGGGCCGGATCGAGGCCTTCGCGGCGGTGGCCGAGCATATGCGCCACGCGGGCCTGTCGACGCCGGACATCATCGCCGTCGACGCCCCCGCCGGGCTTGCGGTGATCGAGGACTTCGGCGACGATCTGTTCGCCCGCGTCATAGAAGCGGGGGAGCCGCAGGCTCCGCTCTATCTGGCCGCGGTCGACGCGCTCGCCCGCCTGCATATGGCCGGCCTGTTGCCGCCGACGATGCAGGGGCCGGCCGGCGAATGGCCGTTGCTGACCTACGACGCCGTGGCCTTGCAAGGCGGGGCTGACCTGTTCGTCGAATGGCTGCCGAAGCTGCATCCAGACCTCGACTTCGGGCCGGACGCGATCGAGGAATGGCGCGCTGTCTGGGCGCCGCTCGCGGCCATGGGCGAGCAGAAGGCGTGGGTCGTCGCCCACAGGGACTATCACGCCGAGAACCTGATCTGGCTGCCGGAGCGGACCCACCATCGCCGCGTCGGCCTGATCGACTTCCAGGACGCCGTGCTGGCCCATCCCGTCTGGGACCTGCACTCCCTGCTGCAGGACGCGCGCCGGGACGTTCCGCCCGAACTCGAGAAAGTCGCCTTCGACCACTATTGCGAGGTCATGATGGTCGACCGTGAGGCCTACCGGCGCGACTATGTGGCCTTGGCGGCGCTGAACGAGACGCGCATCCTCGGCGTCTTCGCCCGGCTGATCGCCCGCGACGGCAAGCCGCGCTACCGCCAGTTCATGCCGCGCGTCTGGGCCCATCTGGACGCCAATCTGCGACAACCGGGTCTCGAAGACGTGGCGGGATGGTTCGCGCGTCATGTCCCGAAGGCGAGACGGGAATGATTGGCGCTCCGAAGACCGCCATGGTGCTGGCCGCGGGGCTCGGGACCCGCATGCGGCCGCTGACCGATGACCGGCCCAAGGCGATGGTCGAGGTGGCCGGGCGCGCACTGATCGATCACGTGCTCGACCGGCTCGCCGACGCCGGGGTCGAGCGGGCGGTGGTCAATGTCCACTGGTACGCCCACCGGCTGGAGCATCACCTCGCCGCGCGCGGGCGCGGACCGGCCATCGTTATCTCCGACGAGCGGCCGCAACTGCTCGAGACTGGCGGCGGGCTGAAGAAGGCGGCGCCGCTGCTGGGCCCGGATCCGGTCTTCGTCGCCAATATCGACAGCGTCTGGACCGATAACGGCCGCGAGGGGAATTCCGCGCTGAATCAACTCGCTCGCCTGTGGAATCCGTCAATCATGGACGCCGCCCTGCTGCTGGCGAAGCGGGAAGGCTCGATCGGCTTCGAGGGCGCCGGCGACGTCTTTCTGGCTGACGACGGCCGGCTGACCTTCCGCGGCGACGCGCCCGAGGCGCCCTACGCCTATATGGGCATCCACATCTGCCGGCCCGACTACGTCGCCGACGGGCCCGAGGGACCGTTCTCGCTGAGCGGGCTTTGGCGGCAATCCGCCGCGGCGGGGCGGCTGTTCGGCTGCGTGCTGGACGGCGACTGGATGCACGTCGGCGACCCGCAGGCGCGCGACGAGGCCGAGGCCCGGCTGGCCGGCGGATGACCGGCCGGTTCGACCCGTTCGGACCTCCGGGGCCGCGCTGGTACGCCATCGAGGCGCGACGACCCTTCCTCGAGGACCTGGCGGCGGGGGTGCTCGACTGGCTCGGCGAGCATCCGCCCGAAGCCCTGTCCGATGCGGTCATCCTGCTGCCCAACCGCCGCGCCGCGCGGGCCTTCACCTCGGCCCTGACGAAGCTGGCCGGCGACCGGCCGGTGCTGCTGCCGCAGGTCCGGCCGCTGGGGGATCTGGAGGAGGACGAGCCGCCGTTCGCGCCCGGCGAACTGGGCCTCGACCTGCCGCCCGCCATCGCCCCGCTGGCGCGCCGCTTCGAAATGGCGCGGATGATCGTCGAGGATTTCCGCCCCGGCCTCGCCCCCTTGCGGGCGCTGGAGATGGCCGACGCCCTCGGCGGTTTCCTCGATTCCTGCCAGCTGGAGGAGATCGGCGAACTGGAACGGATCGCCACCCTGGTCGAGGGCGATCTGGCCGGGCACTGGCAGGAGTCGGCCCGCTTCCTCGGCCTCGCCGTCGAGGCCTGGCCGAAGCGGCTGGAGGCTCTTGGGCTCGTCGATCCGGCCTGGCGACGCGCCCGTCTGCTGCGCCTGCTGGCGGATGCCTGGACGGAACGGCCGCCGGCCCAGCCGGTCATCGCCGCCGGTTCGACCGGCACCGCCCCCGGCGCCGCCGACGTGCTCGCCGCCGTCGCCGCCGCGCCGCAAGGCTGCGTCGTCCTGCCGGGTCTCGACCGAGACCTCGACTCCGAGGTCTGGTCCCGGCTTCGTGACAATGAACAGCACCCGCAGAACGCCCTGTGGCGGCTGCTCGACCGGCACGGCGTCGGACGCGAAGCGGTGCGGCCCTGGTTCCAGCCGCCGGAAGAGCCTGCACTCGCGATCCGGGGCCGCGCCCGGCAGCGGCTGCTCAACGAGGCCCTGCGTCCCGCCGACGCCACCGACGACTGGCGCGACCTGATCAGGACCCTGCGCGCCGACGCCTTCCGCGAGCGCTCCGCCGATCCGATCGCCGGGGGGCTCGAGGGCCTGTCGGTGATCACCGTCCGCGCCGAGGAGGACGCCGCCGCCACGCTCGCCCTGATGATGCGCGAGACGCTGGAGACGCCGGGCAAGACCTGCGCCCTCGTCACGCCCGATCTGGCGCTGGGCCGCCGCGTGGCGGCGCGGCTGGAGCGCTGGGGCGTGGCCGCCGACAACTCCTCGGGCCAGCCGCTGTCGCGCATGCCGGCGGGGCGGCTGGTCGATCTCGCCGCCCGCTTCATCGTCGATCCGCTCGACCCTCACGCCCTGCTCGGTCTGCTGAAGCACCCGCTGGTCCGCCTCGACGCCGGGGGCCCGGCGGCCGCCGGGGCGCTGGAGGAATACGCCCTGCGCGGTCCTCGCCTGCGCGACTGGTCCCGGGCGCGCCGCACCCTGCTCAGGGCGACCGAACCGCGCGACGACGGCGAGGCGCGGTCGGAGTCCACCCTTGGGCGCGTCGCCGCGGCGCGCGCCCTGCTCGACCGGCTGGAGACCCTGTCCGGCGCCGCCCGCGCGCCCTTCGTCCCCGCCGCGCCGCTGGACGCCGCGGCGCGCGCCTTGGCCGCGCTGGTCGAGACGCTGGCGGGTCAGGAGGCGTGGGCCGGGCCCGACGGCGAAGCCGCGGCGGTCCTGCTGGCCGGGCTTATCGACGGCGGCGCCTCCCTCGGCGAGGTCTCACGCCCGGACTTCGCCGAACTGGTCCACGGCCTGCTGACGGAGGAGACCGTTCGCACCGGCGGGGCCAACCAGCCGCGACTGCGCATCCTCGGCGCGATCGAGGCGCGGCTGGTGCGCGCCGACCGCATGATCCTCGCGGGGCTTGAGGAGACTGTCTGGCCCAACGCCGCTCCGACCGACCCCTTTCTGTCGCGGCCGATGCGGAAGGCCCTCGGCCTGCCCCCGCCCGAGCGGCGCCTCGGGCAGACCGCCCAGGACTTCGTCCAGGCCGCCTGCGCCGACGAGGCCATTCTCGTCCATTCCGAGCGCCGCGGGGGTCAGCCGGCGGTCAAGTCGCGCTGGCTGTGGCGGCTGGAGATGCTGACCCGCGGCGCGCACGCCGAGGACACGCCGGTGCGGCTGGAGCGGCCGTCGGCCCACCTCGAGCAGGCTCGGGCCCTGGACGCGCCGGTCCGCGCCACGCCCGACTACGCCCCCCGCCCCGCGCCGAAACCGCCGGTTAGGCGCCGCCCACGCGAACTGCCCGTCACCGGCGTGGAGCGCTGGGTGCGCGACCCCTACGCCATTTACGCCCGCTATGTCCTGAACCTGAGACAGATGGACCGCCCGGGACAGTCGGCCGAGGCGATGGCGCGGGGCAACGCCGTACACAAGGCGGTCGAGCGCCTGACCCTGTCATGGCCCGAGGTCTTGCCCGACGACTGCGCCGACCAGATGGAGACCCTGCTGCTGGAAGAGCTGGGCCATCACGGTTTCGAGGACGCCGCCATGGCGCGGGAGGCGCCGCTGGCCCGCAACTGCGCCCGCTGGTTGTCGGACTGGGAAGCCGAACGGCGGGCGCGGGGCGCCGAAATCCGGGTCGAGGAAAAGGTCCGGATGACGATCCCGGCGCCGGCCGGCCCGTTCACGCTCACCGCCAAGGCCGACCGGATCGAGCTGTCGCCCACGGGCGCGGCCGTGCTCGACTTCAAGACCGGACAGATCCCGTCGCCGAAGCAGGTGAAGTCCGGCTTCTCGCCGCAGTTGACCCTGACGGGCGCCATCCTCGCCCATGAAGGTCTGTCCGACACCGGGCCCGTCCGGCCGGAGGAGCTGACCTACGTCCGCGTCGTCGGCCGCAAGGTTCCGGGTCAGGCCGCCGTGAGGGCGAGCGGCGACGAAGCCGTCGCCCTGTCCGAAGCGGCGCTGGAAGGGCTGAAGACCCGCATCGCCCGGTTCGACGACCCCGCCACCCCCTATCTGTCCTGGGTGGCTCCGCAGTTCATGGGCTCCTTCGGAGGCAACTACGACCATCTGGCGCGGGTCTGGGAATGGCACGTGGTCGGCGGCGAAGACGGGGGGGAGGCGGAATGAGCGCCCGCATCCTGCCCGACCCGCATCAGATCGCCGCGGCCGACCCGCGTCAGTCGGTGTTCGTCACCGCCAACGCCGGATCGGGCAAGACGTCGACGCTGGTCGACCGGGTGGCGCGGCTGCTGCTGGAGGAGGTCCAGCCCGGCGAGATCCTCTGCGTCACCTACACCAGGGCCGCGGCCGCCGAGATGCAGGCGCGGCTGTTCGACCGGCTCGGAGCGTGGGCGGTGATGGACGACGCCGAGCTGGCGCAGTCCCTGGCCGATCTCGACGGCCGCGATCCGGCCAGTCTGACCGGCCCTGACCTGTCCAGGGCGCGCCGCCTGTTCGCCAAGGCGCTGGAAACGCCCGGCGGCCTCAAGATCCAGACCATCCACGCCTTCTGCGAGAAGCTGCTGAAGCGTTTCCCGATCGAGGCCGGCGTCACGCCCGGTTTCACCGTGCTGGAGAACGAGGCGGCGCTGGCCCTGTCGCACGAGGCGCGGGAGGCGCTGGCCCGGCTGGCGCTGGCCGATCCAGATGGGCCGCTGGGCCGGGCCTACAGCCATTTCGCCGTCGAGCTCGACTGGGGCGCCTTCCAGTCGCTGCTGGCCATGGTCGAGGCCGACCGCGCCAGGCTGACCGACTACACGGCCCGCATGCTCGCCGGCCAGGCGCCCGCGCCGCACATCCTCGTCGGGGCCCATCCGGAGGAGACGCCGGAGACGATCGAGGCCGACTTCATGCGCTCGCTCGACCGGACAGAATGGCTGGAGACGGCGTCGCTGATGGCGACCGGTTCGGCCAACGACCAGAAATGCGCCGACCGGATGCGCGCCGCCGACTGGACCTTCGCCGGGATCGGCGACGTCTTCCTGACCGGCGGCGAGCCGCGCAAGGCCATGGCCACCACCAAGGCCCCGCCCCTCGCCGGCGCCTGGCTGGCCGACCTGCAACTGAAATACCTGTCGACGCTCGAGATGCTGCGCAGCGCGCGAGTCGCGGCCGATACCCGCCACGTCCTGTTGCTGGCCGAGGCCCACGCCCGACTCTACGACGACGCCAAGGCGGCGAAGGGGGCGCTCGACTTTGGCGATCTGGTGGCCCGCACCGTCGATCTGCTGACGGAGAAGGCCTCCGCCGCCTGGGTCCTCTACAAGCTCGACGGCGGTATCGAGCACGTGCTCGTCGACGAGGCGCAGGACACGGCGCCCCAGCAATGGGACATCTTGCGGGCGCTGACGGAAGGCTTCTTCGCCGGCGAGGGCGGGCAGCGGTTCACCCCGATTCCGGTTTCGGGACAGCGCCTCGGCCGCACCGTCTTCGCGGTGGGAGACGAGAAGCAATCGATCTACTCCTTCCAGGGCGCCCGGCCCGAGCGCCTGCGGCAGGAGGCCCAACGCTACGACACGCTGGTGACCGGCTCCGGGACGACGTTCAAGGGCGTCGAACTGGCGACCTCGTTCCGCTCCACGCCCGAGGTGCTGAAGTTCGTGGACGCGGTGTTCGAGGGGGCCGAGCGCACCGCCGCTCTGGTCGGCGAGGAGATCGGCGCCATCCCGCCGCATGTCGCGAAACGCCAAGGCGATGCGGGCTGCGTCGACCTGTGGCCCCTGTTCGAGGACATCAAGCCGCCGGAGCCCGACGTCTGGGATCCCGTCGATCAGGAGCCGGGCACCAGCGGGCGCAAGCAGCTGGCCGCGAGGCTGGCCGCCGAAATCCGTCGGCAGGTGGAAACCGGCGAGGCGGTGTACGACCGCAAGACGAGGGCGCCGAGGCCCTGCGGCTACGGTGACTTCCTGATTCTGGTGCGCCGCCGCGACGCCACCTTCGAGGAGATCATCCGGGCCTTGAAGACGGCCGGCGTGCCGGTGGCCGGGGCCGACCGGTTAAAGCTGTCGTCGCACATCGTCTTCGACGACCTGATCGCCCTCGCCCGGTTCGCCCTGTTTCCGGACGACGACCTCAGCCTCGCCGGGGTGTTGCGGAGCCCGTTCTGCGACGTCGACGAGGACAGCCTGTTCGCCCTTGCCGGCGGCAAGGACCGCCGAAAGCTGTGGCGGGAGCTGCGCGACCGTGCGGATGAGCGGCCGGAATGGTCGCACGCGCGCGATCTTCTGGCGTTCGCGCTGGACAGCCGGGACCGCGACCCGTTCGCCTTCTTCTCGGGCCTGCTCAACCGGGTCGACGCGACCGGCGTCTCGGGCCGGGCGCGGGTGCTCCGCCGGCTGGGCCGCGAGGCCGAGGAGGCGATCGACGAAACCCTCAACCAGGTGCTGGCGGCCGAGGACCGGGGCGCGGTCGATCTGGAGACCTGCGTCGCGATGCTGGAAGCCGCCGACGTCGAGGTGAAGCGGGAACTGGAGGGGCCGCGCGGCGAGGTGCGGGTCATGACCGTGCATGGAGCGAAAGGCCTGGAGGCTCCGATCGTCATCCTGCCCGACACCACCTCGCGGGCGAAGGCCCAGGGGCCGTCGCTGATGCCGGTGGAGCTGGAGGACGGCTCCGAGGCGTGGCTGATGTGTCCCGGCCCCGCGAAGGAGGATTGCCCCGCCTCAAGGGCCGCGCGCGAAGCCCGGCAGGCGCGCACCGACGCCGAGACCCTGCGCCTGCTCTATGTCGCCCTGACACGGGCCCGTGACCGGCTGATCGTTCTCGGCCGGGCCTGCGGCAACTCGAAGCTCGGCTATGACAAGGGCAGCTGGTGGGATGTTCTGACGGAGACCTTCGAGCGGCTCGGCGACGGGGCGCGCCAGATCGGGGACGGGGTCCGGCGGTTCGGAGTCGACCCCGTCCGGCTGGCGCCCGGACGCGCCGGCGCCGCCGCCCGGGCCGTCGCGCCCGACTGGGCCCGCGCCACGCCCGCCCCGGACCACGCCGCCCGCTACGCCGCCCCGTCGCAGATGGAGGGGCCGATCCGCATCCCCGCGCCCTCGCCGCTCGCCATGACGGCGGGCCCCGGCGCGCCGCTGGGGCGGTTCCGGCGCGGCGACCTGATCCACCGCCTGCTGGAGCGGCTGCCGGAGATTGTCCCGGAGGCCCGGGCTGAGGCAGCGTCGCGCATGCTGTCCCGCGAGCGGGACCTCACCGACGAGCAGCGCGGGGAGATGATCGCCGCGGCCTTCTCGGTGCTGGACGACGTCCGTTTCGCGCCGGTGTTCAGTCCCGGTTCACGCGCCGAGGTCGCCCTGTCGGGCAGGGCCCCGGAACTGCCCCCGGGCGTCGCCGTCTCGGGGCGCATCGACCGGCTGGTGATCACGCCGGAGCGGGTGCTGGTCATCGACTACAAGACCAACCGCCCGGCGCCCGCACGGATCGAGGACGCGGACCCCGCCTATGTGCTGCAGCTGGCGGTCTATGTCGCGGTGCTGAAGCGGCTCTACCCCGACCGGCCGGTCGAGGCGGCGCTGGTGTGGACCGACGGGCCGAAACTGATGCCGGTTCCCGAGACGCTGATGGACGCCGCTCTCGCGACGCGTTGATTTGATCGGCGACGCGCCCCACATCGCTTCCGAACCGCCGGAATCATTCCATGATGCCCGGCTGAAAACTGAACCGCGCGTCCGAGCGACGCCAAGGAGAGCCCATGGCCACCGTCAAGGTCACCGACGACAGCTTCGACGCCGACGTCCTGAAATCGTCCACCCCGGTGCTGGTCGACTTCTGGGCCGAGTGGTGCGGCCCCTGCAAGCAGATCGGACCGGCCCTCGAGCAGATCGCCGACGAACTGGCGGGCAAGGTCACCATCGCCAAGGTCAATATCGACGACAGCCCGATGGCGCCGTCGCGCCTCGGGGTGAAGGGCATTCCGACCCTCATGCTGTTCAAGGACGGCCAGCTGGCCTCGATGAAGGTCGGCGCCATGCCCAAGGGCAAGATCGTCGAATGGCTGGCGGAAGCCGGCATCTCGGCCGCCTGATCCGGTCGAGGCCTCAGTCGGGCCAGGTCTCGCGGCTCGCGCCCAGCACCTCGCCCGCGAGGTAGAGCGAGCCGCAGATGACCACCCGCCCGGCCCCGAGACGGAGCGCGCGGTCCAGCGCCTCCGTGGCCGAGGCGCAGGCGGTCGCTCCGAGCCCGTGTCCCCGCGCCACCGCCGCCAGAGCCTCCGGCTCGGCCGCCGCGCCCTCGAACGGGACGGTGAAGATGGCCGCGCCGGTCTCCTTCAGCGCTTCGAAGAAGCCGCCCGCGTCCTTGTTGGCCAGCATGCCGACGATCAGGGCCAACGGCCGGGGCGCGCGGGCCTGCCGCTCCAGCAGCGCCTCGGCCAAGGCCCGGCCCGCGTGCGGATTGTGCCCGCCGTCCAGCCATAGCTCGGCGTCCGCCACCCGCGCCGCCCCGGCGTACGGTCCCGCCGTCAGCCGCTGCATCCGCGCCGGCCAGTGAACCGTCCGCAGGCCTTGGGCGATGGCGGCCTCCGGCAGGTCCAGTTCCAGCGCCACGGCGACGGCCAGCCCCGCGTTAGCGATCTGGTGCGGCCCCGCCAGCGCCGGGGCGGGCAGGTCGAGGAAGCGGCTCTGGTCCTGGAACGCCAGGCCGCCGCGCTCGGCCCAGGCGTCGAAATCCACCCCCATCACCGTCAGCGGCGCCCGCACCGCGTCGGCGGCGATCTCGATCGCGGCCATCGCCTCCTCCAGCTGACGGGCGACCAGTCCGCGCGCGCCGGCCTTGAGGATGCCGGCTTTCTCGACGGCGACGCCGCGCAGGCTGGTCCCGAGGAACTCCGCATGATCGAGGTCCACCGGCGTGATGACGCTGAGCAGCGGGCGCTCGATGACATTGGTGGCGTCCAGAACGCCGCCGAGCCCGACCTCGACGACAGCCAGATCGGCCGGGGTCTCGCTCATGGCGACAAAGGCGGCGGCGGTGGTGCTCTCGAACACCGTGGCCTTGCTGCCGGAAGCGTCGATGGCGGCCTCGACCCGGTCGAGGATGGCGTTCAGCGGGGCGTCGTCGATCAACCGCCCCGCCAGCCGGATTCGCTCATTGAACCGAACCAGGTGGGGCGAGGTGTAGGCGTGGACGCGCAGGCCCGCCGCCTCGGCGATGGCGCGGATGAAGGCGACCGTCGAACCCTTGCCGTTGGTGCCGGCGACGTGGATCACCGGCGGCAGGCGGTGCTGGGGCTCGCCGAGGGCGGCGCACAGCACCCGCATCCGGTCCAGCGACAGGTCGATGCGCTGCGGGTGGCGGGCGCGCAGGCGTTCGGAGATCGGATCCACGGGCGTCAGGCCGCCCGGCGCTTCCCGCCCATCAGCATCGACAGGATCCGGCCCAGGACCTTGGGCAGTTCGGCCCGCGTGACCACGCGGTCGACCATGCCCTTCTCCTGCAGGTATTCGGCGCGCTGGAATCCCGGCGGCAGCTTCTCGCGGATTGTCGCCTCGATGACGCGCGGACCGGCGAAGCCGATCAGGGCGCCGGGCTCGGCCAGGTGGACGTCGCCGAGCATGGCGTAGCTGGCGGTGACGCCGCCGGTGGTCGGGTCGGTCAGCACCACGACGAAGGGCAGTTGCGCCGCCTTCAGTTCCTGGATGGCGAGCGTCGTGCGCGCCATCTGCATCAGGCTGAGGGCGCCCTCCTGCATCCGCGCCCCGCCGGCGGCGGTGAAGCAGACCAGCGGCACGCCGCGTTCGATGGCGGCCCGGGCCGCGGCGATGAAGGCCTCGCCCGCGGCCATGCCCAGCGACCCGCCCATGAAGGTGAAGTCCTGCACGATGACCACCGCCGGCGTGCCGTCCAGCTCGCCGAAGCCGATGGCCATGGTGTCCTTGCGTCCGGCCGCCTTGCGCGCCGCCGCCAGCCGCTCCCTGTAGGGTTTGCCGTCGGAGAATTTGAGCGGGTCCTCGGGAACTTCGGGCGTGTCGATCGGCTCGTACTCGCCGTCGTCGAAGGTAAAGCGCAGCCGCGTAGGGGCGTCGATGCGCATGTGCCGGCCCGAGGGCGTGACCCACAGCGACCCTTCGAGGTCGGAGCGGTACAGCATCTCGCCGGTGTCGGGATCCTTGACCCACAGGTTGTCGGGCGTGTCGCGCCGGCTGACGATCTTGCGCACGCCGGGCGCGAAACGGCTCAGCCAGCCGCCGCGCTTCTCCTGCTGGGGTTTGTTCTTGTCGACCATGAGCGGCGCTTTAGACGGTTTCCGACGTCCTTGCACCCCGGACCGCGTCCGCGAGGGCCCTGACCCTGGCCAGAACGCGCCCGGCGACGGGTTCGTTCGCCCCCAGCGCCGCCGCCACCTCGTCGACCAGCACCGATCCGGCCACGACGGCGTCGGCCACCCGGGCGATCTCGGCCGCCCGCTCCGGCGTCTTCACCCCGAAGCCGACCGCCACCGGCAGGCCCGAGGCCTTGCGCACACGTTCGACGGCGGGGGCCACCGACAGGGCCTGCGCCTCCTTGACCCCCGTCACGCCCGCCACCGAGACGTAGTAGACGAAGCCCGAGGTGCGTTCGGCGATGATCTTCAGCCGGGCGTCGTCCGAAGTCGGCGTGGCCAGCCGGATCAGCGACACCCGCGCCGCGTCCAGCGCGTCCGACAGCGGTCCCGCCTCCTCCGGCGGGCAGTCGACGACGATGACCCCGTCCACGCCCGAAGCCGCCGCGTCCCCGGCGAAAGTCTGGTAGCCGTAGGTTTCGATGGGATTGAGGTAGCCCATCAGAATCACCGGCGTGTCGGCGTCGCCGTCGCGGAACGCCTTCGCCAGATCGAGCGTGCCTCTCAGCGTCAGCCCCGCCCTGAGCCCGCGCAGGGCGGCGCGCTGGATCGGCGGTCCCTCGGCCATCGGATCGGAGAAGGGGAAGCCCAGCTCAATGAAGTCGGCCCCGGCCGCCGGCAGGCCGCGCAGGATCTCCAGCGCCTGCTCGCGGGTGGGATCGCCGGCCATGACATAGGCCACGAACCCGGCCCGGCCCTCGGCCTTCAGCGCCGCGAAACGGGCGTCGATACGCGCGGTGGTCATTGCTGCGGGGCCGCCGCTCCCGGCTGGCCGGCGGCGCAGACGTCGCCCGGGATCGGGGCGAAGCCGAGGTAGCCGGTCGCTTCCGGTCCGGCCGGGCGCGAGGTGTCGTAGAAGGCCTGCATCTGCAGCCCGTCGCAGCCGCCGCCGTCGCGCCGGCGCACGAAGACCACGCGGTTGTCGTCGCCGCCGGCCGGGAGCCATCCCTGCGCCTGGAACTCGGCGACATAGGCGTCCGCCAGGGTCCCGATGGCGACCAGCGGGGCGCTGACGCAGAAGGCCTTGCCGGCCAGACCGTAGAGGTTGCCGCAATCGGGCGCCGGCGTCGCGCCCGGCAGCACCAGGCTCTCCGGAGCCGCCGTCTGGGCCGCGGCCGAGCCGGCCAGAAGCGCCGCCGAGGCGGCTAGAAGAATGAGTTTCATAAGTCCTAGAGCTCCACGCCCAGATGCTTCGCCACGGCGAAGATGTCCTTGTCGCCCCGCCCACACATATTGAGCACGACATCGCCCCCCTTGCCCACTTCCTTCGCGACCTCGCCGACCCGGGCGAGGGCGTGGCTGGGCTCCAGGGCGGGAATGATGCCCTCGAGCCTGGAGCACAGCTGGAAGGCCTCCAGCGCCTCGGCGTCGGTCGCGGCCCTATATTCGGCGCGGCCGATGTCCTTGAGCCAGGCGTGCTCGGGCCCGATGCCGGGATAGTCGAGACCGGCCGAGATCGAATGGCCCTCGAGGATCTGGCCGTCGTCGTCCTGCAGCAGATAGGTGCGGTTGCCGTGCAGCACGCCGGGACGGCCGCCCTGCAGGGAGGCGGCGTGGTCCGGACCGTCGAGCCCGCGACCGGCCGCCTCGACGCCGATCAGGCGCACGCCGGCGTCCTCGATGAAGGGGTGGAACAGGCCAATGGCGTTCGAGCCGCCGCCGATGGCCGCCACGCAGGCGTCCGGCAGCTTCTCCTTGCGGGCCAGCATCGAGGCGCGGACCTCGCGGCCGATCACCGCCTGGAAGTCGCGCACCATGGCCGGATAGGGATGTGGGCCAGCGGCGGTGCCGATCAGGTAGTAGGTATCCTCGACATTGGTCACCCAGTCCCGCATCGCCTCGTTCATGGCGTCCTTGAGCGTGGCCCGCCCGGCCGTCACCGGCACGACCTCGGCGCCGAGCAGCTTCATGCGGAAGACGTTGGGCTGCTGTCGCTCGACGTCGGTGGCGCCCATGTAGATCACGCACGGCAGGCCGAAGCGGGCGCACACCGTCGCCGTCGCGACGCCGTGCTGGCCGGCGCCGGTCTCGGCGATGATCCGCGTCTTGCCCATGCGCATGGCCAGCAGAATCTGGCCCATGCAGTTGTTCACCTTGTGGGCGCCGGTGTGGTTCAGCTCGTCGCGCTTGAACCAGATGTCGGCGCCGCCATGGTGCGCTGTCAGCCGCTCGGCCAGATACAGGGGGCTGGGGCGGCCGACGTAGTCGGTCAGGAAGCCGTCCAGCTCGGCCTGGAAAGATGGATCCGCTTTCGCCGCCTCATAGGCCGCGTTCAGCTCGTGGATCAGCGGCATCAGCGTCTCGGCCACGAACCGGCCGCCGTAGGGGCCGAAGCGGCCTTCGGCGTCGGGCATGGCGTAGCTGTTGGGAAGGATGGCGTTCACGGGAAATGTCTCGCCCACGATCTGGGCTTTTTGGGGAGCGGCGGAAATCAGGCCGAACGCGCCGCCTCGAGGAAGGCCGCGATCAGGGCAGCGTCCTTAACACCCGGGGCGGTTTCCACGCCAGAGGACACATCGACCGCGGGCGCGCCGGAGATGTGGACGGCGTCGGAGACATTGTCCGGGGTCAGCCCGCCGGCGAGGAACCATGGGCGGCGAAAGGTCCGGTCGGCGAGCAGGGTCCAGTCGAACCGGACCCCGACGCCGCCGGGCAGGTTCGAGCCTTCGGGCGGCCTGGCGTCGAACATCAGGTGATCGGCGAACGGCTCCCAGGCCTCGGCTTCGGCGAAGTCCTCGTGCGCGCGGATCGGCAGGGCCTTGACGATACCGGCGCCGGTGAGGGTGCGAACCTGTTCCGCCCGGGCCGGGCTCTCGGCGCCGTGCAGCTGGATCAGGTCGGGCTTCAGGATCAGGGCGATCTCGGTCAGCAGGGCGTCGTCGGCGTCAACGGTCACGGCCACGATCTTCGCCTTTCCTGGACCTTGGCCGCGGGCCCGTTCGAACAGGGTGGCGGCGTGCAGCGGATCGAGGTGGCGCGGGCTCTTCGGGAAGATCACGGCGCCGACGAAGGCCGCCCCGCCGGCGAGGGCGGCGTCGAGCGTTTCCGGCGTCGTCAGGCCGCAGATCTTGACGGAGGTCATGCCGCGAAGATGGCGTCGATCTGCGCCGAGTCCAGCAGACGCCATTCGCCGGGAGCGAGATCGTCGGGAAGGACGAGGCCGCCGATGCGCTCGCGGTGCAGGGTCTCGACGTGGTTGCCGACGGCGGCGAACATGCGGCGGACCATATGATAGCGGCCCTCGGTGACCGTCAGCCGCGCCTCGGTCGGCGACAGCACCTCCAGTTCGGCGGGGGCGAGCGGCTTGTCCTCGCCCTCCAGCACCAGTCCACCGGCGGCGAACAGGGCCTGTTCGGTTCCGGCCAGTGGCCGGGCCAGCGTGGCGCGGTAGACCTTTGCCACGTGGCGTTTGGGGGAGATGACCCTGTGGAGCAGGTCGCCGTCGTCGGTAAGCAGGAGCAGGCCGGTCGTCTGCTTGTCGAGGCGGCCGATGGTCGAGATGGCGGGGTCGCGGCGGCGCCAGCGGTCGGGCAGGACGTCATAGACCAGCGCCCCGTCCTCCTTGTGCGAACAGGTCATGCCCAGCGGTTTGTGCAGCATCAGGACGAGGCCGGGCGGCGGATCGAGCGGCCGGCCGTCGACCTGCATCCGGGAGGGAAGATCCGGCGTCACCGGAATGCGCTTCGACACCTCGGTCACCTCGACGCCGTCGAGGACGATGCCGCCGGCCTTGCCAAGCCGGGCCATCTCGGTTCGCGAACCGTAGCCCATGGAGCCGAGCAGGCGGTCGACGCGCATGCTCACGGGCTTGCTCACTTCACCGCCTCGATCACCTTGTAGCCGCCCTTGTCGGCCACGGGGCGCGAGCGTTTGAAGGCGCCGGCGATGTCGGCCTCGTAGGGCAGGTGGCGGTTGGCGACGAGCCAGAGGACGCCGCCCTTCTTCAGCATGGCCGCGGCCTGACGGATGAAGGCCTGGCCGAGCCGGCGGTCCTCGGCGCCGCCGTCGTGGAAGGGCGGATTCATGACCACGAAGTCGAGGTCGCCACTCGCCTCCACGGTGCGGGCGTCGGCCCATTCGAAGCTCGCGCGGGGATCCTCGACGTTGCGGCGGGCGGCCTCGACGGCGCGGCGGTCGAGATCGATCAGGCGCAGGGCGGTCACGGCCGGAGAGCGCAGCACCACCGTGGCCAGCGCGCCGTAGCCGCAGCCGAGATCCGCGCCTACGCCCTTCAGCGGCGGCAGGGCCTGGGCCAGCAGGAGAGTGCCGGCGTCGACGCGGTCCCAGGCGAAGACGCCCGGCTGGGACCAGGCCTCCAGACCGGAGACGGCTCGCGGCGCCCCGGCCTCGATCGCCTCTTCCAGACCCTCGACCGTCTGCGGCTTCACGACCACGCAGCGGCGGTGGTGGGCCTTGGCGCTCTCGCCGACCTCGAGGCCGAAGGCGGACAGCTCCTTCTTCAGGCGGGAGCCGCCCTTGTCCTTGGGGGCCATGACGTCGAGGCGGCCGCCGGGCTTCAGCGCGCGCAGGGCGAGGGCGAGGGTATGGCGCCGCTCCAGCACCCCGGGCGGGGCGTAGATCATGGCGGCGTCGGCCGAGCTTTCGGGCACGGACTCGAGCGGCGTGGAGCCGGGGATCAGGGGCGAGGTCTGGATCGCGTCGCCGGGGGGATCGAACACCGCCGGGGGGCGGCCGTAGAGGAGGGTCGTCATCAAAGGGCCTGTGCAATCTGGTCGACGGCCCCGGCCGGCGAATACTGGCTGGTGTCCACCGCCAGCGAAGGCGGGGGCATGCCGCCGGTGGCGAACACGCCCTTGTCCAGCAAGTCGGCGAACAGGACCGGATCGGTGAGTTTTCCGGTGTCCCGGCGGGATTGGGTCCCGATCCGCGCCTTGAGCACCTCCGCCGGAGCGGTCAGCTCCACCAGCAGGGTTCGGCCGCCGGCGCGGCGGGCCTGATCCAGAAGGCCCGGGATGAAACCGGAATCCACCGACGGCTCGGGTGTGAAGGTGAAGATCAGGCCATCGATCCCCGCGGCGAACGCGGCCTCGAACGCCGTGCGCCAGACCGCCGCCCGCAGATCGCGAAAACCGGGTGTGCCGAAGTCGAACAGGCTGAGCGCCAGGTCGACCGTCAGATGATTGTGGAACAGTCGAAATCCCGTGCGCTCGGCCAGCCGGCGGGCCACGGTCAGCTTGCCGACGGCCGGGGGGCCGTACAGGACGATAAGGGTGGTCATTCCCGGCCTATAGCGGCCTCAGGCGGCGGGCGCGACCGCCACGTCGTGGAGCAGGGCCCCGAAGCGGCGCAGGGCCTCGTCGCTGAGCACCGGGTCATAGCGCATCGGCGGGGCGGTCATCGGCTCGTCGAAGCTGTGGGTGCCGTCGGCGATCCACGTCTCGACCTCGGCGCCGCAGTCGCGGATCATGGCGTGGACCCGCTCGGCGTTGCGGACCGTGGTGAGGTGATCGGAGCGGGCGATCACCGCCAGGGTCTTCGGGCAGTGCCGCCACGGCCGCATCCGGTTGAAGGCGGCGACGCCGACATACGGATAGGCCAGGTAGGTGGCGATGACGCCATCGAGGCTGACTGCGCCGGGATCGGCGACGCCCAGCGCCGGCCGGGAGCGGTCGGCGCTCATGGCCTCCATGATACCCCAGCCGCCGTGGCTCCAGCCGGCCAGGGCGATCTTCGAGGCGTCGACGTCGGGGCGCTGCGACACGGCCTGCAGGGTGGCGAGAATGTCGCCGGCCCGGTCGTGGCCGCGCAGCAGCAGGCCGGTGCAGACGGTGGCCATGGCGAACGCCCGGCTCCAGCCGCGCGGGCCGTAGGAGTCAACGGTGAAGGCGCGCCAGCCCGCCTGTCTGGCCACTTCGGCGTATTTCGGCAGATGGCCGCGCAGGCCGCCGCAGCCGTGGAACAGAAGCACCGCGGGACGCGGCCGGTCGTCGTCGGGGCCGACCATGGTGGTGTGGGGCTCAAGCCGGGCCCAGCGCTGGGAGAGGGTGTCCATAGGCGCCACCATAGCGAAGGGCGGGGGTGGAGGAAGGCGGGATCGGTCTGGCAGGTTTTATCCGGGTGAAACCGGAATTTCGGTGTGTCAGAGTCGGCAGGGTCGGCGCCGGAATTCGCTGTGTCAGAGTGGGCAGAGTCGGCATGGCCCGGGATGGGCGGGAGACGGACACCGGCCTGGGCGGCGGGCGGGAGAGCTGCGATGTCAAAGACCGGCGGGCATTATGGGGCCGCCGCTTCCTCAGGCGCGTTCAGGGCGCTGACTTTTTCGCAAGCCGTTGGAATCGCCAGAGCTCGTCCGCGAAAGTGTGATGGCTGGCGGCGGATAGCCAGCATGCTCCAGGAAGCGAGAAGGTGGAACGGCAGAGCTTGGGTTCAACCGTCCTGCAGCGACTTTCCGAAACAAGCGGCGTCGGACCGACCGATGTAGCGACCGTAGGCGGCGATCCGGACATAGCCCGAGCGTTCGTAGAAGGCGACGGCCCGGCTGTTCACCCGGCGCGTCTCCAGTCGGACTGTTTCATACCCATCGGACCGCGCCCGGCGTTCCAGCGCGACCAGAAGGGCGGCCCCGACGCCGCGACTCCCCGGGACCGCATACATCCGCTTTATCTCGGCGACGCCGGGCTCCAGCGGCCGGTAGCCTCCGCGACCGAGCGCCTCGCCCTCGGGGCCATGAGCCAGCAGGAAACAGGCTCCGGCGCCGCGCACATCGTCGGGGTCGAACGACGCCCGACCGCTTGCGCCGGTGAGCGCCTCAAGCGTCCGCGACAGGGCGTCCAGCAGGGCGCGCGCCGCCTCATCGCCGGGGTCGGCGGCTTCAACGCGGATGATGGGCGCCGTTCTGATCAATGCCGGAACACACGCACGCCGGTGAAGGCCATGGCGACGCCCTGTTCGTCGGCGGCGGCGATGACCTCGTCGTCGCGGATGGAGCCGCCGGGCTGGATCACGGCGGTGGCGCCGGCGGCGACGGCTTCGAGCAGGCCGTCGGCGAAGGGGAAGAAGGCTTCGGAGGCGCAGGCGGAGCCCTGGGCGAGGGAGTGGGCCAAGCCTTTCGCCTCGCCGGCCTCGTGGGCGCGGATGGCCGCGATGCGGGCGCTGTCGCGGCGGTTCATCTGACCGGCGCCGATGCCGGCGGTCTGGCCGTCCCTGGCATAGACGATGGCGTTGGACTTGACGTGCTTTGCCACGGTGAAGGCGAACAGCATGTCCTCGATCTCCTGCGGCGTCGGCTGGCGGCGGGTGACGATCTTCAGGTCCGACGGGGCGATACGCGAGCGGTCGCGGCCCTGCACGAGGAAGCCGCCGGCGACCGAACGGAACACCTCGCCGGCCGCCAGCGGATCGGGCAGGCCGTCGGTGAGCAGCAGGCGCAGGTTCTTCTTCGCTGCGAAGATCGACCGGGCCTCGTCGGAGGCGCCGGGGGCGATGACGACCTCGGTGAAGATGTCGGTGATCAGCTTCGCGTCGGCGCCCGACAGCGGCCGGTTCACCGCCACCACGCCGCCGAAGGCCGAGACGGCGTCGCACTCCAGCGCCCGGGCGTAGGCCTCGGTCAGGTCGTGGCCGACCGCCACGCCGCAGGGATTGGCGTGTTTGACGATGACGCAGGCCGGGGCCTCGAATTCGGCGACCAGTTCGTAGGCGGCGTCGGCGTCGGCGATGTTGTTGTAGCCGAGCTCCTTGCCCTGCAGCTGGCGCGCGTTGGCGACGCCGGGGCGGTACTCTCCGGTGCGGTAGAAGGCGCCGGTCTGGTGCGGGTTCTCGCCGTAGCGCAGGGTCTGGACCAGCGAACCGGCGACCGACTTGCGCGCCGGGGCGGCGTCGCCGACCTGTCCGGCGAACCAGCCTGAAACGGCAGCGTCATAGGCGGCGGTGCGGGCGAAGGCCCGGGCGGCGAGGCGCTTGCGCAGTTCCAGGCTGGTGGCACCGTCGGCCTTCAGGGCCGCCAGCACTTCGTCGAGCCCGGTCTTGTCGACGCAGACGGCGACGTAGCCGTGGTTCTTGGAGGCCGAGCGGATCATGGCCGGGCCACCGATGTCGATGTTTTCGACCGCCGCCTCGAAACCGCCCCCGGAAGCAACTGTTGATTCGAACGGGTACAGATCGATCCAGGCGATATCGATGCCGCCGATGCCGTGCTCCTGCATCGCCCGCGCGTGCGAGGGCTCGTCGCGCACGCCGAGCAGGCCGCCGTGGACCACCGGGTGCAGGGTCTTGACCCGGCCGTCCATCATCTCGGGGAAGCCGGTCAGGTCGGCCACGTCCTTCACCGGCAGGCCGAAGCCGGCGATGGCGGCGCGAGTGCCGCCGGTCGAGACCAGTTCGACGCCGAGATCGTGCAGGGCGCGCGCCGCCGCCTCCAGCCCGGTCTTGTCGCTCAGCGAGATCAGCGCGCGCTTCGGCGCCACGCAGTCGGGCGCGGGAGGAAAGTCGGGAGCGGCGGGCATGGCGGCGTCCGTAATGCTGGAGGTCGGGGAGACGGGGCGCGTCTAGCACTGTCCGCGCGCGGATTGAACCGCCGCCGTTCAGCGGCAGGGCATGGTCAGGGTGAAGCGTGTCTCCGTGCGGTCTGAGCGGACCGTGAGTTGGCCGCCGTGCGCTCTGGCGATCTCCGAAGCGATGTGGAGACCGAGCCCGAGCCCCTGGCGGCTTTGGCGCACCTGGCCACGGAAGAAGGGCTGGAACAGCCGCTCCATCGCCGCCGCGGGGATCGGCTCGCCGGCGTTGCTGACGGACAGGGTCAGCCGTCCGTCGGCCGTCGATGCGGACAGGCCGATCGGGCCGCGGGGATCGCCATGGGCGACAGCGTTGCCGAGGAGATTGGAGACGAGCTGGCCGATCCGGCCCTCGTCGAAGCTGACGGGTTCCTTCAGGGCGAAATCGCAGACGAAGGTTCGGCTCGGCTGGGCGATTTCCAGCTCCGCCATCACCTGACGCAGCACCGGCTCCAGAGGAGCGACCTCGCGCTGGATGGAAATGCCGCTGCCCAGCCGGCCCCGGGCGAAGTCCATCACATCGTCGATCAGATCGGCCATACGATGGACGCTGGTCTCCATCATCTCCAGCACCCGGAGGGTCTTTTCGCTGGTGGTCTCCCGACGCAGGAGACGCGTCGCGCCGACGATGGACGCGAGGGGATTTCGGAGATCGTGGCCCAGCACGGCGATGAACTGCTCCCGGAGCTCCGCCGTAGATTTCTCGTCTTTCAGGCGCTGGATCGCCTCCGCCTCCCGGCCCTGCAGGTCGCGTTCGTAATTTCGCCGTTCGGCGGCGCGGACCAGAATCATCCGGGCGCCGACGTGCCGGTCCTCGCCATCCCGCAACGCGCGGGCGCTGATCAGGACCGGCAGCCGCTCCGACGGCCCTGTGGCCAGATCGAGGGCCACTTCCTCCAGCTCCCGCTGCAGGCTGAGCGCGGGAGCGAAATTGGTCTCGTAAAAAATGCGGCCCGGAAGCGTGAGCAGATCGCGCAGGTGTTTTCCGGCCAGCTCGTCCGGATCGGCCCCGATCCAGCCTGCCAGAGTGCGGTTGGCGCGCGTGATGCGACCGTCGGGCGACAAAATGACATAGCCACAGGGCGCGTCCTCGAAGAGCGCTTCAAGCTCGTCGTAGCCGGGACGCCCCGGCGCGCCTTTGGTGGTGTCAGACAAATCCGCGGATCGCCTCGACGACCTCCTCGGGCGCGCTCAGGTTCGGGCAATGTCCCGTCGCCTTCAGCACGATCAGCCGGCTGCCGGCGATCTGGTCCCGCAGAAAATCGCCGATGGAGAGCGGCGCAATGATGTCGTCGCTGCATTGCAGGATCAGGGTCGGATGCGACACCCTCGCGAGATCCTCGCGATTGTCGGCGGTGAAGGTCACCCGCGCAAACCCCCTGGCGATCTCCGGATCCATGCGGCAGAAGCTTTCCGTCAGCTCCTGGCCCAGCTCGGGCCGATCGGCGTTGCCCATGATCGCGGGCGCCATTGCCTGGGACCAGGCCATGGGATTCTCGCCGAGGAAGGCCAGCAACTCCTCGATCTGATCGACCGTGAACCCTCCGACGTAGCCCTCGTCGTCGATATAGCGCGGCGAGGGGGCGACGAGGACGAGTTTGGAGAACAGGTCCGGCTTCTTCAGGGCGGCGAGAACGCCAATCATGGCGCTGACCGAATGGCCGACGAAGACGACGCCGCTGAGCCCGAGCTCCTCGATGACATCGATCACGTCGTCGGCGTAGCCGGACAGCTGAGAGTACCGCTCCGGATCATAGGCATCGAGCGACGATCCGCCGGCTCCGACGAAGTCGAACAGCACGGTCCGGAAATCGTCCTCGAACGCCGGGGCCACGAACCGCCACATGTTCTGGTCGCAGCCGAAGCCGTGCGCGAACATCATGGGCGCGTCCCCGCGGCCACGCACTCGTACGTTGTGTCGTTCGGTGGCGGTCACGTCAGCCCTCCGGCCAGGGAGGCCGGGCTCCACCTTAGATGCCGCGGGGGAAGGCGCAAGCGGCGCCGTGGGCCGCGCGCCGGGTCTCAGCCATTCAGCCGACTGAAATCGACCACCATCGGCTCCCGCCCGATCAGCGCCAGAAACTTCCGGAAGTCCGCCTGCGTCAGGGCCGTCGTGGCGGTGTTGGTCAGGGGGTGGAAGTTGACGATGTCCGCGTCCCACAGGGCCTTGTCGAGGACGAAGGTGACGCGCTGGTCCGGGTCGTTGATCAGGCCGAGGGCGGTCACCGAGCCGGGGGTCAGGCCGAGGGTCTCGTAGAGCAGGGCTTCGTTTCCGAACGACAACCGGTCGGAGCCGATGACCTTCGGGGCGCGCTTCAGGTCGACCACCGTGTCCTGCCGGGCGGAGATCAGCCAGAGTTTCCCCTTCTTGTCCTTGAGGAACAGATTCTTGGTATGGGCGCCGGGCATGGCGGCCTTTAGCTCGTGGCCCTCGTCAACGCGGAAGACGGCGGGATGGTCGTGCGTGGTCGCGGCCACACCGTTCTGCGCCAGCCACGCCAGCAGGCGGTCACGGTCGAAAGCGGGCGTCTTGTGTTCGGTCATGGGGCGCAGCTAGTGAGGAACGAGAACCCCCGATACCGTCCGGAGCGCCGCCGTGGAACTGGAATGCTATCCGATGTCGGACCAGCCGTGCGACCTGGTGCCGGGCCGGCAGGCGCGCGACTGGATGGACGCCTTCCCCAGCCGGCACCCCTACCGCTGCCTGCCGCTGTCGATGGCCAACACCACCGGCTGGGAGGTGCTGTGCCCGATCGCCTTCACCGCCGAGTGGAACGGCGGCCCGAGCCAGAACGACATCGTCATCACGCCCGACCGGCACGCGCCGAACCTGCACCACATCGTCACCTCGCATTTCTCGCGCGGGGTGATCACGATGCACCCGCAGTATCTGTTCCGCACACCGCCCGGCTGGGGGCTGCTGGCCACCGGCGCGCCCAACCACGTCAAGGACGGCATCGCCCCGCTGACGGGCCTGATCGAGACGGACTGGCTGCCCTTCCCCTTCACCATGAACTGGCTGTTCACCCGGCCCGGGCGGGTCAAGTTCGAACGCGGCGAGCCATTCTGCTTCATCACCCCGATCGAGCACCGCAAGGCCGAGGCCTTCGAGCCGGTGATCCGCTCGATCGACTCCAATCCGGTGATGAAGGGGCAGTTCGAGGCCTGGAATCGTCAGCGCACCGACTTCAACCGGCGGCTGGCCTCGGGCGATCCCGACGCGGCCAAGGAGGCGTGGCAGCGCTTCTACTTCAAGGGCGAACTGCCCGAGGAGCTGGGCACGGCGCCGGAGACGCACTCGAACAAGCGGCGGCTGAAGACGCCGAGGCTGGGGTGACAAAAAGCCCCTCCGCCGGCGGCGAAGGGGCCTTCCGGTCCTACATGGGCCGCGGCACGCGCGGACCGAGGTTCTGGATCACCTCGCGGGCGTCGAAGGCGTTCGGATCGCCGGCCGGCTTGGGCCCGTTGCCGACCACGATCTCGGCGGTGGCCTCGTACCGGTCGATCTCGCGGATATCCATCTCCGGGCCGAACGGGTCGCGCCACGGGCTCCAGTAGCCGCGGCGGTAGTAGCGCCACGACGGGCCCCAGAACGGGCGGTAGCGGTCGTAATAGAACGGGTCGGGCGAGGCCGAGTAGCGCACGTCGCGATCGGTGACTCGGTTGACGGTGGCGAACCAGTCGTGGCCGCTCTCCAGCGTGACCTCGGCGGCGCGCAGCAGCAGCGACATCTCGACCTGCTCGCGCGAGGTCACCGAATTGCCGGCGAAGCTGACGCGGAAGCGGTCGTCGTCGACCCGCATGTCGGAATAGCCGTAGCGGCTGCCGTGTCCGGCCGGGCCGTAGGGGGTCGCCGTCGCGCAGGCGGAGAGCGCCAGCGCCGCCGTCATGGCCAGCAGGACGGGCTTGAGGACGCGAGTCTTCATGGGAATTCTCCTTGGGCGCCCAGAAAACGCCTTGGCTGCTGAACGGCACATGAACAACGCGGTTCCGCCACCGGACAAGCCTTTATAAACGCGTGACAATAAGCACCGACGCGGCCAGCAGCAGTCCGCCGGTGACCAGGGCGAAACCGCGCCGGAAACGCGGCTCCGACATGCGCCGGGCCAGCGCCGCGCCGCCCAGACCGTAGGCGGACATCGACAGCACGTCCATGCCGATGGTGGCGAGGGCGAACAGCGCCAGCTGGGGCGCGGCCGGCCGGTCCACGTCGAGGAACGGAGGCAGCACGGCGGTGAAGAACAGCACGGCCTTGGGGTTGGCGATCTAGACCATGAAGCCGTCCAGCAGCGCGCTGCGGCCGAGCCGGATCGTCGCGGCGTGCGGATCGGCGGCGGTGCGGAAGGCGCCGATCAGGGCGTTGAGCCCCAGCCAGGCGACGTAGAGGGCGCCGCCGATCGAGACCAGCCGGAACACCTGCGGAAAGGCGACCACCAGCGCGCCGAGTCCCAGCGCCGCCGCGCCGAACCACACCAGGGTGGCGGCGTTCATGCCGACGACGCCGGCCATGGCCCCGGCCGGGCCGCGCTGCACCCCGTTTGCGACCGAGAACAGGTTGGCCGGCCCCGGCGTCACGGCCATGACGGCCATGACCCCGAGGAAGGTCAGATAGAGGTGCGGATCGACGGGCAGGCCTGACATGGCCGCCGTGTCGCGTCAGCGGCGGCCGCGGTCAAGCCCGGAAGGCTCAGCCCTCGTCGTGGTCCGGGTCGGCGTCGACGTCGACCTCGACGGCCTCGGTCGCCTCGACTTCTGCAGCCAGGGCCGCGTCGCCCGCATCCAGCGCCTCGCCGAGGGCGTATTCGGCGACGAGGCCGTAGGTGGCCATGTGCTCGGGATCGTTGGAGGCCCACGAGCCGTTCATGGCCACGCCCTGGGCGGTGGCGAGGGCGCCCTCGACCCCGCCCGACTCCTCGACGCCCTCGAGGGCCTCCTCGGTGATGGCCTCGAGGTCCAGGCCCGCGAAGGCCTCGGCCGACAGGGCGGCCGCGTCGACGCCCTCGAGCGCCTCGGCGACCATGGCCTCGATATCGATCTCGGCCAGAGCCTCGGCGGCGATCCCGGCGGCGTGCTCGGTGACCACGGCCGTGAAGGCGTTCACGTCCGGCTGATACTCGGCCCACAGGGCGGCGATGCGCTGCTCGCGCTGGGCGTCGGTGAGGCTCTCATCGTCGGAAATGGCCTCGGCGCGTTCGCCGAAGGATTCCATCCGGGCCTCGAAGGCCTCGGCGGCGGCTTCGAGCGCGTCTTCGGACGGGCCCCGCACATCCCCGGCGACCGAGGCGGAGAGGGGCAGAAGGGCGAGGGCGGCGGCGAGGGAAAGGGCCTTGATCATGGCGGGGCTCCTGAGGGACCTCGCCAAAATCCGCCGAACATCGTCCAGTCTCAAGTGAAATCGCCGTAAGGCGGCGGGGGCACCGGCCCGCCGCCTTCCGGATGGCGCGTTACTCGGCGGCCGCGGGGGCGGTCGCAGCCGTGGCCTGGGCCGTCAGCGCGGACTGGGCGGCGGCGCGGATCTGGGCCGGCAGACCGCTCAGGGCCATACGCACGCCCATCTTGGCGCCCGACATCTCGGCGCGTTTGGTCTCGTCCGGTTCGGCGGCGGCCTCTGCGTCGATGAAGGCCTCGAAATCGACGATGAAGCCCTCGATGTCCGGCTCGTAGCGGGCGAGAATGGCGTCGACATCGGCCAGGCCCTTGGTCTGGTCGGTTCCGGCGCCGCTGATGGCGGCTTCAATCTCACCCTGCATCTGCTCCATGCGCGCCTTGAAGGCCTCGCCCTTGGCTTCCATGGCGATCTCGGCCGCGGACGGGGCTTCGGCGGCCGGCGGCGCGGCGGGGGCGTCCTGGGCGAGAGCGGGCGCGGCGAAGGCCAGAACGGCCGAGGCGGCGAGAATGATGCGAAGAGACATAGAGGATTCCTGACAGGTCGAAGGAGCCCATGCTCCTGCCCGCAAGTTGGCGCCAATCCACGGCGGTGGCGAGGCCATTTGTGAGCCGACCCGCAGGGGACAAGCTTGGCGGGACGGGGGAAATCCGATGATCCGGGTCGCCATCGAGACCGACGCCGCCGGCGCGCCGCGCCCTGGTTCTGACCCCCGGCTGGGACGCCGTGCCCGGCGCCCATCCGCGCGGCTCGCCCGCCGGGCTGGCGGGGGCGCGGGACGGCTCCATCCGGATCGCTGACGACCGCGCCGGGACCATCCTCAGGATCGCGCGGGTTCAGCCCTCGCCGCGCTGATCCCGCTTGCCGAGAACCCGCAGCCGCAGGGCGTTGAGCTTGATGAAGCCGGCGGCGTCCTTCTGGTCGTAGGCCACGGCCCCGTCCTCGAAGGTGACCAGCTCCTGGTCGTAGAGGCTGTGCGGGCTCTCGCGGCCGATGACGGTGGCGTTGCCCTTGTAGAGCTTGACCCGCACGGTCCCCGACACCCTGGCCTGCGAGTGATCGATGGCGGCCTGCAGCATCTCGCGCTCGGGGGAGAACCAGAAGCCGTTGTAGATCAGGTGGGCGTATTTGACCGCCAGCTCGTCCTTCAGATGCATGGCCCCGCGATCCAGCGTGATGGATTCGATGCCGCGGTGCGCCGCCAGCAGGATGGTCCCGCCCGGGGTCTCGTAGACGCCGCGCGACTTCATGCCGACGAAGCGGTTCTCGACCAGGTCGAGACGGCCGACCCCGTTGTCGTGGCCGTACTGGTTCAGGGCGGTCAGCAGGGTCGCCGGCGACATGGCCTCGCCGTTGATCGAGACCGCGTCGCCCCGCTCGAAGCCGATGTTGATGACGGTCGGCGCATCCGGCGCGTCCTCGGGCGAGATCGTGCGCTGATGGACGAACTCGGGGGCCTCGACGGCGGGGTCCTCCAGCACCTTGCCCTCGCTGGACGAGTGCAGAAGGTTGGCGTCGACGCTGAAGGGAGCCTCGCCGCGCTTGTCCTTCGAGATCGGGATCTGGTGCTTTTCGGCGAAGTCGAGCAGGTGCTCGCGCGACTTGAAGGTCCACTCGCGCCACGGCGCCACCACCCGGATATCGGGCTCCAGCGCATAGTAGCCGAGCTCGAAGCGGACTTGGTCATTGCCCTTGCCGGTGGCCCCGTGACAGACCGCGTCGGCGCCGACCTGGCGAGCGATCTCGATCTGGCGTTTGGCGATGAGCGGCCGCGCGATCGAGGTGCCGAGCAGATACTGCCCCTCGTAGAGGGCGTTGGCGCGGAACATCGGGAAGACGTAGTCCCGCACGAACTCCTCGCGCAGGTCGTCGATGAAGATGTTCTCTTCCTTGATGCCGAGCTTCAGCGCCTTCTCGCGCGCCGGGGCCAGCTCCTCACCCTGGCCGAGGTCGGCGGTGAAGGTCACGACCTCCGCGCCGTATTCGGTCTGCAGCCATTTGAGGATGATCGAGGTGTCCAGCCCGCCCGAATAGGCGAGCACGACTTTCTTGGGCGCGGGCAGGGTCATGGAAGGGTCCTTCGAACGCGGGGAGGCGTTTCAAACGTTGCGCGCGCTTAAAGGACCAGACGCCCCGCGATGCAAGGGCGCGATTGAGGCGGGCCTATTCCGGGGGCGGCGCAGCCGGACGGCGCCGGAAATACTTCAGATTCTCGAGCAGCAGCCGGACGCCCGTGCGGATGAACAGAAGGCTGAAGAACACCAGGGCGAAAAACGGGACCGCCTCGGACCCTGCGGCGAGACCAAGATCGAGTGTCTGGCTTCGCCATCGACTGACAAGCTGCCAGATGAAGAGGCCCGGAACGGCGCTGCCCAGAAGGCAGAGCATCACGCCGTTCAAAAGACCGGCGGCGGCGTCTTCAGCCGTCGTGGGTTCGTCAGCCATGGGGCCAGACTAACGCCCGGCCCTGAAACGACAAGAGACCGGCTCGTCAGCCCCACGGGCCTGGCGTGTGCGACGGCGTGGTCGGCACGCTGGTCGTCGCGCGTCCGGCCGAAACCTCGACGAGGGGCGCGGAGCGCCGGGCCAGGCCCATCTTCGCGCCCAGCTCCATCAGCGCCCGCACCCGGTTGCCCGTGGCGGGGTGGGTCGAGAACAGGTTGTCGGCGCCGCGGCCGGCCAGCGGGTTGATGATGAACAGCTGGCCCGAGGCCGGATTGCGCTCGGCGGTCGGGTTCACGATCCGCTTCGACCAGGCCTCGATCTTCTGCAGGGCCGAGGCCAGGGCGGCCGGGTCGCCGGCGATCTCCGCCCCGACGCGGTCGGCTTCATATTCGCGCGTGCGGCTGATGGCCATCTGCACCAGGCCCGCGGCCATCGGGGCGAGGAACATCAGCGCCAGCATGCCGATGACGCCGCCGGGCCGCTCGCGGTCGTCGCCGCCGCCGAAGAACAGGGCGAAATTGGCCAGGGCGGCGATGGCGCCGGCGACGGTGGCGGTTACCGTCATGGTCAGGGTGTCGCGGTTCTTCACGTGCGCCAGCTCGTGGGCCATGACGCCGCGGATCTCCTCGCGGGTCAGCATGTCGAGCAGGCCGGTGGTGGCGCAGACGGCGGCGTTCTGCGGATTGCGGCCGGTGGCGAAGGCGTTGGGCTGGTCGTTGGGGATGATGGCGATGGCCGGGCGCGGCAGGCCGGCGTCGCGCGCCATCTGGACCACGTCGGCGACATAGGTGCGCACCACCGCGTTGGGGTGCTGCTCGTCGACCGGCTGGGCCCGGTACATGCGCAGCACGATCTTGTCGGCGTTCCAGTAGCTGAACAGGTTCATGCCGCCGGCGAAGACCAGGGCGATCAGCATGCCGGTCGCGCCGCCGATCAGATAGCCCAGCCCGGCGAACAGCGCCGTCAGGGCGGCGAGCAAGGCGAAGGTCTTGAGGTGGTTCATCGGTGGCGAAAACTCTCGTCGTGTCTGGCTCGGTGTCTGGCGCGAAAAGCGCCGGGCGCTAACTTGTGCATCCCCGGGGTTTGGCTCAAGACGCGAACGCTGTGACCGATCATCCCACCTCCGACACTCCCGCTCCCGAAGCCGCCTTCAACGCGGACGTGCCGCACGCCACGCCCGAGCGGCCGCTCGGCGAGGCTGCGCGCCGGGCCCTGCTGGAAGCCGCGGAGCGCCGGGCGGCCGCGGCCGGAGCGGACCTTCCGCCCGAGCATGGCGGCCCGCGCGGACCCGAGCCGACGCGCTACGGCGACTGGGAGAAGAAGGGCCTCGCGGTCGATTTCTGAGGCCGGCGAACCGCGGCGGGCGAACGGCGTTAACCCTGTCGCACAGGAGTTCGCCGCCATGATCCGCCCCCTCGCCGTCGCCGGCGCCCTCGCGTTCCTTTCACTGGCGGGCGGGGCCGCGGCCCAGACCTGGGGCCAGCCAGTCTATGTCAGCCCGTACGGGCGGGTGGTCGGCGGCACGCCCCTGTCCGAGGTCGAGACCCGGTCCTATGTGAACACCGGCCGCTGGGCCGACGGCTATTCGGATCCGGCCTGGGTCTATGTGCCGGCTCCGGTCTACGGCGAGCGCTACCATGATCAGGGCTACGGCCATGACCGGCGCTACGGCTACGGCGACCGCTACGGCCACCATCGGCGCGGATACGGGCGCCATTACGATCACGGCGGCTACGAACCCCGTCCGCGCCCCGGCTACCGCGACGTCTGGGGCTACAACGACGACCGGCACCCGTCGTCCCGCCGCGCGTACCGCGACCGACGTTACGACCGCTACGACCGCGATTGCGGCTGCGGCGACGTCTACCTCTACGACCGCTGAAGGCCGGAGAAGGTTAATTTTGACGCCGTCCGGGGAATGCCGGGGCCCGGTTTTCGCCCTCTCGGTGCATTCCGAACCCTTTTCTTTCCAGTGACTTAGTGTGGCTCCAGCATCCGGAGTCCGTGTCATGCGCGTGTTAACCTTTTCCGCCGCCGCCTTCGTCCTGCTCGCGGCCGGGCCAGCTTTCGCGGGCGACCCGAGGGGCGGCGGCCATCCGGGGGGTCCGTGCTGCACCCCCCCGCCGCCGCCGCCCCCTCCGTGCTGCAGCCACGGCGGCGGCTCGCGCAACGTGAACATCAATGTGAACGCCAGCGCCCACGCCTTCGCGGAAGCCTCGGCCAGATCCCATCTCAACACCCGCACCTTCGACGTCGGCGGAATCCGCGGCCGCGGCTTTGGCGGCGGCACGGTCTACGTCGGCGGCGGCTACGGCGGCGACATGGGCTACGGCTATACGGGCGCGCCGGTCTATTACGACATCGACCGGCGGGTCATCGCCTGCGCCAGCGCCCCGTTCGGCTATGTGGTCAGCGGCTTCGGCCGCGAAGGCCGCCAGCCGCCGTCCTGCGGCGCGCGCTACGAATACGGCTACGAGGACGACTACGACCGCGGCGGCCGCTACGGCTACAGCGAGCGTCACGACAGCTACGAGGAACGCTCGTACGAGAGCTACGAAAGCTACGAGGAGTACGAGGCCTACGAAGAGTACGGGGCTTACGAGGAGTACGGCGCCTACGGGGACTACGACCGCGACCGCCATGACCGCGGCCACGACGATCGGGACCGGCGGGACTGCGACTGCCGCGAGCGGGCGCCGTATCCGCCACCCTATCTGCCCGAACCGCCGCGCTACGGGCCTCCGGCCCCGCCGCCGGCGCGTCCGCACCGGCCGAGGCGTCCTCGCCATGACGCGCCGCCGCCCCGCCAGCAGTACCGGCAGGAGCCCGGAGAGCGGGGCTAGACGGCGACCCCGTCGATCGACTCGACGATCGAGGAGGCCGCCAGCAACGGATTGTCGGCCGCCACCACCGGTCGGGCCACCACCAGATGGGTCGCGCCGGCCTGCAGCGCCGCGCGGGGCGTGGCCACGCGCTGCTGGTCGCCCAGCTCGGCGCCCTCGGGCCGCACGCCCGGGGTGACGATCAGGAAGTCCGGCCGCCCGGCCTCGTTGGCCAGCCGGCGGACCCGGGCCGCCTCGAGCGGACTCGAGACCACGCCGTCGACGCCGCAGTCGAGCGCCTGGCGCACCCGCCGCTCGACGAGGTCGCCCGCCGTCGAGCCGTAGCCGATCTCGGCGAGGTCGGCGTCCGACAGGCTGGTCAGCACCGTCACCGCCAGCAGCTTCGTGCCCGTCCCGGCGGCGTCGCGTCCCTTGACGGCCCCGCGCATCACCTGCGGTTCGGCGTGGACGGTCAGCAGGTCGCAGCCGCCCTCGGCCACGGCGCGGGCGGCGCCTTCCACCTGGGCCCCGATGTCGTGCAGCTTCCAGTCCTGGAAGACGAACTTGCCTGCCGTCCGGAGTTCGTGGGCGAAGGCCACGCCGCCGGGCCGCGCCAGCAGGGTCAGCCCGACCTTGTAGGCCGAGATGGTGGAGCCCAGCCGCTCGACCATGGCGCGGGCGGCGTCGATTGAGGGCAGGTCGAGGCCGATGATCAGGCGCGGGTCGGTCAGCACGGGCGTCATGGCGTCGCTCCTCGGGGTCGGCTAGGGACTGGACGCGCGGGCGGGCGTCAGCCTTGATGGCCGCGGACGGGTGAATTGCAGGGCGAGGTCAGCACATGGACGCGGTGAAACTGGGCGTCAACCTGTTCGTGGCCCTGTTCGCCTTGGTCGATCCGATCGGCAACCTGCCGATCTTCGCCGCCGCCACCGTGGGCGCCTCGCTGCGCCAGCGGATTTCGGTGTCGGCGCTGATCTGCCTGTTCGCCGTGCTGTTCCTGGCCTTCTTCCTGTTCACCGGCCTGGCGCTGCTGCAGTTCTTCGGCATCTCGATGGCGGCCTTCCGCATCGCCGGCGGCATCCTGCTGCTGCTGCTCGGCCTCGACATGGTGCGCGAGGACTTCCTCAAGATGTTCGCCGACGTCGACTCGGCCACCGACGCCCAGAACGTGCGCGGCTACGCCACCCGCCGCTTCAAGCGGCTGATCGTGCCCTTCGCCATCCCGCTGATGATCGGCCCGGGCGCCATCTCGACCATCATCATCGTGGCGGGGGAGGCCGAGCAGATCGGCCCGACCGGCACCATGGCGGCCCTGGCCGCGATCGGCGCCGCCGGCTTCGTCGCCTTCGTCTGCTTCGCCCTGACCGGACCGCTGACGCGCATTCTCGGCGACGTGGGCATGGCCATCATCGTGCGGGTGCTGGGCCTGATCCTGTGCGCCCTGGCCATCCAGTTCATCCTGCTCGGTCTGTCGGAAGCCATTCCGGGGATGATCTCGGGGGCGGTGACGGCGCCCTATCCGCAGGGCGGGCACTAGATCCGCTTCAGCCGTTTCGCGTGGCCGCCGACCATGGCCAGCGCCAGCCGGTCGGGGAGGTGTTTGGCGAGGCCGGCGAGCAGGTTGTTGACGATCCCGGGCGTGACAGATGGGCGGTTCGCTTCGCAGGCTTCATAGCCGACGCGGGCGACGTGGTCCGCCGTCTGCCACATCCAGCCCGGGTAGGCGGCCGAGACCTCGGCCCGCGTGCCGTTGGCGTCGTGGAACTCGGTCAGGGTGTAGCCGGGGCAGAGGGCGGTGACGTGCACCCCGGTCCCGCGCAGCTCCAGATGCAGGCCCTGCGAGGCCTTGATCAGGAAGGATTTGATCGGGCCGTAGAGGGTGTCGCCGCCCGTCGCCGGCATCCGCCCGGCCAGGGAGGCGACGTTGAGAATGCGGCCGTAGCCGCGCTCGACCATGCCGGGGGCGAACAGCCGGGCCAGCTCGACCGGCGCGGTCAGCATGACCCGGATCATGGCAGCATGAGCCTCCGGGTCAGTGTCGAGGAAGCCGGCGGTGCGGCTGAAGCCGGCGTTGTTGACCAGCCCGTCGACGGTCAGGCCCTTCGCCTGGACAGCCTCGAACAGGCGGCGCGGGGCGGCGGGATCGGCGAGGTCCTCCGGGATGACCGTGACGGTCGCCTGATAGATGTCGCGCAGGAAGTCGGCCCGGTCCTGCAGGGCGTCGCGGCGGCGCGCGGTCAAAACGAGATCCCAACCGTGCATGGCGTACACCGGGGCCAGCGCCGAACCGATCCCGGCGGAGGCGCCGGTGATGAGCACTGTCGGGCTGCAGACCGGGCTCAAGGCGCCGGTCAGGCGGCGACCGGGCAGGACGAGTGGGGCGCGAAGGCCGCCAGCGACGGCGGGTTCTCGGCCAGCAGATCGGCGATGGTGATCTTCGCCAGCGCCTCGCCGGCGGCGCGGTCGGCGGCGGTCAGGGCCTTGGCCACCTGACGCGGGATGTGGGTGCTGACCGGGCAGTCGCGCTTGCCGGCGGGGGGCGAACCGAGGTGGGCGCAGCCATTGACCGCGCGCAGCACCGTGTCGAGGCTGATGGTCTCGGGCCGGTGCAGCAGCCAGGCGCCGCCGGACGCGCCGGGCCGGGTGGCGATCAGTCCGGCCTTGGCCAGCAGCGCCGTCACCCGCCGCACCACCACCGGATTGGTCGGGATGGAGGCGGCCAGCACCGCGCTCGGCGCGGCCTCGGCCGGCGAGTAGGCGCCCTTGTGGGCCAGATAGGCCAGGGCGTGGGCGGCGACGGGAAATCGTTGGCTGTCGGACATGGCGTTGTCCCCAAGATAGGATGACGACGGCGCTTTCACAAACAGGGTTCGGCCGCGCTGCCCTGCGGACGATTGAACCGCCCGATGAAAGGGCCTAAAGGCTCGCCGCTCGTTTGATGGGAACCGCGCCGTGCGGCGTCCCGGAGGCACTTCATGGTCGGGGCCCCTCCCCAAGGTGAAGACGGCAAGCCCGCCGCCGCAAGCTCCCCGAATCCCCAGGACAAGTCCGTCGCCCCGGCCCACCCGCATCCCGCGGCGGCCGGAGAGGGCGGCCACGTCCGCGCGGGCAAGTGGGGCCTGGTCGTCGGCGCGATCGGCGTGGTCTTCGGCGACATCGGCACCAGCCCGCTCTACGCCATGCGCGAGGCCCTGGCCCATTCGCGCAGCGGCGGCACCGAAGAGCTGGCCGTGCTCGGCACCGTGTCGCTGGTGTTCTGGGCCCTGATCCTGGTTGTGACGGTCAAATACGTCGTCTTCCTGATGCGGGCGGACAACAAGGGCGAGGGCGGCACCCTGGCGCTGATGGCGCTGGCCCAGCGAGCCATAGGCAAACGCTCCAGCCTGGTGTTCTTCCTCGGCGTCTGCGGCGCGGCCATGTTCTACGGCGACGGCGTTCTGACCCCCGCGGTGTCGGTGCTCTCCGCCGTCGAGGGACTCGGCGCGGCTCCCGGCGTCAGCGATCAGGTGACGCCCTTCATCGTGCCGATCGCGGCGGGCATCCTGATCGCCCTGTTCATGGTCCAGTCGCGCGGCACCGCCAGCATGGCGCGGGCTTTCGGACCGATCACGGCCGTCTGGTTTCTCGTCATGGCGGGGCTGGGCGTCTGGCACATCTTCGACGATCCCTCGATCCTGCGGGCCCTGTCGCCGCACTACGGCGCCATGTTCCTGATCGACAACGGCGTGCTGGGCTTCATCCTGCTGGGCAGCGTCTTCCTCGCCGTCACCGGGGCCGAGGCGCTCTACACGGACATGGGCCATTTCGGAAAGGCGCCGATCCGCGCCGGCTGGCTGTGGTTCGTCCTGCCCTGCCTGATGCTGACCTATCTCGGCCAGGGCGCGCTGGTGCTCAGCGATCCGGCGGCGCGGTTGAACCCGTTCTGGGCCATGATCCCCGAGATCATCTACTGGCCGGTGCTGATCCTCGCCACGCTCGCCACCATCATCGCCAGCCAGGCGGTGATCACCGGCGCCTTCTCCCTGACCCAACAGGCGGTGCAGCTCGGCCTGCTGCCGCGCATGAACATCCTGCAGACCAGCGAGAGCCAGGCCGGGCAGATCTTCGTGCCCTCCGTCAACACCATGCTGCTGCTCGGCGTTCTGGTCCTGCTGGTGCTGTTCCCAACCTCGTCGCAGCTGGCGGGGGCCTATGGGGTGTCGGTGACCGGCGCCATGCTGGTCGACAGCCTGCTGGCCTTCTTCATCGTCCGGCGGCTGTGGAAGTGGAGCCTGCCGCTCAGCCTGCTCGCCGTGACGCCGTTCCTGATCATCGACCTGGCCTTCTTCGGCTCCAACCTGCTCAAGGTGCCGGACGGGGCCTGGGCGCCGCTGGTCATTGGCGCGGGCATCGTGCTGGTCATGTGGACCTGGACGCGGGGGACGCAGATCCTCACTGCCAAGACCCGCAAGGACAGTCTGCCGCTGACCGACCTGATCGAGATGCTGCGGGCGCGGCCGCCGCACCGGGCCCCCGGTACGGCGATTTTCCTGACCTCGGACCCGGACATCGCGCCGGTGGCCCTGATGCACAACCTCAAGCACAACAAGGTGCTGCACGAGAAGAACGTCATCCTGACCGTGCGAACCACTGACCGGCCGCGCGTCGCCGAGGTCGACCGGATCCGCATCGAGCCGATCTCGGATGACTTCAAGAAGCTGATCATCTCCTACGGCTTCATGGAGCAGCCCAACCTGCCCAAGGCGCTGGGCATCTGCCGCAAGCAGGGTCTGAAGTTCGACATCATGTCGACCAGCTTTTTCCTCGGCCGGCGCTCCGTCGTCGCATCGGCGGCGCAAGGCATGCCGATGTGGCAGGACCGGCTGTTCATCTTCCTGATGCGCAACGCGACCAACCCGACCGACTTCTTCCACATTCCGCCCGGACGGGTCGTCGAACTGGGCGCGCAGGTGGCCGTATGAGCCGGGAACCGACGCAGGGACGGAATTCGGCCGCCCGGGGACGGCGCATGGCCGACAGGTCGCGCGGGCCGCGCCCGCCGAAGGACGAACAGCCCCGCGACGAGGCCGCCGACATCGGCGTCGAGGCCCGTCTGGCGGCCGGCGTGCTGCTGAACGCCGCGCTGGAAGGCCGCGGCGGGCTCGACGCCGCCCTGTCGTTCCGCGAGGTCTCCGCCCTGCCCGGCCCCGACCGTGCTTTCGCCCGCGCCGTGGCCATGGCCGCGCTGCGCCGGCTCGGCGAGATCGACCAGATCCTCGACAGGCGCCTGCAGAAAGGCCCGCCGCTGGCGGTGCGCACCATCCTGCGCGTCGCCCTGGCCCAGACGCTGGTGCTGGAGACGCCCGCCTTCGCCGCCGTGTCGACGGCGGTGAAACTGGCCGAGCGCGATCCGAAGACCCGCCCCTACAAGAACCTCGTCAACGCCGTCCTGCGCGGCATCGAGCGCGAAGGGCCCGGCCTGACCACGGCGGAGTCCAACCTGCCCGACTGGCTCGCCGCCCGCTGGCGCGCCACCTGGGGCGAACCCGCGCTGGCCGGGCTGGCGCTGGCCGCCCGCGAGGAGCCGGCCACCGATCTCAGCCTCAAGCCGGGGACCGATCCCGCGGCCGTGGCCGAGGCCGTCGACGGCGGGATCCTGCCCGGCGGCACGGTGCGCACCGGCCGTCGCGGCGATCTGGCCGGCTGGCCCGGCTTCGAGGACGGAACCTGGTGGGTGCAGGACGCCGCCGCCGCCGTTCCGGCCCGCCTGCTGGCCCCGAAGGCCGGCGAAAGCATCGTCGACTTCTGCGCCGCGCCCGGCGGCAAGACCCTGCAGCTGGCCGCCGCCGGCGCCTCGGTCGTGGCCCTGGACCGCTCGGACAAGCGGCTCGACCGGCTGCGCGCCAATCTGGCCCGCACCCGGCTGAGCGCCGAGGTCGTGGTCACCCCGGCCGAGGAGTGGGAGGACCCGCGCACCTTCGACGCCGTGCTGCTGGACGCCCCGTGCACCGCCACCGGCACCTTCCGCCGCAATCCGGAGGTGCTGCGCGCCACCAGGCCCGCCGATGTCGCCAAGCTGGCCGACGTGCAGCACAGGCTGTTGGATGCAGCCGCGGTCCGGGTGAAGCCGGGCGGCCGCCTCGTCTATTGCGTCTGTTCGCTGGAGCGCGAGGAGGGCGAGACCCAGGTGATCGCCTTCCTGCGCCGCAACCCGGCGTTCAGGACCGTCGCCGCCGCGCCCACCGATCTGGGCGCTCCTGAAGAGGCGCTGACGCCCGAAGGCTGGCTGCGCATCCTGCCGTCGATGTGGGCGGAGAAGGGCGGTCTCGACGGCTTCTTCATCGCCCGGCTGGACCGCGCGCCCTAGGGCAGGACGGTGTAGGTCACGCGCCTGCGGACGCTGAAACCGAGCCCCTCATAGAAGGCGATGGTCGCCGCATGATCGGCGTAGGCGTGCAGGAAGGCCTGTTCGCCGCGCTCCAGAATGCGGCCGACGACGATGCGGCTGAGGGCGCCGGCCAGCCCCTGTCCGCGAAAGTCGGGGTGGGTGCAGACGCCGCTGAGTTCGCTGAAGCCGTCGACCTTCATCCGCTCGCCGGCCATGGCGATCAGCCGGCCCTCGCGGCGCACGCCGACGAAGCCGCCGAGCCGCAGCGTGCCCTTCCGGAACGGACCCGGGCGGGTCAGGGTCGCCAGCGCCAGCATCTCCTCGGCGTCGGCTTCGGACAGGGTCAGGACGTCGAGGTCGCCGGGCGTATCGGGAGTCAGGGCGGCGGCGGTCATCTGCACGCAGGCCGCGCGGGAGACGGCCGGGAGGTCGGGCAGGACCGCCGCGATGGGCGTTTCCTCGGGCTCGACCAGCCCCGCGCCCGGATAGCGGCGGCAGAGCGCGTCCAGCGCCGCCCGGCTGTCGGGAGACGTATCGGCGGCGGCGGCGAAGACGCCGATGTCAGGGTCGAGACGGACCGCCGCGCCGTCACCGTGTTCCGCCCGGATCGCCAGAGGCGCGAGACGGGTGGTGAGCGCGCTCCAGACGGGGCGGTCGAGGGGGTGATTCAGGGTCATGGCCCCTAGCTGGGGCGAAGCGCGGCCGTTCGCCAGTGCGGGCGAGGAAAGTGACGTCCGGAAACCGCTTCTAGGCCCTCCAGAACCCGACGATCTTCTTCACCTCGTCGACCACCGGGTCGGCGATGGCGGCCGCGCGGTGGGCGCCGTCCTTGAGCACCCGGTCGATCTCGGACGGGTCGTCCATCAGGCGGCGCATCTCGGCGGTGACCGGGGCCATGGACGCCACGGCCAGTTCGGCCAGCGCCGGCTTGAAGGCGCCGAAGCCCTTCCCGCCCCATTCGCGCAGCACCTTTTCACGGGTCTCGTCGGCGAGGGCGGCGTAGATGGTCACGAGGTTCTTCGCCTCGGGGCGGGCGTCCAGATCCTCGACGGTTTCCGGCAGCGGCTCGGGGTCGGTCTTGGCCTTGCGGATCTTGGCGACGATGGAGTCGGCGTCGTCGGTCAGGTTGATGCGCGACAGGTCCGACGGATCGGACTTGCTCATCTTGGCCATGCCGTCGCGCAGGCTCATCACCCGCGGCGCGGGGCCCTGGGTCAGCGGCTCGGGCAGAGGGAAGAAGCCGGGGACGCCGAAGTCGTTGTTGAATTTGGCGGCGATGTCGCGGGTCAGTTCCAGGTGCTGCTTCTGGTCCTCGCCGGTCGGCACCTCGGTGGCCTTGTAGAGCAGGATGTCGGCCGCCTGCAGCACCGGATAGGTGTAGAGGCCGACCGACGAGCGTTCCTTGTGCTTGCCGGACTTCTCCTTGAACTGGGTCATCCGGTCGAGCCAGCCGAGCCGGGCCACGCAGTTGAGGATCCACGCCAGCTCCGAATGCGCCCGCACCGCCGACTGCGGGAAGATCACCGAGCGCGCCGGGTCGAGGCCCGAGGCGAGGTAGGCGGCGGCGATCTCGCGCGTCTGAGCGGTCAGCAGGGCCGGGTCCTGCCAGACGGTGATGGCGTGCAGGTCGGCCACGAACAGGAAGCAGGGCGCGCCCGTCTCCTGCAACTGGGTGAAGCGCTTCAGGGCGCCGAGGTAGTTGCCGAGGTGCAGGGCGCCGGAAGCCTGGATGCCGGACAGGATGCGGCGCGGTCCAGCGTTGGGGGCCGGGGTCTGGTCAGTCATGGTCGGGGTCTCGGGAGAAGGCAGGAGGGATCGCGCGGACGGGCGCGGAACGGTGCGATGCGATCAGCCGCGCCATCGCCGGGCGGCGAGGAAATGTCCCGAATGAGCCATGCCTCGCGCTTATCGCCTCAACGCGGGAAGGGCAAGGCGGTCAGCGGCTCCGCCGGATCAGGCCGCGCACCTCGGCGAGGGTGACGGCACGGGTGGCGAAGGCCAGCGCGACATAGGTCAGGCCGCCCGCCGCCGTGACCAGCAGCAGCGCCGCCTCCTTGGCCCCGTGGCTGGTTCCGAGACGGGCCAGCAGGTCCGCGACCGGCGCCTCGTAGCTGGACCGGAAGGCGGCGGCGACGCCGACGACCACCGCCAGCCCGGCCGAGGCCGCGGCGATCCGGGCGAGCCGCGACAGGGCCGGCAGGCTCGGCCGGTAGAGGCCGCGCCGCCACAGCGCCCCGCCCAGCAGCAGCACGTTTGTCCAGGCCGCGCCCGACACCGCCGCCGCGATGCCCGAGACGCCCAGGCCCAGATTGAACAGGCCGATCGCGAGAACCGCGTTCACCACCACCGACACGAGGGCGAATTTCATCGGCGTGCGGGTGTCGCCTCTGGCGAAGAAGGCCGGGGCGAGGATGCGGATCAGCACGAAGGCCGGCACGCCCCAGCCGAACTGGAACAGGGCCTGGGCCGTGTTGACCGCGTCGAACTCGAGGAAGGCCCCTCGCGTGAACAGGGCGTCGATCAGGAAATAGGGCATGGCCATCAACGCCGCCGCAGCGGGAAGCGTCAGGGCCATGGACAGGGTCAGGGCCTCGTCCATCGAGGCCTGTTGCTGCTCGTGGTTCTCGGACGCCACGGCCCGCGACAGGCGCGGCAGCAGGGCGATGCCGATGGCTACGCCGACGAGGCCGAGCGGCAGCTGGTAGAGCCGGTCAGCGGTGGCCAGCCAGGTCCGCCCCCCGGCCACGAAGCTGGACAGGTTGCCCGAGATGAAGACGTTGATCTGGGTCGCCGAATTGCCGATCGCGGCCGGGATGGCGGTGATGATGATGGCCTTGACCGGCGGCGACAGCTTCGGGAGGGCGAGGCGGATGTTGGCCCCCGCCCGGCGAGCGGCCCACCAGCACAGGCCGGCCTGCGACACGCCCGCCGCCAGCACCGCCCACGAGGCCGCATAGGCGGCGCCGATCTGGTTTCCCTGCGCCGGGATGACGGCGGCCAGCATGATCACGTTGAGCAGGATCGGATAGGCGCCGGACACGATGAACCGGCCGCGGGCGTTGAGCACGCCCGACAGCAGGGCCGCGATGGCCATGCACGGCAGATAGGGCATGGTGATCTGGGTCAGGATCACCGCCAGCTTGAAGCGCGCCGGATCGTCGAGGAAGCCGACGTTGATGACGGTCATCAGCCACGGCATGGTCAGCTGGGCGATGACGGTCAGGATCACGGTGGCGAAGGCGACGGCGGCGAGGGCGTCGGTGGCGACCTTGTCCGCGACCTCCTCGCCCTCCGTCTGAAGCGTGCGCGCATAGGCCGGCACGAAGGCGGCGGCGAAGGCCCCTTCGGCGAAGATGCGGCGGAACAGGTTGGGGAAGTTCAGGGCGGTGTTGTAGGCGTCCGCCGCCGGGCCCGCCGAGGCGCCCAGCGCCGCCGAGATGACCACGTCGCGCGCGAAGCCGGCCAGGCGGCTGACCAGGGTCAGGCCGCTGAAGATGGCCGACGAGCGCATCATGCCGCCGCCCTTGCGGACCGTGCTGGCCGAGGCCGGCGGCTGCACGAGCGGCTCCGAGGTCCCCGACGCCGAGGGCACCGGCGGCGCGGCTTCCATGGGTTCGGCTCCGGGCGGGGACTTGTCGGCCATGCCAGCGCCTTAGCCTGCTTCCGGCGCGCGCGATACGGGTCGCGATGGAGGGCGCCGGGCGGGGCGCAGCCGCCCGACCTCGGACACGTCTCGCAGACTGGCGCGGACCGGGGCGGAGTGGCGTGGACCGCCCGGCTCCTTGTGGTCCAGCACCGCCTCCAGATCAGCCCTCAGGCGTTCGAGCGCGGGTCCCGACTTCGGCTTTCGCCCGTTGGCGTCGGTGACGTAGAAGCTGTCGACGGCGCGCTCACCGAAGCCGGCGATGTGGGCCGAACGGATCGACAGGCGATGCTCCGCCAGTACCCGCGCCAGGTCGGCCAGCAGCCCGGGCCGGTCGGCCCCGGACACCTCGACGACGGCGGCGGTGGGGCTCTGCTCGAGATCGATGATGGTCGTCGGCCGCACGTCGAAGGCGGCGCGGCGCGGATTGAACGGCGCGGGCGAAGGCCGGGCCCGGCCCGCCTGACCGCGCGCGGCCGCCTCCAGCGCCTTGAGCAGACGGTCGAGCCGCCGGGGCTCGGCCTGGCCGTAGGGCGCGCCGGCGCCGTCCTGGAGCTCGAACACGTCCAGCGCCGCGCCGTCCTCCGCCGTCGCCACCCGCGCGCCGACGACATCCGCCCCGGCCGCCGCCAGGGCCTCCGCCAGATCGGCGAACAGGCCCGGCCGGTCCCGCGCCGCCACCGCCACCCGGGTCGCCGACCCCTCGCCCGGCTCGGCGGCGCCGGCCTCGAGCACGTCGGCCACCGCCCCCTCGGCCCGGCCGCGAGCGACCAGCTGCGGGTAGTCGGCCAGAGGATCGGTCTGGCGGATGTCCTCGCCCCGGAAGGCGCTTTCGGTGCGCTGGTAGAGCTCGCGGATCAGCTGGCCCTTCCAGCCGTTCCAGACGCCCGGTCCGACGGCGCGGATGTCGGCGACGGTTAGGATCAGCAGGGTGCGCAGCCGCTCCGGATCGCCGACCAGTTCGGTGAAGGCGCGGACCGTTTCCGGATCCGAGACGTCGCGCTTCTGGGCGTAGTCGCTCAGCGCGAGGTGGTTGCGCACCAGCCAGACCACGAATTCGGTGCGGCGGGGATCGAGGCCGAGCCGGTCGCAGGCGCGGCGCGCGGCGATGGCGCCGTCCTCCAGCTGGCCCCTGTCGCCCCCCTTGCCGACGTCGTGCAGCAGCATGGCCAGCATCAGGGCCTCGAAGTCGTCGATGCGGTGGACGACCTCGCTGGCGTTGGGATGCTCGGCCTTCAGCTTGCCGCGCCAGATGTCGTTGATGATGCCGATGGCCTGCAGGGTGTGCTCGTCGACCGTATAGGCGTGGTACATGTTGAACTGGGTCTGGCCGACGATCCGCCCCCATTCCGGAAGGAACCGTCCGAGCAATCCGGTCTCGTTCATCAGCGTCAGAACCCGGTAGGGCCGCTGGCCCTGGGCGAGGATGTCGAGGAAGGCCCGCGTCGCCTCCGGGTCGCGGCGCAGCGACGGCGTCACCAGAGACAGCGAGCGGCTGACCGCCGAGAAGGCGTCGGGATGCAGGTCCAGATCGTGGGCGTCGGCGCAGCGGAACAGCAGCAGCAGCTTCTCCGGCGCGGCGGCGAACACCTCCGGCCCGGTCACCGACAGCCGCCCGCCGTCCTCGATGAACCCCTCGACGCCAAGCTTGCGCTTTCGCCCGGGGATCAGCCGCGACAGGCTCAGCGTCGGCTTCTGCTGGCGCGCCTCCAGCTTGGCCGACAGGGCGCGGGTCAGTCCGCCCACGTCGCGGGCGACGAGAAAATAGCGGCGCATGAAGCGCTCGACCGCCGGTTCGTCGCCGCGACCGCGCCAGCCCATCCGCCGCGCCACCTCGGGCTGCAGGTCGAAGGTCAGCTTCTCCTCGGCCCGCCCAGCCACGAGGTGCAGGTGAGCCCGGGTGCGCCACAGGAAGTCGAAGGCCTCCTCGAAGGTGCGACGCTCGCGCGAGGTCAGCAGGTCGTCCATGACCCGGGCGCCGAGCGGGCTGTCGGGGGCCAGCGACCGGGCGATCCAGAACAGGGTGTTGAGATCGCGCAACCCGCCCTTGCCGTCCTTGACGTTGGGCTCGACGCGGTAGCGCACGGCGCCGGCCTTCTGGTGACGCGCATTGCGTTCCTCCAGCTTGGCCGCGATGAACGGGCGGGGATCGGTCTTGACGACGAAGGCGCGGAAGCGGGCGATGAAATCCTCGGCCAGCGCCTCGTCCCCGGCCAGCGGCCGCGCCTCCAGAAGGGCGGTGCGGACCGTCATGTCCGACTTCGCCAGCGCCAGACATTCGTCGACGGAGCGCGCCGACTGCCCGACCTTCACGCCGAGATCCCACAGGACGTAGAGCATGAACTCGATGACCTGTTCGGTGCGCGGGATCGATTTCCACGGCCGCAGGAACAGCAGGTCGAGATCGGAGAAGGGAGCCAGCACGCCGCGCCCGTAGCCGCCGACGGCGATCAGGCTGAGCCGCTCGGCCTCGGTGGGATTGGGCGCCGGATAGAGGGTCTCCGTCGCGAAGCGCCACAGAGCCGTGAGCATCTCGTCGGCCGCCGCCGCGTGCAGCCGGGCCACCTCGACGCCGCCCGCCCCGTATTCGAGCCGCTGGGCCGCCCGGGCTCTCGCCGCATCCCACGACTGCCGGAGCAGGGCGGTGACGGCGGCGCGCGGGTCCGCCGCCGCGGCCGCCTCGGCCCAGCCGTCGCCGTCCATGCCGCGGGCGTCTGCGGTGTCTGCCGGGCGGCGGCTGCGGGGGCTCATGCAGGCGGTATAGACCGGCGCGCGGGCCTGCGCGACAGTGCGTCACGACCTTGTGGAGAGCGCGGCATGTTCAGGACCCCGGGGCTGTTGCTCGCCGCGCTGCTGGCCAGTTGCGCCCCGGTCGCGGCTTCTTCGCCCGTGCAGGACGCGGCCCGTTCCGCGGCCGGCGAGGCGGCGGTCTTTCGGGCCGACATCGTCGCCGAGCTGAACGCCGCCCGCACCGATCCCGGCGCCTATGCCCGCAAGGCCCGGGCATTGCGCGCGCTGTTCCGCGGCGACCGGATCGAACGGCCCGGCGAGACCGCCTTGCTGACCCGGGAAGGTCCGGCGGCGGCCGACGAGGCCATCGCCTTCCTCGAAGCCCAAACCCCGCTGCCGGTGCTGCGCGAGAACCCGGGTCTGAACCGGGCCGCCGCCGATCATGCGAGGGAACAGTCCCGGACCGGCGCCGTGGCCCACGCCAGCGCCGACGGCTCCAGCCCGTCGGACCGGATGCGCCGTCAGGGCCGCTGGACGGCGACCGGGGAGGCCATCGCCTACGGGCCGCACCGGGCCGAGGACGTCATCCTGCAGCTGATCATCGACGACGGCGTGCCGGACCGCGGCCACCGCCGCATCCTGTTCAATCCGGTCTATGAACTGATCGGCGTCGCCTGCGCGCCGCATCCGGTCTGGCGCGAGGTCTGCGTGCTGGACTTCGCCCGCGCGGCCTAGGTCCTGATCGCCTTCAGCCGGTAGAGCGCCTCCAGCGCCTCGCGCGGTGACAGTTCGTCCGGCTCGATGGCCGCCAACGCGTCCTTCAGCGCAGAAGACGGCGGCGGGGAGGGCGGCTCGGCCATGGCGAAGAGAGGGAGATCGTCGAGGCTGATCGCTGCCGATTTCTCGCCCTCGAGGCGATCGAGCACCTCGCGGGCGCGGCTGACCACCGCCGCCGGCACCCCCGCCAGTTTGGCCACCTGCACGCCGTAGGAGCGGTCGGCGGCGCCCGGCGCGGCCTCGTGCAGGAAGACGAGGTCGCCGTTCCACTCCTTCGCCTTCATCGACAGATTGCAGACGTGGGCCAGCCGCGTCTCCAGACCGGCGAGCTCGTGATAGTGGGTGGCGAACAGGGTGCGGGCGCGATTGCGGTCGTGCAGCGCCTCCGCCACCGCCCAGGCGATGGCGAGACCGTCGTAGGTCGCCGTGCCGCGCCCGATCTCGTCGAGCACCACGAAGCTGCGGTCGGTGGCCTGGGTCAGGATGGCGGCGGTCTCCACCATCTCCATCATGAAGGTCGAACGGCCGCGGGCGAGATCGTCCCCCGCCCCGACCCGGCTGAACAGCCGGTCGACCACGCCCAGCCGCATGCTCCTGGCGGGCACGAAGGCGCCGGCCTGGGCCAGCACCACCAGCAAGGCGTTCTGGCGCAGGAAGGTCGACTTGCCGGCCATGTTCGGGCCGGTGACGATCGACAGACGGGCGCAGCCGGCGCCGGAGCCGTCCAGCCGGCAGTCGTTGGGGGTATAGGGATCGCCGGCCGACTTGACCGCCGCCTCGACCACCGGGTGGCGCCCGGCGGCGACCTCGAAACAGGCGGTGTCGTCGACGACGGGCCGCACCGCCCCGACCTCCTCGGCCCACTCGGCCAGCGCGGCGTGGGCGTCCAGTTCGGCCAGCGCCTCGGCCACCGCCTGCAGCGGCTGGGCCAGAGACTGGACGGTGCGCCGCCAGACCTCGAAGATCTCGCCCTCGATGGCCAGGGCGCGGTGGCCGGCCTGACTGATCTTCGCGTCCAGCTCCGACAATTCGACGGTGGTGAAGCGGACCTGATTGGCCAGCGTCTGGCGATGGATGAAGGGGCTGTCCTCGCTCGGCCGCAGCAGCGGCTCGGCGGCCTTGGCCGAGGTTTCGAGGAAATAGCCGAGCACCGCGTTGTGGCGGATCTTGAAGGGCACGCCCGAGGCGGCCGCCGCCCGCGCCTCCAGATCGGCCACAACCCGGCGGCTGTCGTCGCGCAGCTGCCGGGCTTCTTCCAGTTCGGGCCGGTAGCCGGGCGCCACGAAGCCGCCGTCGCGGGCCAGGTGCGGCGGCTCGGCGACCAGCCCCTCGGCCAGATCGACCAGCAGCCGCCCGGTCTCGGGCGACAGGGTGAGGCGCTCGAGACAGGCCGCCAGCCGCGCGGGCGGGCCGGTCAGCGGGTCGCGCTCCGGCGGGAACAGGCCGGCGATGCTTTCGGCCACCGACAGGCCGGTGCGGATCGCCGCCAGATCGCGGGGGCCGCCGCGCCCCAGCGCCAGCCGCGACACGGCGCGGGCCACGTCCGGCGCCCCCCTCAGCCCGTCGCGCAGGTCGCGGCGCAGGTCGCGGCGCTCCAGCATCCATTCGACGGCGTCGAGGCCATGATTTATGGAGGCGGTGTCCCGCAGCGGCCGGGCGATGCGCTCGGCCAGGGCCCGGGCCCCGCCGGCGGTCACCGTCCGGTCGATACAGGCCAGCAGCGACCCGTCGCGCTCGCCGCGCTGGGTCCGGTCGATCTCGAGGCTCAGCCGCGTGGCCGGATCGATGGCGAGGAAGCCGCTGTCGCCCGAGCGGCGCGGCGGCGACAGGGCCGGAATCTTGCCGGCCTGGGTCGTCTCCAGATAGGCGGCGATCAGGCCGAGCGCCGAGACCTCGGCCTCCTCGAAGGCGCCGTAGCCGTCCAGCGAGGCGACGCCGTACAGCCGTTCGACGCGGACCCGGGCGCCGACAGGTTCGGCCAAGGCCTGCGGCAGGGCCTGGACCACGCCGCCCGACCCATCGAGGCCCGCCCTCGCCGCCTCGTCGGAGAACAGCCGGTCGGGGACCAGCACTTCCGACGGCCGGAACGAGGCGAGGTTGGCGGCGAGGTCCTCCAGCGCACAGGCGACCACGTCGACCGACCCGGCCGACAGCTCGACCACGGCCACGGCCGCACGGCCCTTGCGGATCGCCACGGCGGCGAGCCGGTTGGCTCCGCGCGCGTCCAGCAGGGAGTCCTCGGTCAGGGTGCCCGGCGTGACCACCCGGACGATGTCGCGCCGCACCACCGCCTTGGAGCCGCGCTTGCGCGCCTCCGCCGGGGCCTCCAGCTGTTCGCAGATCGCGGCCTTGAAGCCCTGCCGGATCAGCCGGGCCAGATAGCCATCCAGCGCATGCACCGGCACTCCGGCCATCGGGATGTCCTCGCCCTGGTGCTTGCCGCGCCTGGTCAGGGTGATGCCCAGCGCCGCCGCGGCGATCTCGGCGTCCCTGAAGAACAGCTCGTAGAAATCGCCCATCCGGAAGAACAGGATCGCATCCGGCGCCTGCGCCTTGGCGGCGAGGAACTGGGCCATCACCGGCGTCACGCCCTCGGCGGACGGCATCTCGGCGGCTTTCGGCGGATGGGCGAGGGGCGCGTTCATATGAGCGCCGCAAGGTGACGGAATGCGCGAGGGCTCTCAAGCACTCCCTTGCGGCAATCGCATCCGGGGTGCGAGATGGAGTTGGGAGGGTTCCCCCTTGGCGAGAAAATCACATCCAGCCAGGCCGAGCGTGCGCCTGTGGGGCGCGATCCGGGTCTGGACCCTTCTGTTCCTGATCTTCTCCGCCGCCAATGTTGCGGCTTACGGCTATCGGCTCTGGCTGCTGAACCAGCTCCCGTCCGACACCTGGATGACGGAGCTGAGTTTCCTGTCGGACTATCTCCCCGGGGCTGAGGCCGAGATATGGGTGTCGGGTCTGGCGGGCCTGCTCTACGTCCCGACCTATGTGATCGCGGCCATCCTCGTCCTGATGTGGTTCCTCCGGTCGATCAGAAACGCCCACGCCCTGAGCAATGGCGTGGAGACCTCGCCGGCGTGGGTGATCTGGTGGTTCATCATTCCGCTGGTGTCCTTCTGGAAACCGTACAGCATGGCCAGCGAACTGTGGCGCTCGAGCAAGGCGCCTGACAAGTGGAAGGGGCTGCCGGATCCCGCCCTGCTGAGATGGTGGTGGGCCTTCGTGCTCTTTGGAGGCTTCGTCTTCAGCGCCAGCAACATACTCAGCCGGACGGCGGAAACGGCGGGCCAGGTCGCCATCGCCGACTCGGTCGTGATCGCAGGCCACATCCTGCACATGACGGCCGGAGTCCTGTTCCTGCGGATCGGCGGTCCCATCTCGAAGCGACAGACTGACCTGATCGCAGCCGGCCGGATCGCACCGTCTCCGCAACAGCCGGGCTGGGCGGCCTGAGCCTCTTGCCCCCATCCATCCGGCCTGCGACAAACGCGGCAGGCGGTTAAGGGAACGCGGTCCAACACCGCGGCTGTGCCCGCAACTGTAGGCGGCGAGACGGTCGATCATTCCGGGGCTTCGGCTCCGGCGTCACTGGCCAAATCCTTCGGGGAAGGCCGGGAAGGCGCGATCCTCCGTTTTTGACCCGCAAGCCAGGAGACCTGGCCGCCGACGTCGCACGTCCGCTGTCCGGGACCAGGCAGAGGCGCGGTGATCCGTCGAGGCGACCCGACACCTGCGCCGTCCTTCCGGGGACGGGTCGGTCGCCCTTCCCACGTCGCCGCGATGCGCTCGCGCGGGGACGACGGAGACATCGCTGATGCGATCCCTGCTTCTCGCCACAGCCGCGGCCGTGTTCCTCCCCCTGTCCGCCCACGCCCGGGCCGCGGATGACCCGGACGACGCGCTGCCCGAGGTGGTGGTCACCGCCACCCGCCTGCGGGCCATCGTCGCCGAGACGCCCGGCGCGCGGGTCATCGACCGCCGGACCATCGACCAGCGCGGCGCCGTCTTCGCCGCCGACATTCTGACCGACGTGCCGGGCCTGTCCGTGGTCCGTTCCGGCGCCTTCGGCGGCGTCGCCCAGGTGCGGATGCGCGGCGCCTCGCCCGGCAAGACGCTGGTGCTGATCGACGGCGTGCCGGTCAACGACCCGGCCGAGGTCAACGGCGCCTTCGACTTCTCCGGCCTCGAACTGTCCGACATCGAGCGGATCGAGGTGCTGTCGGGGCCGCAGTCCTCCCTGTGGGGCTCGGACGCCATCGGCGGGGTGATCGCCTTCACCACCCGCGAACCGGACGGGCTGGCGGTCGAGACCGAGGCCGGGTCGTTCGGAACGGTGCAGGGCCGGCTTGCGGGCGGCGTCTCGACCGACCGCTACGGCTTCGCGGCGTGGGTCTCAGCCTTCGACACGGACGGCGTCTCGGCCGCCGACGAGGCGGACGGCAATCCGGAGGCGGACGGCTTCACCTCGGCCACCGCGGGGGCGCGCGGCCGCTACGCTTTCCGCTACGGGCTGTCGGTGGACGGCTCGATCCGCTGGACGGAGGGCGACGCCGATCTCGACGGCTATCCGGCCCCCGCCTTCGTTCTCGCCGACACCTCGGACACCCAGACCAGCGAGCAGTGGTCCGGCTTCGGGCGGCTGCGCTTCGACGCCCTGGGCCTGTCGCACCAGTTCAGCGTCTCGGCCTCGGACATCGCTCGCGAGACCGTCTCGGCCTTCCCGTCCGCCTTCGAGGCGGAGCGTCAGATCTGGCGCTGGCAGGCCGACGGCGCGGCGGCGGGCGTGGCCTTCGCGGTCGGCGCTGAACGGGAGGATACCGAAGGCAGCCTGTCGACCGGCCTGAGCGAGGAGCTCGGAACCACCTCCGCCTTCGCCACCGCCCGCATCGAGCCCACGGACCGGCTGAGCCTCTCCGGCGCCCTGCGCCTCGACGATACCGACGACTTCGGCTCGAAGACGACCGGCCGGGCGTCCGCGGCGTTCGACGCCGGCGCGGGCGTCACCCTGTCCGCGGCCTGGGGCACGGGCTTCAAGGCGCCGTCGATCAGCCAGGCGGTGTGCGACTTCTGCTTCTCGTCGCAGCCCTTCCCGGTGCTGCGCCCCGAGACGGCGACCGGCTATGAGGCGGCGGTCGGCTGGGCCTCGGCGGACGGGCGGATCGAGGGTCGGCTCACAGCCTACCGGCTCGAGGTCGAGGACCAGATCACCTACGTCTTCGATCCCGCCACCTTCGACAGCTATTACGTCAACGTGGCCGAGACGGCGACGGAGGGGCTCGAGCTGGAGGGCCGCGCCCGGCTCGGCGGCGGCTTCGATCTCAGCCTCGCCTGGGCGTGGACCGACGCGCGGGACGAGACCACCGGGGCGCGGCTGTTGCGCGTGCCGGAGCAGGCGGGATCGGCGACGCTTGGCTGGACGGGCGAGCGGTTCTCGGCGGCCCTGACCGTGCGCGGCGAGAGCGACCAGGACGACGCGGGCGGCGTGCGCGAGGCCTTCGTCACCGCCAACCTCAACGGCTCGTACGCGCTGACGGATCGGGTCTCGCTGACCGCGCGGATCGAGAACCTGGCGGACGAACGCTATCAGCAGGTGTTCGGCTACGGCGAGCCGGGGCGATCCGGCTATGTCGGAGTCAGGCTGCGCTACTGACGCGGCGGAAGCCGGCGGCGGCGACCGTCGCCGGCTCCAGCTGCAGGGCGGCCCAGTCGAGCGCCGGCGTCGGCGCGTTGGCGGCCGCCACCACCGCCCGCAGCTCGGCGGCCGAGGCGACGCTGGCGATCACCGCCGAGACTTCCGGCAGCCCCATGGCGTAGGCGAGCGTCGCCTGCATAGGGTCGATGCGCGCCTCGGCGAGGCGGCGGCGGATACGCGACAAGGCGTGGGCGTGACCGGCCATCTCCGGCGGCAGCGGCTCGCCGCTGATGAACAGCAGGCCGTCGGCGAACACCGAGGTGGCGTGGACGTCGACCTTCAGCGAGGCCAGCTCCGGGAGGACGCCGGCGTGCTGGATGCGCTGGTCGAGCAGATTGATCGGCAGTTCGACGATGTCGGGCTGGAAGCGTCGCGCCAGCAGGGCCGGACCGTCCTCGATCTCGGCCCGGAAGCCGATGCGGCGGAACAGGCCGCGCGCCTTCAGCGCCTCGAGCCGGTCCCACAGGGCGCGGCCCTCGGCCCCGGCGAGGTCGCCGGCGCTGGAGACCAGCAGCGCATCCCCGCGCGGCAGGCCGAGCCGCTCCAGCGAGCGGCGGGCGCGGGCCTCGACCCGGTCGACGCCGTCGGTGATCGAAATGGTCCGGACGGTGACCTGGAAGGGTGAAGGGAAGGGCCAGGCCTGGCCCAGCCGGCGCTCGCCGTCGCCGTCCGGCTTGGTCGCCACCAGGGTGACCCCGGCGTCCGCCGCCGTCTGCAGCAGGAAGCGCAGGGCCTCCTCGCGCGCGCCCGCGGGAAGGGGAGCGTAGGAATTCACCGCCCGCACGGGCTCGTGGACGACCGCCACGGCCAGTTTGTCGATCAGGGAAGGGGCGCGATTGGGGAGCACCTTCGGACTGTGACGGTGAAAGTTTAAGGCCCCCCTTCCGAGACCTTGACCGAATCTTACCGCCGGAACGGCGGTTCCCCGATTTGGGTCAGGCGGCCTGTTGCGAGAGCGCCTTCAGTACGCCCGCGCCATACCGGTCCAATTTGGTCTGACCGACCCCGGGAATATGGGCCAGCCGCTCCAGATCCCCCGGCTCCGCCATGGCGATTTCCAGCAGAGTCTTGTCCTGGAATATCACATAGGGCGGCACCCGCTGCTCGGCCGCCCGGTCGCGCCGCCAGGCCCGCAGCGTCTCGAAGCGGGCGCGCACGTCGGCGTCCATCGATTCCAGCGCGGCGTTGCGTCCTGTGCGGACCCGTTCCCGCGACGCCGTGGCCCGGGCCGGGGCCAGACGCACCTCGATGGTCCGCTCGCCGCGGTAGACGGCGCGCACCGCCTCCGGTTCGCCCAGTCTGACCAGCGGTTTGCCCTCGTTCGGGTCCTCGACCAGCAGGCCCTCGAACATCAGGTGGTCGAGCACGTCGCGCCATGTGTGCAGCGCCGTGTCGGCGCCGATGGCCCAGGTCGACAACGCCGTTTCCCACGGCTGGGCGTCCCTGGTCTTGCCGAGCAGATGGTCGATGACCCGCCCCCGGCCGAACCGCTCGCCCAGCCGCTGCACGGCCGCCAGCGCCTTCTGGGCCTGGACGGTGGCGTCGAACAGGGCCGGCGGGTCCTGGCAGATGTCGCAGACGCCGCAGGCCTCGGCGTCGCCCTCGCCGAAATAGCGCCGCACGGCCTGCGGGCGGCAGACCGCGCCGTCCAGCATGGCGAACAGCTGGCGGGCCTTGCGCACCTGCACGGCCTTGACCTCTTCCGCCATGGGCCGGCCGTCGAGGCGGCGCAGCGTCCAGGCGATGTCGGACGGGCCGTACAGGGTGACGCCCTCGGCCGGGTCGCCGTCGCGTCCCGCCCGGCCGATCTCCTGCCAGTAGGCCTCCAGCGAACCCGGCGGATCGGCGTGGATGACAAAGCGCACGTCGGCCTTGTCCACCCCCATGCCGAAGGCGATGGTCGCCACCATCACGGCGCCTTCCTCGGCCAGGAACCGTTCCAGGCGGCGGTCGCGGTCCCGCGCCTCCATGCCGGCGTGGTAGGCGATGGCGTTGGTCCCGGCGTCCCTGAGAGCCTGGGCCACTCGCTCGCAGCCGTCGCGCGAGCCGCAATAGACCACCCCCGACTTGCCGCGCCGCTGACGCACCAGTTCAATGACGGCGGCGTCGGTGCGGGCGCGCGAGCCGTTGTCCTTGCGCACCGCCGAGAGCTGCAGGTTCGGACGGGCGAAGCTGTCGACCACGATACGGGCGTCGCCGAGCCGCAAGGAGCGGACGATGTCGTCGCGGGTGCGGGCGTCGGCGGTGGCGGTGACGGCGATCCTCGGCACGCCGGGGAACAACTCGGCCAGACGGCCGAGGCTGCGGTAGTCCGGTCGGAAGTCATGTCCCCATTGCGAGACGCAGTGCGCCTCGTCGATGGCGATCAGCGACAGCGGCAGGTCGTGCAGCCGGTCGATCAGATGCGGCTGGGCCAGTCCCTCAGGCGAGACATAGAGCAGGTCCAGCTCTCCGGCCCGCGCCGCGCGCCAGATCTCCGACCGGTCGTCCAGCGACACGCCGGAATCGAGCCGGGCCGCGGCCACCCCCTGCTGCTTCAACGCCTCGACCTGATCGGTCATCAGGGCGATCAGCGGCGAGACGACCAGCCCGAGCCCCGAGCGCAGCATGGCGGGGACCTGGTAGCAGACGCTCTTGCCGCCGCCGGTGGGCAGCACGGCGAGCACGTCGCGGCCGGCCAGCACCTCCTCGACCACCTCGGCCTGCCGGCCGCGGAAATCCGCGTGGCCCCAGACCCGCTCCAGCGTCGCGCGCGCCTCCGCCAGCGACGGCGAGGCGGCAGGGTGGATTGAGTCGGCGGGCATCGCCGCCTTGTGCCTCATTTGTTCCGGCGTGTGAACGGCCGGTTTCAGCGGGGCTCGACGGCGACCTCGGCCCGGATCGAGTTGGCGATGTAGCAGGCGTCGTGGGCGCGGTGGTGCAGATCGTCGAGCGCCGCCGCGTCGGGCCGCCGCTCGCCCGAAAAGTCGACGGCGGGGCGCAGGGTCACACGGGTGATCGACATCCTGCCCCGGTCGTCGCGGCCCATGACGCCCGACGCCTCGTCCCGATAGCGGTCGACCACGAAGCCGGCTTTCGCCGCGAAGGCGAGGAAGAACAGCATGTGGCAACTGGACACGGCGGCGACCAGCGCCTCCTCGGGATCGACCGCCGCCGGGTCGGACATCGGCTCCGGCACGCTCGACGGCGCCGACGAGCCGCGCACCACCGCCCCGCCGTCGAAGCGCCAGTCGTGCGCCCGGCTGTAGTGGTTGTCGGAGAAACTCTGGCCGTCGCGGCTCCATTCGACGGTGGCGACGTATTCGCTCATGGCGGCACTCCGTGCGCTGTTCCGGTGCGATGACCGAACCGTGTAGCTGCACGAACGCCGGAAACCCAGTCCGCGCCTTGATACGGCCGGCGACCCGCCTTATCCCCGGACCATGCCCGCGCCCCTGATCTGCCCGTCGATCCTCGCCAGCGACTTCGCCCGCCTCGGCGAGGAGGTCGCCGCCCTCGAGGCGGCCGGCGCCGACTGGGTCCACGTCGACGTAATGGACGGCCATTTCGTGCCGAACATCACCATCGGTCCCGAGGTGGTGAAGGCGCTGCGTCCGCACACGAACCTGCCGTTCGACGTGCACCTGATGGTCGCCCCCGTCGATCCGTGGCTGGAGGCCTATCGCGAGGCCGGGGCGGACTATCTCACCGTCCACCCGGAAAGCGGGCCGCATCTGCACCGCACTCTCGGCCGGATCCGCCAGCTGGGGGCGAAGGCGGGTGTGGTGCTGAATCCCGGCACGCCGCTGACGGTGCTTGAGGAGGTCATCGAGCTCGTCGATCTGGTGCTGCTGATGTCGGTCAATCCGGGCTTCGGCGGCCAGTCCTTCATCCCGTCCACCTTGCGCAAGATCGAGCGTGCCCGGGCCCTGCTCGACGTCGCCGGGTCGAAGGCGCACCTGCAGGTCGACGGCGGGGTGACGGCGGCCAACGCCGGCGCCTGCGTGGCCGCCGGGGCCGACGCCCTGGTCGCGGGCACGGCGGTGTTCCGCGGCGGCCCGTCGGCCTACGGCGACAACATCCGGGCGCTGAAGGCGGCGTGAGTCCTCTCGGTCCCTTCAGCCGCGCCGAGGCCGACACCCCCGCACCGGGCGAGATTCCCGGCCTGCGCGGGGCGCCGATGCGGACGCCGGTCCGCACCACGGAGGCCTCTACGGGACCGGGCCTGTGGCCCGCCGTCGTCGGCCGGCTGCTGACCCGCCAGATGTGGATCGAGCTGTATGGCCTGCCCGGCTACACCCTGACCCTCAAGGGCCGGACCGCGCTGGGCTTCGCCGCCACGCCGCGCGACTTCCGCCCCGTCGATCCCCTCCCCGGCAAGACCACGCTGGGCGGCAAGTTCGTGCTCGCCGGCGCCAGCCTGGAGGCCGCCGCGCCCGAGGACCCGTGGAACCGCCCCAGCCCGACCCGCGGCTTCGCCGTCGAACTGCACGCCTTCGCCTGGCTGCCGTCGCTGATGCTGCAGGGCGAGCGCGGCGCGCGCGAGGCGCTGCGCCTGAGCCTGACCTGGGCGACCGTTTTCGCCCGCTGGTCGCCATTCGCCTGGGACCCGGGAATTCTCGCACGCCGCACCTTCAACCTGGCCTGCGCCGCCCGCCGCATGGGTCAGGTGGCCACCGAGGCCGAACGTCTGCGGCTCGCCGATGTGCTGGGGCGCCAGGCGCGCCAGCTGCTGCGTCCGCCCGGCGGCGTCGCCGGCAAGGCCGAACGCCTGATCGCCGCGGCCGTGGCCGGCTGCGCGCTCGCCGGTCCGTCGGGACTGGGCCTGCGCCGCAAAGCCCTGCGCGCCCTGCCCGGGGCGCTGGCCCGGACCATCGGCGAGGACGGGGGTCACGCCTCGCGCAGCCCCGAGGCCGGGCTGGAGCTGCTGCTCGACCTGCTGACCCTCGAAGACGCCCTGGCGCAGCTGTCGGAGCCGGCCCCCGACGCGATGCGCGCCGCGATCCGGCGCCTGACCGCCGCCGTGCGTTTCCATACCCTGCCTGATGGCCGGCTGGTGACCCTGCAGGGCGGCGGTCCCTCCACGCCCGCCCGGGTGGCGGCCGCGGTCGCTCATGACGAGGTCGAGGAGACCACGGCGCCGTCCGGGACGGTGGCCGGGGTCGCCCGCATCCGCAGCCCCCTGCTGACCGTCGCCGCCGACGTCGCGCCTCCCGCCCGCGCGGGCTGGTCGTCGGCCGCCTGCGCCCAGCCTCTGGCGCTGGAAATCGTCTGCGGCCGCGACCGGCTGGTCACCGGCTGCGGCTGGACTCCGCGCGCGGCCGACCGGCAGGGGCTGCGTCTCGGCCCGGGCCATTCGACCCTGTCCCTCGGCGAAATCTCGACCGGCGCCCCGCTCGGCGGCTGGAAGGGCGAGCTGCTCGGGCATCGCCTGATCGGCCGCCCCCTGCACGTCGAGGTCCACCGCCGCGACGGCGAGGGCGCGGTCTGGCTCGAGGCCGAACACGACGGCTGGGTCCAGGATTTCGGTCTGCTGCACCAGCGCCGCCTCTATCTGGACCAGCGGCTGGACGAGGTCCGGGCCGAGGAGCGGCTGCACCCCGCGCCGGGCCAGAAAGACGTCGTCCGCGCCATCGCCGCCCCCTACGCGGTGCGCTTCCAGCTCGAGCCCGGGGTGCAGGCGTCACTGGCCCGGGACCGCCGTTCGATCCTGCTGCGCGGCCATTCGGGACGAGGCTGGTGGTTCCGCACCGACGGACCGGACGTGGCCATCGAGCCATCGGTGCATATCGACGAGGGCCTGACCCGGCGCTCGCTGCAGATCGTCGTGCGCGGCTCGGCCCGCACCGATTCCGAAACCAAGATCCGCTGGAAGCTCAGTCCCGCGGGTGCGGGCGGCGATCCGACTTGAGTGCAGGCTCGTTCGGGACCATCTGCTGTCTTCCGCGTTACGACTGATCCGACACAGGACCGCCATGAGCTTCGCCGATCCCACCACCCTGCCTGACGACCTCATCAAGGAGGGGTCCGACGCCGGCTTCATGGCCGACGTGGTCGAGGCGTCGAAGAGTCAGCCGGTGCTGGTCGACTTCTGGGCCACCTGGTGCGGGCCCTGCCGGACCCTGACGCCGATGCTGGAGAAGGCCGTCCGCGCCGCCGGCGGAGCGGTCAAGCTGGTCAAGATCGACGTCGACAGGAACCCCGCCTACGCCAGCCAGCTGCGCGTGCAGTCGATCCCCACCGTCTACGCCTTCGTCAACGGCCAGCCGGTCGACGGCTTCCAGGGCGCGGTCCCGGAAAGCCAGCTCAAGGCCTTCATCGACAAGCTGACCGGTGGGGAGAGCGCCAGCTCCGACATCGAGCAGCTGATGTCGATGGGCGAGGAGTCCCTGTCGCTCAACGATCTCGGCGGCGCCGCCCAGGCCTTCGCCCAGGTGATGACGCTCGAGCCCGGGCACGAGGGCGCCATCGCCGGCATGGCGCGCGTCTATCTCGCCGACGGCGACGTCGATCAGGCCCGCCAGACCATCTCCATGGCCCCCGCCGACTCGAAGAACGCCCAGGTCCAGTCGATCCGGGCCCAGTTGTCGCTGGCCTCGGCCGCTCCGGCGGGCCCGAGCGCCGAGCTTGAGGCGCGCGTCGCCGCCGACCCGTCGGACCACCAGGCCCGCTACGATCTGTCGCTGGCCCAGGCCGCCGCGGGTGATCTGGGCGGGGCGGTCGACAGTCTGCTCAAGATCGTCGCCGCCGACCGCGAGTGGAACGACCAGGCCGCCCGCAAGCAGCTGCTGACCGTGTTCGAGGCCGCTGGCCCCGCCTCTGACGTCGCCCGGGACGGCCGCCGCCGTCTGTCCTCCATCCTGTTCGCCTAGGGGACCACGCATGGCGCAGGGCTATGTCAGGGCGGCCGACCTGCCGCAGGTCATTCCGGTCTTTCCCCTGCCCGGCGCCATCCTGCTGCCGCGCGGCCAGCTGCCGCTGAACATCTTCGAGCCGCGCTATCTCAACATGATCGACGACGCCATGGCCGGGGACCGGATCATCGGCATGGTCCAGCCGCAGGCCGGCTCGCGCGTCACGCCCAAGCTGTCACCGGTCGGCTGCGCGGGCCGCATCACCAGCTTCGCCGAAACCTCCGACGGCCGCTATCTGATCACCCTGACCGGCTGCGCCCGCTTCCGCCTCGCCAGCGAGTTGCCGACGCAGACGCCCTACCGGCAGGTCCGCGCCGACTTCACGCCGTTTGAGGCGGATCTCGCCGCCCCGCCGGTGGACGACGTCGGCCTTGACCGCGACGGCCTGCTGGAGGCCCTGCGCGCCTATCTCGAGACGCGCGGGCTGGATATCGACTGGGACACCGCCGAGACCGCCCCGCCCGAGGCTCTCATCAACAGCCTGTCCATGGCCCTGCCGTTCGAGCCGCCCGAGAAGCAGGCGCTGCTGGAGGCGGCCAGCCTTACCGACCGCTCCACCGTCCTCACCGCCCTGATGACCATCGACGCGGCGGAATCAGGCGACGGCGACGCCCCGTCGATGCAATAGTGCGGGCATGAGCGACACCTTCAACACCCCCGTTTCCGTCGACCCCCGCCTGCTTGAAGTGCTGGTCTGTCCGGTCACGCGCGGCCGGCTGACCTACGATCGCGAGCGCCAGGAACTGGTCTCCAGGGGGGCGAAGCTGGCCTTCCCGATCCGGGACGGCGTGCCGATCATGCTGGCGGACGAGGCGCGCAAGCTGGACTGAGCACCCGCTAGAAGCTCATCCCCCTGAGCAGCCGCGGCAGGTCGCCGGTCGCGCCGCCGGCCTCGTGCATGAAGGCCCGGCGCAGGGGGGCGATGCGGTTGACGGCGGCGATGCCGAGATCGCGCGCCAGACGCACCGGGGCGATGTCGTTGGAGAACAGCCGCACGAAGCCGTCGAAGCCGGCCGCCAGAGCGGCGTTGTCGAACCGCCGCCACCGGGCGTAGCGGTCCAGCACCGTCTCAGAGCCGATGTCCTCGCCCAGACGCAGGGCCTCGACCAGCACGTCGGCCAGGGCCGCAGCGTCCTTCAGTCCCATGTTCAGCCCCTGTCCGGCGACCGGGTGCACCGCATGGGCGGCGTCGCCGATCAGGGCGGTGCGCGGCGCGGTCAGCTGCTCGGCCAGCTGCAGCGACAGCGGATAGACGAAGCGCGGCCCGAGCACCGAGACCTCGTCGAGGAACTCCCCGAAGCGCCGCATCAGATGGGCGTGGAAGGCCTCGTCGGAACAGGCCTTCAGCGCCTCGGCGCGGCGGGTGGTTTCGGTCCACACCAGGCTGGCGCGGCGATCCGTCAGCGGCAGGATGGCGAACGGCCCGGACGGCAGGAAATATTCGTGCGCCACATTGCCGTGGTCACGGCCCATCTGCACCGTCGCCACGACCCCGCTCTGCCCGTAGCTCCAGCCGACCGTGTCGATCCCGGCCTCGCGACGCACCCGTGAGCCGCGGCCCTCGGCCCCGACCACCAGCGGGGCCTGCAGCGTCGATCCATCCTCCAGCCTGACCGCCGCCCGGCCCGGCCCGGCGACCACCGAGGCGACCGAAGCCGGCGCGCGCACCTCGATCCCCGCCGCCGTCACGGCCTCGGCCAGCGCCGAGCGGATGCGCCGGTTCTCGACCATATAGCCGAGCGGCTCGCCCTCGGTGCGGTCGCCGATCTCGTCCGCGTCGAAACGCAGGAAGGCGGACGAGGCCGCCCGCGACGCAGCGCCCGGCCGCCGCCCGTCGGTGACGAGGATGCGATCCATGCGGCAGGCGTGCGGGCGAAGGCCCTCGCCCACGCCGAGCGCGTCCAGCATGCGGAAGGTGGAAAAGGCGATCGCCGTCGACCGGCCGTCGAAGGTCGGCGCCAGCTGGGCCAGGAACGGCTGCGGATCGACCAGCACCGCCTTCAGCCCGCCCTGCGCCGCGGCGAGGGCGAAGGTCGCGCCCGCCATGCCGGCTCCGGCGATGATCACGTCGTGACGGTCGGTCTGGCTCATGGGTCCTGTTTCGCGCCGCCGGGAGCGCCCGTCCAGCGCCGTGACGTCGCGGTGGGTAAACAGCCTCTTAACCCTGCCCGGGCGACAACGGACCGAGTCCCGCTTCCCGGAGCCCGCCGCCGCATGTCCGCCGCCCTCGCCCTCGGCCACCGCGCCTTCGAGAGCGCCCGCATCGTCTGGGCCGCGCCCTTCGTGGTGCGGTTCCGCGGCGTGCTGCAGGCCCTGCTCGCCGCCCTGCTGCTGGCCGCGCTGATCTCGTGGAATCCGGCCGACCCCAGCCTCAACGCCGCCTCCTCCGCCGCCCCGACCAACTGGCTGGGGCTGAACGGGGCCCTGTTCGCCGACCTGTTCATGCAGTCGCTGGGTCTGGCCGCCTGGCCCGCCGCCCTGTTGCTGATCGCTTTCGGGCTGGCGGGAGCCATCGGCGACGCCGTCCAGCAGCGGCTGAAGCCGACGCCGTTCAAGGCCCTGTCGGCCACCGTCGGCGTGCTGGCCCTGTCGGCGGCGCTGTCCGCCCTGGCGCCGCCCGCCGCCTGGCCGCTGGCGGCCGCGCTGGGCGGACTGTGGGGCGACGCCCTTGTGGGTCTCGTGCGCATGGCCTTCGAGGCGCTGCGTCTGCCCGGAGCCGCCATCGGCGCGGCCGTCCTGTTCCTGCCGCTGAGCCTGTGGAGTCTCGGCTACGCCATCGGCCTGCGCGTCTCCGATCTGCGCGACGGCGTCGACTGGGCGCGCGGCTCGCGCCGGACCGGTCCGCCGTCGGCCTCCCGCCGCAACCCCGCCAAGGCCCCGCCCCGGCCCCGGCCCGCGCCCGAACCGGACGACTACGCTCCCGTTTCGCTCGACGCCGACGACGGCCCGCCGTGGCAGGAACCGCTCCCCGCCCGCAACGCCCCCGAGCCCAGGGTCGCCGCCACCAGGGCTCCCAAGGCCTCGCGCCGCGAGATCGACGACAGCCAGGCCGCCTTCGACTTCGCCCGCCCCTCCACCGGTTTCGACCTGCCGCCGCTCGGCATGCTGACCAAGCCGGCCAAGCGCGTCGCCTTGGTCGACGAGGAGGCGCTGAAGCAGAACGCCAGGATGCTGGAGGGCGTGCTGCAGGAGTTCGGCGTGCGCGGCGTCATCGACCAGATCCGCCCCGGCCCGGTCGTCACCCTGTATGAACTGGTCCCGGCCCCGGGCGTGAAGCATGGCCGCGTCGTGGCCCTCAGCGACGACATCGCCCGCTCGATGAGCGCCCGCGCCTGCCGGATCAGCGTCGTGCCCGGCCGCAACGCCATCGGCATCGAACTGCCCAATGCGAAGCGCGAGACCGTCTATCTGCGCGACCTGCTGGCCTCGGCCGAATACGACAAGCCGGCGCATCTGCTGCCGCTGGCGCTGGGCGAGACCATCGGCGGCGAGCCCTATGTCGCCGACCTGGCGCGCATGCCCCACCTGCTGATCGCCGGCACCACCGGCTCCGGCAAGTCGGTCGGGGTCAACGCCATGATCCTGTCGATCCTCTACCGGCACAGTCCGGCGGAGTGCCGCTTCATCATGATCGACCCCAAGATGCTGGAGCTGTCGGTCTACGACGGCATCCCGCACCTGCTGGCCCCGGTCGTCACCGATCCGAAGAAGGCCGTAGTCGCCCTGAAGTGGACCGTCCGCGAGATGGAGGACCGCTACCGCCGGATGTCCAAGCTCGGCGTCCGCAACATCGCCAGCTACAACGAACGGGCCCGTGAGGCCCAGGCCAAGGGCGAGCATTTCGAACGCACCGTCCAGACCGGCTTCGACGATCAGGGCCGCCCCGTCTACGAATCCGAGAAGATCCGCCCCGAGCCCATGCCCTATCTGGTCGTGGTCATGGACGAGATGGCCGACCTGATGCTGGTCGCCGGCAAGGACGTCGAGGGCGCGGTGCAGCGTCTGGCCCAGATGGCCCGCGCCGCCGGCATCCACCTGATCATGGCCACCCAGCGCCCGTCGGTCGACGTCATCACCGGCACCATCAAGGCCAACTTCCCGACCCGAATCAGCTTCCAGGTCACCTCCAAGATCGACAGCCGCACCATCCTCGGCGAGCAGGGCGGCGAGCAGCTGCTGGGCCAGGGCGACATGCTCTACATGGCCGGCGGCGGCCGCATCACCCGCCTGCACGGCCCGTTCGTGACCGACCAGGAGGTCGACGAGGTCTGCAAACACCTGCGCTCGCAGGCCGAGCCGGACTATCTCGATCTGATCACCGACGATCCGGACGGCGACGGCGACGCGGCCTTCGAGGACGAGGGCGGCGGCTCGGGCGACGATCTCTACGACCGCGCCGTGGCCGTGGTCACCCGCGACCGCAAGGCCTCGACCAGCTACATCCAGCGCCGCCTGCAGATCGGCTACAACCGCGCCGCCTCCCTGATCGAACGGATGGAGCAGGAGGGGGTGGTCAGCCCCGCCAACCATGCCGGCAAGCGCGACATCCTCGCCGGCCCGCCGCCGATGGTCTGACCGCCTTTCCGCCCCTCCGACCGGACTTTCGAGGCAACGAACCGGCTCCGTCGGCGTTCGTCAGGGCCGCCGTCGGCCGCGCGATGCTGAACAGGGCTTCATCGGAGCGCCTGAATATGGTCAGGCTGGGGTCACGCCCCCGCCAGACCCGTTGCGCAAGACGGCAAGCTCCAACCATCCCGAACGGGAGAAGACATCATGACCGTCTCACGCCGCGCTTTCGCGCTCGGATCCGCCGCCCTCGCCGGACTTTCGACCCTCGGCGCCGCCCTGCCGGCCCACGCCCAGTCGAACCTGTCGGCCGAGGATCGCGCCGTCCTCGCCCGCGCCCAGACCTATCTGCAGGGCCTGACCTCGGCCCAGGGGACGTTTGTCGAGACTTCCGGCGGCCAGCGCCGCGAAGGCCGCTTCTATCTGCAGCGTCCGGGCAAGATGCGCTTCGAATACACCAACCCGGCCGGCCTGCTGGTCGTCTCGGACGGTTCCAACGTGAAGCGCTACGATCCGCGTCTCAACGTCTTCCGCCAGGTGCCGTTGGGCCAGACGCCGCTGTCGACCTTCCTCGCCCGCACCGTCCGGCTCGACCAGGGCGTGCGCATCGACCGCGTCACCCGGATGGACTCCGGCGCCTTCGCCATCACCGCCCGCGACGCCCGTCGGCCCAACGACGGCTCCGTGGTCCTGGCCTTCGCCGGCAATCCGATCCGGCTGCAGGAGTGGACCATCATCGACGCCCAGGGCGGCCGCACCCGCACCCAGCTGACCACGCTGCGCCCGGCCTCCGGCCTCGCCGCCAGCCTGTTCCAGCTGCGCGACCCAACCCAGCGGCCGCGCCGCAACTAGACCGCAACGCGGTTCGCCTGCCAGGCGAAATCGCTCCTCGCTATCCGGGACGGTCGTCTTGACTTTTTCTGTCGTGCGTGTTGTTTTGGCCACAGATCGGCGGGAGCTGATCTGACCCGCTACGGATTTCATCCCCTTCCCGGCGGCGAGAGAGACGAACCTTCAAACGCCCGGCCCGCGAGGACCGGGCGTCTCTTTTTGCCGGGCCGCGGTCGTCGGCCCTACGAGACCTCCCGACCCGACGCGGCCTGTTTCCTCCCCATGCTGGGGAGGGGGACCGCGAAGCGGTGGAGGGGCGCGCTCAAGCAGCGAGCAACCGCGTTGCGAGCGGTAGCGCCCGACCTCTAAGAACCTCCCATGCTTCGCATCGCCACCTGGAACATCAACTCCGTCCGCCTGCGCATCGACCAGGTCGCCCGCTTCGTCGCCGAAAGCGGGACCGACGTCCTGTGCCTGCAGGAGATCAAATGCCTCGAGGACCAGTTCCCCCGCGCCGCCTTCGAGGCCATGGGGATGCCCCACCTGAAGATCGGCGGCCAGAAGGGCTGGCACGGCGTCGCCATCGCCAGCCGCAAACCGATCGGGGAGGCGCCGAAACTCGATGTCTGCCGGGAAGGCCACGCCCGCTGCGTCGCCGTCACCGTCGACGGGATCGAGATCCAGAATTTCTACATCCCGGCCGGCGGCGATGTCGCCGACCGCACGCTGAACCCGAAATTCGATCACAAGCTGGACTTCTACGAGCGGCTGACCGCCGAGATGGCCGTGCGCGACTGGCAGCGTCCGCTGGTGCTGGCCGGCGATTTCAACATCGCGCCGGGCGAGAACGACGTCTGGAACCACCGCTATATGTCGAAGATCGTCAGCCACACGCCGGTCGAGGTCGAGACCCTGCGCCGACTGCAGGCGGCCGGCGGCTTCGCCGACGTGGTCCGCGCCCAGATTCCCGAGCCGGTGAAGCTGGCCAGCTGGTGGAGCTATCGCGCCGCCGACTTCCGCAAGTCCAACCGCGGCCTGCGCCTCGACCACCTGTGGACCTCGCCGGGCCTGACGCCGGCGGTGAAGCCCGGAACGGCCCGTATCCACGACACCGTCCGCGAATGGACCCAGCCCAGCGACCATGCTCCGGTGACGATGGACCTCGACGTCTAGGACCGGGGCGGCCTTGTGCCGGCATTTCGACTACGGCCTGGAACGGAAAGAAGATCGGGGATGCAGACTCTGCCGACTCTGCCACGCTGTTTTTTCGGCTAGAACGGAAAGAAGATCGGGATGGCGATCATCGCCGCCACCCAGGTCACCAGGTTCAGCGGCACGCCGACGCGCACGAAGTCGAGGTAGCTGTAGCCGCCCATCTGATAGACCAGCACATTGGTCTGGTAGCCAAACGGGGTGGCGAAGGCGGCCGAGGCGGCCATCATCACGCCCACGAGGAACGGTCGCGGATCGACGCCGAAACTTTCCGCCAGCGCCACCGCGATCGGCGTGATCAACACCGCCACCGTTGCGTTGGACAGCAGCTCGGTAGCGAACAGGGTCACGCCATAGAGGATGATCAGTCCGACCAGCGGCCCGAACGGGCGCAGCACCTCGATCAGCATCCCCGCACCCGCGGCCGCCAGTCCCGTCACCTCGATCGAGATGCCGACCACGACCATGCCGGCGATGAGCAGCAGGATCTCCGGACGCAGGCCGGCGTAGGCCTCCTCCGGCGTGATCACCCTGAGCAGGATCAGGGCGACAGCCCCGGCGAAGGCCGAGGCGGCGATGGGCGCCCATCCCAGCCCCGCCGCGGCCACGACGACCATGAAGACGCCCAGCGCGATCAGCGACCGCCTCAGGTCGAACGGCAGGTCCGCCGCGCCGAACAGGGCCACGTCGCCGAGATGGGCGTCGCCGGAGCCGTCTTCATGGGTGCGGGCCTCGCCCAGCCGCGGCAGGTTGAACGGCAGGATTCGCCGCCGCCGGGCCGCGGCCTCCGCCTCGGCCTTGCGGCGCGACTCCTCCAGTTCGGCCAGCCTGGCCTGTTCTGCCTCGTCCGCCGCCACGCTGCGCCCGAGCTGGCCCGCCCCGACGAAATACAGCCACAGCGCGCCGACGACCGCGATCGAGAGGCCCACAGGGGTGATCTCGAACAGGCTGAACAGCGGCTGGCCGGCGTTGCGCGCCATGTCGTTGACCAGCAGGTTGGTCGATGTGCCGATCAGGGTCAGCAGGCCGCCGAGCACCGTCACGTGGCTGAGCGGCATCAGGAAGCGCTTGGGCGACAGCTTCAGCGACTGGGCCACGTCACGAATCACCGGCGCGGCCAGCACCACCACCGGCGTATTGTTGAGGAAGCCGCCGAGCGCGCCGCACATGCCGATCACCGCCCAGATGCCCAGCGCGCCCATCCGCGAGGCCAGCCGCGTCGCCTGCCGGATCATAAGGCCGAGCAGACCGGACAGCTCGATGGCGTAGGCGATGACGAACAGGCCGGCGAGCGCGATGACGGCCGGACTGGCGAAGGCGGCCTGGACCTCGACCGGCCGCACCACGCCCAGCAGCAGCAGGGCCGCGGCTCCCGTCAGGGCCACGACGTCGGCCCGGACCCGTCCGTGTATCAGCACCCCGACCACGGCGACGAGCACCAGCAGGGCGGCGATCTGATCGAAGGTCATGCCCTTCCCGACCCTCCCCGGCCGCGCCCGTCAACCCCCCGCCCCACAGCGAAGGTCGAGATTTCAGCGCCCGACGTGCTAGCCTCGTTCCATGTCTGACAGAGCCGTGAACGCCAGCATCGGCCCCCGACGGACGGGTCTTCCCGGGCTCGCCTGCGCCGCCGGACTGGCCCTCGCCGCCTGCGGCGACCGTCAGCCGTCCGCGCCGCCGGCGCCGCCGGAACCCGCTCCGCAATCCACAGCGCCCCTGGCCGATCCGATCCTCGATCGGGGCGCCATCCTGTCGGCGGTCGACAGCGAGGCCTCCCGAGCCGCGGCCGGCCTGGCGCCCCCGGCCAGCGACCCGCTCGCCAATCGCCGCTTCAGGATGCGCATCGCCTTCGGCTGCCTCGGCCCCGAAGCGCCGCCGCCCGAGGGCGTGTCCGACGCCGGCGCGCCACGCTGGAGCCGTAGCGCCGACGGCCGGGTTATACGGCTGCGATTCACGCCCGCCGACTGGACCGCGGGCGACGCCACCGGTCCGGCGGTCGAGGGCTTCGAGCGGGTGGGCGGCGTCTGGATCAACCAGCCGTGGATGCGAACCGGGGGCTGCCCGGCGCCGGGGCTGCCAGTCATGGACACCTTCGCCCTGCCCGCTTCGCCCAAGGTAGGCCTGGCCCTGCTCCGTGGGGAGGGCGCCTCCCGTCTGGGCCGCGCCGACGACCGGGCCTTCACCTTCACGGTCCGCGGTCAAGGCGATGCGCCGGCGCCGAATCCGGTCCGGGGCTACCGTCTTGTTCTCGAGGGGCGGCTGATCCCGTGGGCGGAGGGGCGGGTGATCCGCTGCCGGGTCGCCCGGGCCGACAGCCGCCCGGCCTGCGCCGTCGGGGTGGTGCTCGATCGGCTCGCCTATGAGGATGGCGCGACGGGCGAGACGCTCAGCGAGTGGCGGCCGGGCTGATCAGGGCTGCAGCCGGTATCCGCCGGCGTCGGTCAGCAGCAACCGCGCCTGGCCGGGCTCCGGCTCGATCTTCTGGCGCAGCCGGTAGATGTGGGTTTCCAGCGTGTGGGTGGTGACCCCGGCGTTGTAGCCCCAGACCTCGGTCAACAGCTCCTCGCGCGACACCGCCTTGGCCCCGGCGCGATACAGGTATTTGAGGATGCTGGTTTCCTTCTCGGTCAGCCGCACCTTCCGGCCCTTGTCGTCGACCAGCACCTTGGCGGCCGGGCGGAACTCGTAGGGGCCGATGCGGAAGACCGCGTCCTCGGACTGCTCATGACTGCGCAGATGGGCGCGGATGCGGGCCAGCAGCACGGCGAAGCGGAAGGGTTTGGTGACGTAGTCGTTGGCTCCGGACTCCAGTCCCAGCACGGTGTCGGCGTCCGACGACTGGCCGGTCAGCATGATGATCGGAGTCGAGACTCCGTCCTTGCGCAGCAGCCGGCAGGCCTCGCGCCCGTCCATGTCCGGCAGGTCGACGTCCAGCAGGATGAGGTCGGCGCGGGTCTCGCGCCCCAGCCTGACGCCCTCGGCCGCCGTCGCCGCCTGCACCGGCCGGAAGGCTTCGTGCAGGGCCAGCTGCTCGGCGAGCGCCTCGCGCAGGTCGTCGTCGTCGTCGATGATCAGGATCGTCTTGGGCGTGGGCATGGGTACCAGAATGGCGGGCGTCGGCCGTTCCGCCAAGGGTTGGAGCCGAAGCGGAGCGGTTTTCAGTCTCTAGAGGACGTTTCAGGGCGTTTTCGTTCCCCGAACAGCGCCGATCCGACCCGCACATGGGTGGCGCCGAAGCGGATGGCGGTCTCGAAGTCGCCGCTCATCCCCATCGATAGCACCTTCAGGCCGTTGCGCCGGGCGATCTTGCGCAGCAGGGCGAAATGCGGCCCGGCGGCCTCGTCCGCCGGCGGAATGCACATCAAGCCCTCGACGATCAGGCCCCTGTCCCGGGCATGGCGGATCAGGGCGTCGGCCTGCTCCGGAAGAATCCCGGCCTTCTGCGGCTCGGCCCCGGTGTTGACCTGGATCAGCACGCGCACCGCCCGACCCGCCTTGTCCGCCGCCGCGGCGAGGGCCTCGGCGAGTTTCGGCCGATCCAGCGTCTCGATGACTTCGAACAGGGCGACGGCGTCCGCGGCCTTGTTGGTCTGCAGGGGGCCGATCAGACGCAGCTCGAGATCCGGGTGATCGCCCCGGCGGCCGGTCCAGTGCGCCTGCGCCTCCTGGACGCGGTTCTCGCCGAACACCCTCTGGCCCGCGGCGAGGGCCTCCAGAAGCGCCTCGTCCGGCTGTGTCTTGGTGACGGCGGTCAGGACCACATCGTCCGGTTCCCGCACCGCGGTCCGGGCGGCCTCGGCCACCCTGCGCCGCACCGCGGCGATGCGATCGGCCACGGTGCTGGACGTGCGAACGGGATCGGGAGAAGAGGGGGCCATGAACCGGTCCGACGCGGAGATCCTGTGGGAGGTCGCCAGCGTCCTCGCACGGGACGCGGCCGATGTCAGCCGCGCGAACGGCCGTCCGGCTCCGAACCTGCCACCCCTGCTGTTCTTCACCGACCCTGAACGGACGCTCCGGCCGTGGGAGACGGCCGCGCGGCTGCCGGCCGGGTCGGGCGTGGTGTTCCGGGCCTTCGGAGCGGCGGACGCCCGCGAGACCGGCCTGCGGCTGCGTGAGGCGACGCGTCGAAGGGACGGGCTGCTGCTGGTCGGGCTCGACGCGGAGCTGGCGGAAACGATCGAGGCGGACGGGGTTCACCTGCCGGAGCGGGGGCTGAACCGGGCGACGGAACTGGCGGCGCTTCGGCCCGACTGGCGGATCACCGGGGCCGTTCACTCGGCCGCGGCGTTGACCGGCGCTGGCAGGCTCGACGCGGCGGTGCTGTCGCCAGTGTTCCCCGCCGGCGGGGCGTCCGCCGTACGGCCGGCGCTCGGCGCGCAGGCGTTCGGCGATCTGGTGCGCGGGTCGCCCGTCCCCGTCTACGCCCTGGGCGGAATCGACGCCGGCAAGGCTTGCGGGCTCATCGGCTCGGGCGCGTGTGGACTGGCGGGGGTGTCGGCGATCCAGGCGGCGTTCGGCCCGGACTGACCTAGAAGCGGAAGATCGATTCCAGCCGGAAGCGCGGCGCGGTCCGGCGGTCGGTCTGCGGCGGACGGGCCGGGTCCGCCTCGGGCTCGGCCAGGCCGGCGGTCGCGCCCACCCGCAGACGCGGATTGACGCGGTAGTAGGCGCCCGCCTCGACGTCGCCGAGATTGCTCTCGCGGCCGACCGGTTGGCTGAGATTCAGATCCAGGCCCCAGCGACCGCGTTCCGTGAAGCGCAAGCGCGACTGACCGGGGGTGGCGGCCGAGCGCGCGGCCTGGGCTTCGGAGAGGCTGACGGCGGGGGCGCGGCTGCGCGGCGCAGCCGTCTGGGCCGAGGCGACATCGGCCGCGGCGAGGAGCGTGAGCCCCGCGGCCAGTCCAGCGATGACGGCGCCATTTCTGCGCATGTCCTGCCCTTCGCGCCGCGACGGAGCCTCCGCCACGGTTCTCGCCAGCGATTAGACACCGCTGGTCAGCCCGGTCAACGAAACGTGGCCATTGGTCGATGGTTCCGGGCGACTCGGCGGGACTCCTGTGGCGGGAGCGTCACGGGTCGGAAGTCGCCCGGGACGGGTTCGCACGCCCGTTCGCCCTCAAGCCGCCCCGCTGATGCGACTTCGCCTTGTCATCGCCCCTTTTCGCCGTGTTATAGAGCTTCGCTTCGGCTTCGACCCTCAGGGCGGGCCGGCGCGTGCGCGGGAAGGCCCGCCGCACGTCTCGATGGAATGGAGTTTCTCGATGGTGCTGGTTCGCGGCGCAGCGATCGCCCTGATCGCCTCGGGTCTGATGCTGGGCGGATGCGGCGGGATTCCGGGCTTCGGCGGCGGGGCCAAGCCCGCGACGGCGGCCCAGGCCGGCATCGGCGTCAACGCCTTCCTGTGGCGCGCCACGCTGGACACACTCAGCTTCATGCCGCTGGCCAACGCCGATCCGTGGGGCGGGGTCATCAACTACGACTGGTACACCGATCCCCAGACGCCGAACGAGCGCTTCAAGGCGACGGTGTTCATCCTCGACACCCGGCTCCGCGCCGACGCGCTGAACGTCACGGTGACGAAGGAAGTGCGCGACGCGACCGGCGGCTGGGTCGGCGCCCCCGTGGCGGCCCAGACCGAGACCGACCTGGAAAACGCCATCCTGACCAAGGCGCGCCAGCTCAACCTGCAGAACGCCGGCTGATCCTCACCTCCCGACCATAGCCTCCTCAAGGCCGCGTCCTTCAGGAGCAGCCTGAAGGACTATCGTGGCCCGCTACGAGCCCAAGACCGCCGAACCCCGCCAGCAGGCCCGCTGGGCGGCCGCCGACGCCTTCCGCACGCCGACGGGCGAGACCGGCCGGCCGAAATACTACGTGCTCGAGATGTTCCCCTATCCATCCGGGAACATCCACATGGGACACGCCCGAAACTATGTGATGGGCGACGTCGTCGCGCGTTCGAAGCGGGCGCAGGGCTTCGACGTGCTGCATCCGATGGGCTGGGACGCCTTCGGCCTGCCCGCCGAGAACGCCGCCATCGAGCGCGGAATTCACCCCGGCGACTGGACTTGGTCCAACATCGCCACGATGCGCGAACAGCTGAAGCTGCTCGGCCTGTCGCTGGACTGGTCGCGCGAGTTCGCCACCTGCGACCCGGCCTACTATGGCCAGCAGCAGGCGTGGTTTCTGGAGCTGTTCAGGCGCGGCCTGGTCTACCGCAAGGACTCGGTGGTCAACTGGGACCCCGTCGACAACACCGTCCTGGCCAATGAACAGGTCGTCGACGGCCGCGGCTGGCGCTCCGGCGCGATCGTCGAGAAGCGCAAGCTGAACCAGTGGTTCCTGCGCATCACCGACTACGCCGACGACCTGATCGAGGGGCTGAAGGAGCTGGAAGGCCGCTGGCCCGACAAGGTCCGGCTGATGCAGGAGAACTGGATCGGCCGCTCGAAGGGGCTGCAGATGACCTGGCGCTGGGCCGGCCCCGCACCGGACGTCGCCCCGGATGGCCTGGATATCTACACCACCCGGCCGGACACCCTGTTCGGCGCGTCTTTCATGGGCATCGCGCCGGATCACCCGGTGGCCCGCGCGCTGGCCGAAACGAACCCGGACGCCGCCGCCTTCGTCGCCGAGTGCCGCAAGGGCGGCTCGACCCAGGCCGAGATCGAACAGGCCGAGAAGATCGGCTTCGACACCGGCCTGAAGGTTCTGCACCCGTTTGACGGCCGCGAAGTCAGCGTCTGGATCGCCAACTTCATCCTGTCGGAATACGGGACCGGAGCGATCTTCGGGTGTCCCGCCCATGACCAGCGCGATCTTGACTTCGCCCGCAAATACGATCTGCCCGTTATCCCGGTCGTGAGACCTGATGGCGCGGGTGATGATTTTGATATCGGAACAGAGGCTTACGTCGGCCCCGGGACGATCTTCCATTCCGGTTTCCTCGACGGGCTGGAGATCGAACGGGCCAAGGCGGCCGCCATCGCCCGCGTCGAGGCGGCCGGCCAGGGCGAGGGCGCGACCATTTATCGGCTGCGCGACTGGGGCGTCAGCCGTCAGCGCTACTGGGGCTGCCCGATTCCGATCGTCCACTGTCCGTCGTGCGGCGCGGTCCCGGCCGCCGACCTGCCGGTCGAGTTGCCGAAGGACGTGTCATTCGACACGCCGGGCAATCCGTTGGACCGCCATCCGACATGGAAGCATGTCAGCTGCCCGTCGTGCGGCGGCGCGGCCGAGCGCGAGACCGACACGCTCGACACCTTCGTTGATTCCAGCTGGTATTTCGCCCGCTTCGCCGACCCGACCGCGGCCGAACCGATCTCGAAGGCAGCCGCCGACAGATGGCTGCCGGTCGACCAGTATATCGGCGGCGTCGAGCACGCCGTGCTGCACCTGCTCTACGCCCGCTTCGTCTCGCGCGCCCTGTCCGACGCCGGCCTGATGAATGTCCGCGAGCCGTTCGCCGGCCTGTTCACGCAAGGGATGGTGGTTCACGAGACCTATTCCGACGGCGTTGACGAGGTCGGCCGGCCGGTCTGGGTCGAGCCCACTGACGTTCGGATCGAGACGGTGGATGGCGTTCGCATCGCTCGGCGCCTGTCCAATGGCGCGAAGCTCACCATCGGCGACATCGAGAAGATGTCGAAGTCGAAGAAGAACGTCGTCGCCCCTCAGGAGATCGTCGATACCTACGGCGTCGACGCCGGCCGCCTGTTCGTCCTCTCCGACAGCCCCCCGGAGCGCGACGTGCAGTGGACCCCCGGCGGCGTCGAGGGCGCCAGCCGCTTCGTGCAACGCGTCTGGGCCGAGGTCGACGGCTTCGATCCCTCGTTTCCGGGCGACGAGCAGGCCAACGCCTCTCTGGTCCGCGAGACGCACAAGGCCATCAAGGCGGTGTCCGAGGGCATCTCCGGCTTCCGCTTCAACTCGGCCATCGCCAAGCTCTACGCCTTCGTCGCGACGGTGCGGGATCACGGCAAGGCCGGCGGCGAGGCCAGGCGGCAGGCGCTGTCGGCCTTGCTGCGGCTGGTCGCCCCCTTCACCCCCCACCTGGCCGAGGAAGGCTGGACGCGGCTCGGCGAAGCGGGGATGATCCTCGACGCGCCGTGGCCGGTCTACGATCCGGCGCTGGCGGCGGACGACGAGGTAACCCTGCCGATCCAGGTCAACGGCAAGCGTCGCGGCGAGATCCGAGTCGTCCGCGGTCTGGAGCCGGCCGAGGTCGAGGCCATCGTTCTGGCCGACGCGGACGTTCGGGCGCGGCTGGAGGGTCAGACGGTGAGGAAGATCGTGGTGGTCAAGGATCGCATCGTCAATCTGGTGGTCGGCTGATGCGCGTCCCGGCTGCCGGCGCTGTCGCGCTCATGGGACTGGCGCTCGCCGGCTGCGGATTCACGCCGCTCTACGGCGAGGCGGGCGTCGGCTCCAGCCTGTCGCGCATCACAGTCACCACCCAGGACGACCGCCTCGGCTATCGAGTACGTGAACAGCTGGAAGACGCCCTCGGCCGCGACGCTTCCCAAGCTCCTCTGTGGCGGCTGCAGACGACGGTCGAGCAGTCGCGCCGCCCGCTCGGACGGCGCATCGACGACACCGCCACCCGCTATGAGCTGACCGTCCGCGGCGCATGGACCCTGACGCCCGTCGGGGGCGGCCTTCCGCTGTCGGGCGTAGAGACGGTGACCACGACCTACGCCGCCGCCGACCAGCCCTACGCCGCCATCGCGGCCCAGCAGGACGGCGAGGAACGCGCCGCCGCCGAATTGGCCCGCCAGATCCGGCTCGACTTGATGCGGGCCCTGCCCGACCAGCCATGACCGGCTCCCGATGATCCTGGCGAAACGGCCCGAGGTCGATCGGTTCCTGACGGCGCCGGACCGCTCGGTGCGCGCCGCCCTCATCCATGGCAAGGACCGCTCAGGGGTGGCTGAACGCGCCACCCTCCTGTGCAGGGCGATCACCCCCGACCTCAACGACCCCTTCAACGTCACCGTCCTGACTGACAGCGATATCGACGGCGACGAGGCGCGGCTGGATGAGGCCCTGACCGCCCTGTCGATGATCGGCGGCCGCCGGCTCGTGCGGGTGCGGCTTGGCGGTGAGAAGGCGTCGATCGACAAGCTGCTGGCCGCGGCGCTGAAGAGCCACGCCGACGGCGCCTATAATCCTGACGCCATGCTGGTCATCGAGGCGGGCGCGCTCGGCCGGGACTCCGCCCTGCGCAAGGCGGCCGAGGCGGCGCAGGGCGCGGTGGCCATCGCCTGCTACGAGGACGAGACCGGCGACGTGGCCCGGATGACGCGCGAAGCCCTCGCCGAAGACAAGGTCGGCCTGACCCAGGACGCGCTGGACCGCTTCGTCGGCCGCCTGCCCCGCGAGCGCGGCCTGATGCGGCAGGAGATCGAGCGGCTGGTGCTCTACATCGGCCCCGGCTCGGGCAAGACCATCGACGTCGCCGAGCTGGAACAGCATCTCGGGGTCGAGCCGGACGCCTCGCTGCAGGACGCGGCGCTGCAGGCGTTCGGAGGCCGCCCGGCTCCGGCCCAGTCAGGCCTGCGCCGCGCCCTGGCCGAGGGCGAGAGCCCGGTCATGGCGGTGCGCCAGGCTTCGATCCACCTCGGCAAGCTGCGCCGCATCAATGTGCTTCAGGCCAATGGCGCCGGGGCCAAGGAAGCCGCCAGGGCCGCCGGCGTGTTCTGGAAACAGGAGGCCGAGATGCTGCGTCAGGCGCGCAGCTGGCGGCTCGAGGATCTCGACCGGGTGCTGGACAGCGTCAACGCCGCCGACATCGCCACCAAGACCACCGGCTCGCCCGATCAGCTGATCGCCGAACGCCTGCTGCTGGAGATTTCGGCGCGGGCCCGACGGCTGGGTCTGTAGGAGCTAGCCCCGCTTCGAGGCCTTGCGGAACGCGGGCTTGGCCAGCGCCACGTTGCGCGCCTTCTGCGCCTTTTCCTCGGCCCGGGCGGCGCCCTGCAGGCCGGTGTGGGCGGGGCCGCCGCCGGCCTTCTTGGCGGCCAGCGCCTTCTTCATCGCTTCGGCGGTCGGATTGCTCGGTTTCTCGGTCATGGCCTCAGTCTGACACGCTTCGCCGCGCCGTCCAGACCCTCGCGGCGGCGTCCGTTCCCGGCCTGAAAACCACCTCCTCGATATCGACCAGCCCGGCCGCTTCCAGTCCGGCGCGGTACTCGGAGGGGTCCAGACTGGCGTGATACAGGGGCTGACCCATCCATGTCCCCATGGCCACGCCGCGCGCGGGGCCGCCGATGAACATCAGCGTGCCGCCGGGCCGCAGATGCCGGGCGTAGGCCGCCGCCATCCCCGCCTGCTCCTCCTCCGTCAGGTGAAAGCTGCTGTACCAAGCCAGAACGCCGTCGAAGCGGCGGCCCAGATCCAGCCCGCGCATATCGTCCAGACGCCACTCATGCCCGGGAAAGGCGGCCCGGCAACGCGCGAGCAGGCCCGGTGAGGCGTCCACGCCCGTAAGGCGGAACCCCCGCCGGATCAGCCAGTCGGCAATCGGGCGCCCGGAACCGCAACCGAGGTCCAGCACCTCCGCTCCCTTGGGCAGGGCCGCGGCGAAGCGGTCCAGATGCGGTCGCTCGTCGGCGTTCAGTGGCCCGTCGCGCATCCGTGCCCAATCGTCGGCGTGCCGGCTGTAGAGGCCGATGATCGCCTCGGCCGCCGCCTCGACCGGATCGGTCATCTCAGCCGCGCATCAGGCGCCGGCACAGGTCGTCCAGCTGCTCCAGCGTGCCGTAGCGCAGGGTCAGCTCACCCTTGCCGCCCCGGTCGGCCAGCGACACCTGCAGTCCGAGGGCGTCGGTCAGATCCTGCTCCAGTGCGGCGATGTCGGCGCCGCCTTCGCCCGCCGGAGCCTTGGCGCCCACCCTGGCCCTGCCCGGCTTCGGGCCCTCCGCGGCGCGCCGCGCCAAGGCCTCCGCCTGCCGCACGTTAAGGCCTTCGTTGACGATCTGCCCGGCCAGCGCCGCGGGGTCTGGCGCGGTGATCAGGGCCCGGGCGTGACCCGCGCTCATCTTGCCGGTCCGCACGTACCACAGCACCTCTTCGGGCAACTGCAGCAGGCGCAGGGTGTTGGCGACGTGGCTGCGGCTCTTGCCGACGACGCCGGCGACCGCGTCCTGGGTTCGGCCGAAGCGTTCCATCAGCAGGCGGTAGGCCTCCGCCTCTTCCAGCGGATTGAGGTCGGCGCGCTGGACGTTCTCGATGATCGCGACCTCGAACACCGCCACGTCGTCCATCTCGCGGACGATGACCGGAACCTGCGTCAGCCGCGCCAGTTGGGCGGCCCGCCAGCGGCGCTCGCCGGCGATGATCTGCCAGACGCCGTCCTCCTTCGGATGGGCGCGAACGAGGATCGGCTGCAGCACGCCCTTGTCGCGGATCGACTCGCCCAGTTCAGCCAGTTCCGCCTGACCGAAAATCTTGCGCGGCTGATCCGGATTCGGCTTCAGCGACTCGATCGGGGCCATGCGCACGCCGGCCGGCGCCGCCGAGCCGTCGACCGGCACCGCCTCGCCTGCCTGTTCGCCCAGAAGGGCCGACAATCCCCGGCCAAGGCCGCGCTGACGTTCGCTCAACTGATTGATCCCGTTCTATGAATTTGCATCAGGCGGCCTGCAGTCGCCGGGTCTTCTCGCGCGCCACGACCTCGCGGGCGAGGCGCAGATAGGCTTGGCTGCCGGCGCATTTCAGGTCGTAGATCAGGGCCGGCTTGCCGAACGACGGCGCCTCCGACACCCGCACATTGCGGGGGATCACCGCCTCATAGACCTTGTCGCCGAAATGGGCCCGCACATCGGCCGCGACCTGCCCGGACAGGGCGTTGCGGCGATCGTACATGGTTAGGACCAGACCCTGGATCTCCAGCGTCGGGTTCAGGCTCTGGCGGACCATGTCGATGGTCTTCATCAGCTGGGTCAGGCCCTCCAGCGCGAAGAACTCGCACTGCAGCGGCACCAGCACCGCGTCCGCCGCGGCCATGGCGTTCAGGGTCAGCAGGTTCAGCGACGGCGGGCAGTCGATCAAGACATAGTCATACCGGGTCTGGCCCTCGGCCCCCTGCCCCGCGAGCGCATCGCGGAGACGGAACGAGCGGCGGTCGGCCTGGCTCAGTTCGATCTCGACACCGGACATGTCGGCGTCGGCGGGAATGATGTGCAGTCCGGGCACCGCCGTCTGCACTGCGGAGTCGTCGACCGAGCGTCCGTCGACAATGACGTCGTAGATGGTCACCCGCCGTGTTTCACGTGGAACACCGAGGCCCGTCGAGGCATTGCCCTGCGGATCCATGTCGACGATCAGCACCTTCTCGCCGATCGCGGCCAGCGCCGTGCCGAGGTTGATCGCCGTGGTGGTCTTGCCCACGCCGCCCTTCTGGTTGGAAACGGCGAGGACGCGAGTCTTACCGGCTATGGACACGGCGGAGGCTCCGGACGGAAACGATACGGCCGCGCGGATTGCTGCGCGAGACGGAGAGGTCGCTCTCGAAATGCCAGACCTTACGGGCTTCGATCAACTCAGCCTCGGCCTTTTCCCCCTTGAGAAACAGCCCCTGTGCGCCGCGCTGTAGATAAGGCTGTGCATAGCCGAGCAGCTTCTCCATCGGCGCGACGGCGCGGGCGGTGACGACATCGACCTTGAGCGCCTGCTCCTCCGCCCGGCCGTTGATCACGGTCGCCGGCAGGGCAAGGACGTCGACCGCCTCCTGGAGGAAGCGGCAACGCTTGCCGAGGCTGTCGATGAGCCAGACATGGGCGTCGGGCCGACCCTTGAGCAGGATCGCCAGCACCACGCCGGGGAACCCCGCCCCGGCGCCGAGATCGGCCCAGGTCCGCGCCGCCGGGACGAGACCCAGCAGCTGGGCCGAATCCCATATGTGCCGGTTCCAGACGTCGGGGAGGGTGTCGGGACCGACGAGGTTCATCACGGCGTTGGCTTCGGTCAGCCGGCCGATGAAGGCCTGAAGGTCCGCAATCTGTCCGTCCGTGGCGCCGGTCAGGGCCTCGAAGTCGGCCGCGCTGCTGATCGTCACGCGTCCACCCGGGTCCGCTTCACGTGTGACAGCAGGGCCGTCAGCGCGCCGGGCGTCATGCCCTCGATCCGGCCCGCCTGGCCCAGCGTGCGCGGCTGGACCAGCGTGAGCTTCTCGCGCACCTCGTTCGAGAGGCTGCCGATGGCAGCGTAGTCGAGATCGTGCGGTATGGCCAGCGCCTCCTCCCGGCGCAGCGCCTCGGCGTCCGACGCCTGCCGGTCGAGGTAGCCGGCATAGCCCGCGTCGATCTCGACCTGCTCCCGCACCTGGCGCGGCCAGCGGGCGATCTCCGGATGCGCAGCCTCGAAGGTCTTCAGGTCGACGCCCGGGAAGGCGAGCAGGTCGCGGACTGAACGGCGCTGACCGTCGGCGTTGACCGCGATGCCCAGCGCCCCGGCCTCCTTCGGCGTGTAGGTCGTGCTCCGAACCAGAGCCGACGCTTCGGCCAGCAGGGCGGCCTTGGCTTCGAATGCGGCTTGCCGCTGCGGCGAAACGAGGCCGGCGGCGATGCCGAGGGGGGTCAACCGTTGATCGGCATTGTCGGCCCGCAGCGTCAACCTGTACTCGGCCCGGCTGGTGAACATCCGGTAGGGCTCGGTCACGCCGCGTGTGACCAGATCGTCGATCATCACGCCGATATAGGCTTGGTCACGGCCCAGAACGATCGGGTCGGAGCCGGCGGCCGCGCGGGCGGCGTTCAGCCCGGCGATCAGCCCTTGGGCGCCTGCCTCCTCATAGCCCGTGGTGCCGTTGATCTGGCCGGCCAGATACAGGCCCGGCCGCCTCTTGACCTCGAGCGCCGGGGTCAGTTCGCGCGGGTCGACGTAGTCGTACTCGATGGCGTAGCCGAAGCGGAACACCTCCACCGCCTCCAGTCCCGGAATGGTGCGCAGGAAGGCGGCCTGGGTGGCGTCGGACACGGAGGTCGAGATGCCGTTGGGATAGACGGTCGGATCGTCGAGCCCCTCGGGTTCGAGGAAGATCTGGTGCGAGGTCTTGTCGGCGAACCGCACCACCTTGTCCTCGATCGAGGGGCAGTAGCGCGGCCCCCGGCCGGACAGGTGGCCGCCATAGACGGCGCTGTCGCCGAGGTTCCCGGCGATGATCCGGTGCGTTTCGGCCGTCGTATGGGTCACGCCGCAGGCGATCTGCGGCACGTCGATGCGGTCGGTCAGGAAGCTGAACGGCACGGGCTCGTCGTCGGCCGCCTGCATCTCCAGCCGGTCCCAGCCGATGGTGCGGCCGTCCAGCCGCGCGGGCGTGCCGGTCTTGAGCCGTCCCATCGACAGGCCGGCGCCGTAGAGGTCGACGGCCAGACCCGTCGACGGCGCCTCGCCGTGACGGCCGGCCGGGATGCGCTGGGCGCCCTTGTGGATGACGCCGTTGAGGAAGGTGCCCGTCGTCAGGACGACGGCGCCGGCGCGGACCTCAGTCCCCTCGCCCGTAACAACGCCGACGACCCGGTCGCCGTCCAGGATCAGGGTCTCGGCCGTGCCGGGCATCAGGGTAAGGTTCGGTGTCCGGGCCAGTTCGGCCTGCATGGCCTCCCGGTACAGCCGGCGGTCGATCTGGCTCCGCGGGCCCTGCACCGCTGCGCCCTTGGAGCGGTTGAGCAGGCGGAACTGGATGCCCGACACGTCGCCGAGCCGGCCCATGACGCCGTCCAGGGCGTCGATCTCGCGCACCAGATGCCCCTTGCCCAGACCGCCGATGGCCGGGTTGCACGACATCTCGCCGATGGTCTCGAGCTTCTGGGTAAGCAGCAGGGTGGCGGCGCCGACGCGCGCGGAAGCCGCCGCGGCTTCGCAGCCGGCGTGTCCGCCTCCGATGACGATGACGTCGAAACGCTTCATGGGCGCGGACATACGGGAAAACGGCGGCTTTCGCCACCGGCGCCGTATGGCCGTTTCACGTGAAACAGCTCACTTGCCGATGCAGAAGGTCGAGAACACCTCGCCGAGGATGTCCTCGACCCCGATCGCCCCCGTGACACGGGCCAGGCTCTCCGCCGCGCGGCGCAGATCGTCGCCGGCCATTTCCGGTGCGACATCCAGCGCCCGCCGCCCGGCCTCGACAGATTCCAGCGCCTCCGTAAGCCGACGGCGATGTCTCTCTCGCGTGACCGCCGGAAAATCGGCCCCGGACAAATCGTGGGCCAGCCGCGCGGCGAGCCAGTCGTGGAGCGCGCCCAGCCCCTCCCCCGTCTCTGTGCTGACCACCAGCGCCTCGCGGTCCGATGGAGGCGCCGCACGGTCGATGTCGGCCTTGGTCAGGACCAGCAGGTCGTCGGTTCGCACGAACGCGGTCGCCGGACCGTCCGGGTCACCCGGCGCGCGGACCCACAGGCGGAGATCGGCCTGTTCGGCCCGGGCCCGGGCCCGCCGGACGCCCTCGGCCTCGATCGGGTCGGTGCTGTCGCGCAGGCCGGCGGTATCGGATAGGGTGACCGCATAGCCGCCGATGATCAGGTCCGCGTCGAGTACGTCCCGGGTGGTGCCGGCGATCGGCGTGACGATGGCTGCCTCGCGGGCCACCAATGCGTTGAACAGCGACGACTTGCCGGCGTTGGTCTCGCCGATCAGAACGATGCGGTAGCCCTCGCGGACCCGCTCGCCGCGCCGGGCGTCGGCCAGGGCCGCCTGCAGATCGGCGATCAGCCCGTCCAGTACCGGACCGGCGGTGCGCGCCAGATTGTCCGGAACCTCCTCGTCCGGAAAATCGATCTCGGCCTCGACGAGCGCCAGCGCCTTGAGCAGGTCACGACGGAAGCCGGCGTAGGTTTGCGACAGGGCGCCGTCGAGCTGGCCCAGCGCCTGAGCGGCCTGCGCCGTGGTTTCGGCGTCGATCAGGTCGGCCACCGCCTCGGCCTGGGCCAGATCCATGCGGCCGTTCTCGAAGGCGCGGCGCGTGAACTCACCGGGCTCGGCGAGCCGCAGATCGAGCGTCAGCAGAGCGTCGCTGACCGCCTCGACCACGGCCCGGCCGCCGTGCAGGTGGAGCTCGGCGCAGTCCTCGCCGGTGTAGGAGTTCGGCGCCGGAAAGCGCAGCACCAGCGCCTGGTCGAGAGCGCGGCCGTCAAGCGACAGGTCGCGAAGCGAGGCCATACGCGGCTTCAGACCACCGGCCCCGAGTGCTGCCAGCGCCTGATTCACGCCGGGCCCGGAAAGCCGGACGATCGCAATGGCTCCACGACCCGGCGGCGTGGCGAGGGCGAAGATGGTGCTCATGTTTCCTCCCCACGGAATGGGGAGGTGGCGCGCCGCGCAAGAGGCGTGACGGAGGGGCCGGCGACGGCGGACACGGACAGAGCGCCTCCACCGCTACGCGGTCCCCCTCCCCATTCCGTGGGGAGGAGACGGTTCCTCACGGCTTCGGCGCGCTCCCTACCGCGGTTTCCATCAGCTTGCGGAACTGATCTTGGGCCTGCAGGCCGAAGCTGGTCCAGGTCTTCATCAGTTCGTCGGGCTGCATGGCGGCGACGTTGTCGGCCATCCGCTTCTGCATTTCGGCGACCATGGCCTCGTTGAGCGGCGCAACGTCGGGCAGGCCGAGGAAGGCCCTCGCCTCGGCCGGCGTGCAGTCGATCTCGACGTTGACCTTCATCGCGTCGCTCCTGTTTCACGTGAAACAGCGGCCGCGCCGCCGTCAGGTGTTCATCGACTGGAAGAAGTCCGCATTGTTCTTCGACTGCCGCAGCTTGTCGATGAGGAACTCGATCGCGTCCTGCGGACCCATCGGGTTGAGGATGCGGCGCAGGACGTAGGTCTTGGCCAGCTGGTCCTTCGGCGTGGTGAGCTCTTCCTTGCGGGTGCCAGACTTGAGCACGTCAATGGCCGGGAAGATGCGCTTGTCCGCGACCTTGCGGTCGAGCACGATTTCCGAGTTGCCGGTGCCCTTGAACTCTTCGAAGATCACCTCGTCCATCCGCGAGCCGGTGTCGATCAGGGCGGTGGCGATGATGGTCAGCGAACCACCCTGCTCCACGTTGCGCGCCGCGCCAAAGAAGCGCTTGGGCCGCTGCAGGGCGTTGGCGTCGACGCCGCCGGTCAGGACCTTGCCCGATGACGGGACGGTGGCGTTGTAGGCGCGGCCGAGGCGGGTGATCGAGTCGAGCAGGATGACCACGTCCTTCTTGTGCTCGACGAGGCGCTTGGCCTTCTCGATGACCATTTCGGCGACGGCGACGTGGCGGGTGGCCGGCTCGTCGAACGTCGAGGCGATGACCTCGCCTTTCACCGTCCGCTGCATGTCCGTCACTTCTTCCGGGCGCTCGTCGATCAGCAGGACGATCAGGAACACCTCCGGATGGTTCTTCTCGATCGACTTGGCGATGTTCTGCAACATCACCGTCTTGCCCACCCGCGGCGGGGCGACGATCAGGCAGCGCTGGCCCTTGCCGAGCGGGGCGACGATGTCGATGACCCGGCCCGAGCGGTCCTTCAGCGTCGGGTCCTGGATTTCCATGTGCAGCCGCTCTTCCGGGTAGAGCGGTGTCAGATTGTCGAACAGGACCTTGGTCTTGACCGTCTCGGGGTCTTCCAGATTGATCGTGTCGACCTTCAGCAGGGCGAAGTAGCGCTCGCCCTCGCGCGGGCCACGCACGGCGCCGTGAATGGTGTCGCCCGAGCGCAGGCCGAAGCGGCGGATCTGCGACGGCGAGACGTAAACATCGTCCGGACCCGGAAGATAATTCGCGTCCGGGCTGCGCAGGAAGCCAAAGCCGTCCGGCAGTATCTCCAGAACGCCATCGGCGATGATCTCCACCTCTTCGTCCGCCAGCGCCTTGAGGATGGCGAACAGCAGGTCCTGCTTGCGCAGGTTGGAGGCGTTCTCGATCTCGAGTCCTTCGGCGAAGGCGACCAGGTCGGCCGGCGTCTTCTCGTTCAGCTCGGCGAGGGTGATGCGGCCATTGGGGACGATCGGTTCGCCGTCGTCCTCGTCTTCCTCGTCGGCTTCCTGATCGACCATGGGCAGATCGGCGGCAGCGACCTCGTTGGACGGCTGCTCGCCATCGAGGTTTTCGGTCTCGGGGACGGTGGGGTCGGTGTCACGGACGTCGGTCATGGGAAATCTTCTTCAGGCGTGCGCGCAAGGACGCCCGCGAAACAGCGGGGTCGGAGCGGCTGGCGATGTGGGCCCGGAGGCCGGCAGGGAGGGCGACGGGGGTCCCGCAGGGTCGATCCGGCAGGCGTCGCTACAGGAGAGGGACCGTCCGGAAGGCGGAAGCCTCTGGCCAGGATCGGTTCGCGACCAGCGAAACCACGCCGGGCCGGCGAGGTCAAGCGCCGGCGCTCAGCCGAGCGTCCATTCGGTCGTCACGGACAGTACGGCGACGACCGCGATCAGGAACGGAATCTCGTTGGTCATGCGCCAGAAGCGGCCGGTGCGGGTCGAAGTCCCGGTCTGGATGCGCTTGAACTCGCGGGCGAGCATGCCGTGCCAGCCGCTGAGCGCCACCACCGCCAGCAGCTTGGTCGCCATCCACGGCCGAACGACGAATTCCCAGCCCTCACCGAAGCCGTAGACGTGGATCAGGATCATCCAGACGCCGAACACCCAGGTGGCGGTCAGCGCCGGATTGATGATGATCTTGAGCAGACGGCGCTGCCAGATCCGCAGCAAGCCCTGCATCTCCGATCGCAGCGGCTCGGCCTTGCCTTGCTGTTCGGCGTCGTAGGCGAACAGGCGGGGCAGAAAGAGCATTCCGGCCATCCAGGCGATCACCGCCAAAATGTGCAGGCCGCGCACGACGTTGAAGATCTCGAAGCTCATGCGGCCCGGTTTTCCGCCTGACAGGGGCAGGCCTTCCAGTCGCCCCGGCAGCCCGGACCATAGGGCGCCACGCCCGTGCGCGACAGGGCGTGGAGCGCAGCCTCGGCCAGCGTTGCGATGAACGGCGCCGACGTCCCCACGGCCGGAACTCTCAGGTAGGGGGTGACGCCGAGCGTATTCGCCAGTTCGCCGTATTCAATATCCAGCTCGACGAGGGTCTCCACGTGCTCGGAGACGAAGGCGATGGGGACGACCACCGCGCCGACGCCGTCGGCGGCCGCCTGTTCCAGTGCCTCGGGAGTGGACGGGCCGAGCCACTTCAGCGGGCCGACTCGGCTTTGATAGCAGAGGGCGTGATCCACCGTCCGGCCCATGTCGGCGAGCTTCGCCACGACGGCGGCTACGGTGCTTTCGACCTGCTCCTGATACGGATCACCCTTTCGGCGGATCAAACGCTCGGGGATGCCATGGGCCGAGAACAGCACTCTCAGCGGTTGGTTTCCCGCCTTTTCCAGCTTCTCACGGATGGCCTCCGCCTGGGCCTCGATCCAGCCGTAGGCCTCGGGCCAGCAGCACACCGTGCGGCTTTCTCCCGGGCCTGCGTAGACGGCGCTCCAACGTTGCAGCGAGGACTCCGTCGTGGTGGTCGAGAACTGCGGATACAGCGGCAGCAACACGATCTCGTCGGGACCGAAGGCGGCGACCTCGGCCGCGGTCTGCTCCGTCAGCGGCGACCAGTAGCGCATGGCGACGAAGGCGCGCACCTCGTCGTCGGGAAGGCGTGGAGCGAGCGCCGCCGCGAGCGCCGCCGCCTGTTTGCGGGTTTCCGGCAGCAGGGGCGAACCGCCGCCCATCAGGGCGTAGTTCGCCTGGGCGGTCTTCTCGCGACGGCTGGAGATGCGGCGCGCCAGCGGGCGGCGCAGGATGGCCGGCAGGCCGATGATGGCCGGGTCGTTGAACAGGTTGAACAGAAACGGCTTCACCGAAGCCTGGTCGTCCGGCCCCCCAAGGTTGAACAGGACCACGGCGATGCGACGACCGGTGATCGACCTCATTGGGCGCCGATCCGCTTCAGCATCTGCTCGACATGGGCGATCGGCACGTCGGGCAGGATTCCGTGGCCGAGGTTGAAGATCCACGGCCCCCGCCCCCAGGCCTCGAGCAGTTGGTCGACACGTCGATCCAGCAACGCTCCGCCGGCGCGCAGCAACAGGGGGTCCAACGCCCCCTGGATGGGCTTGGTAGCCTGCACCCGGCGGCCGACCTCGAGCGGACAGGCGGTGTCGAGCGCCACGGCCTGCACCTCGCACTCGGCGGCATAGCGCTCCGCCAGCGCCGCCGAGCCACGCGGGAAGCCGATCAGGGGCACGGTGACGCCCAACTCGCGAACCCGTTTCACCAAGGCCTGATGCGGCCGAAGCACGAGGGTTTCGAACAGATCGTCGGGCAGGCCCTCGGCCCAGCTCTCGAAGATCTTCAGCACCTGGGCCCCGGCGTCGGCCTGCATCTTCAGATAATACGCCGTGGCCTCGACCAGCACCTCGAGCAGGGCCGCCACCTTGTCCGGCTCGGCATAGGCGTAGGTCCGCGCCTGGGCCCGCTCGCCCTTGCCGATGCTCCGCGCCTCGCCGTCCAGCATATAGGTGGCGACCGTCCACGGCGCGCCGGCGAACCCGATCAGGGCGCGGTGCGGCTCCAGCTCGCGCCTGACGATCGACAGGGTCTGGCCGACCGGGTTCAGCGCCTCCCCCGCCCCGGAGGCCAGCGCCCACATCGAATCCGCCGACGGCAGGGCGCCGAGCCGGGGCCCCTCCCCCGCCTCGAACCAGACATCCTGGCCGAGAGCCTTCGGGATCAGCAGGATGTCGGCGAAGACGATGGCGGCGTCGAAGCCGAAGCGCCGCATCGGCTGCAGCGTCGCCTCGGCGGCCTTCTCGGGGTCGAGGCAGAATGAGATGAAGTCCGGCGTCGTCGCCCGGAGCGCCCGATATTCCGGCAGATACCGTCCCGCCTGACGCATGAACCAGACGGGTGGGCGCTCCGTCGCCTCGCCGGCGAGAACCTTGAGCAGCAGGGGAGTGTCGGAGACGGTCATCGGATGTCGGGCTTACCGGGGGGCCGGGTCCCGCTCAACCCCGGGCCGATGTCGCACCCCCCAATCCTTCAATGAAAGAGAATCGAGAAGAATGGAGGAAGGAAGCAGGGCCGGGGATGACGGGGATAAGACAGTCTCGGCACAGGCGAACGACGCGGTTTTCCGCAATCGGGCGCCGGGCCATCCCACATGCTCCACCGGGCTGGTGAAAACGGGGACAGTTGCTAACGGGGCCTTCAGGACGGCGGTTCCGGCGCATCAGGCGGGGTGAGTGGCTGGGGGCCGTTAATCTCTTGTTAAGCCTGTCCACACCCGATCGGATCGGGGCTCGCGAACCCGGGACGACTCGCCCTGTCGCCGGGGCCGGCATCCACCTTCATCCCCGCTCGCCGCCTTCCCGTCGTCCGGCTATAGAGATCGGCGCCCCGATCCGCCCTGATCGGCGCCCGGCCCGGTCCACAGGAGTCTCACCGTCATGGACAGCTTCCGATGAGCCGATCCACCGGGTGCGCCCGATGAGTCCGGCCCGCCCCGCCGGCGCTTCCCGCCTGGCGACCTATTTTCACGTCCACCTCGTGTCGGATTCGACCGGCGAGACCCTGAACGCCATGGCCAAGGCGGTGGTGGCGCGCTTCGACGGCGTCATTCCGATCGAGCACATCTACGCCCTCGTCCGTTCGGCCAAGCAGATGGACCGGGTGCTGGAAGAAATCGCCGCCTCGCCGGGCGTGGTGCTGCACACCCTCGTCGATCGCGAGTTGCGCGAGCAGCTGGAAGAGGGCTGCCGGCGGCTGGACATGCCGCAGATTGCGGCGCTGGACCCTCTGGTCGGCGCCCTGTCGCGCTATCTCGGAGCCGCCCTGTCGACGCGGGTGGGCGCTCAGCACGCCCTGGACACCGACTATTTCAATCGCATCGCGGCCCTCGACTACGCCATGGCCCACGACGACGGTCAGGGCACGACGGAGCAGCTGGAGAGCGCCGACGTGGTGCTGTGCGGGGTCAGCCGGACGTCCAAGACTCCTACGTGCATCTATCTGGCCCATCGAGGCATCCGCGCCGCGAACGTGCCGCTGGTGCCGGGACAGGAAGACGGCGAGCGGCTGGTCGGGCTGAAGAACCCGCTGATCATCGGCCTGACGGTTTCGCCGGACCGGCTGGTGCAGATCCGCCGCAACCGGCTGGACGGGCTGAACGCCAGCCGGGCCTCGGCCTATACCGATCACGAGGCGGTGCGCGAGGAGACGGTCAAGGCGCGCCGGGCCTTCGAACGGCGGGGCTGGCCGGTCATCGACGTGACCCGCCGTTCGGTCGAGGAGACCGCGGCGGCGATCATCAACGTGCTCAACGAACGCCGGACCCATCGGGTGGGGGCGAGCTGGTGACCTGCGAACGGCTCATCCTGGCGTCGAAGAGCGCCGCCCGGCGAGCCATGCTGGCCGGCGCGGGCGTGCCCTTTTCGGTGCAGGTCGCCGACGTCGACGAGGACGCCGTCAAGGCGACCCACGATCCGGCCGACGCGGCGGGGCTTGCCGTCGAACTGGCCCAGGTCAAGGCGTTGGCCGTGTCGCGCCACGACCCTGAGGCCTGGGTGCTGGGCGCGGATCAGACCCTCGCCTTCGCCGGCGGCCTGGTGTCCAAGGCGCCCTCGCTGGGCGCGGCCCGGGCCCGGCTGGCGGCCATGCGCGGGCGGAGCCACCAACTGCATTCGGGCGCCGCGCTGGCGCGCAACGGGCAGGTGGTCTGGTCCGGGGTCGATACGGTGACGATGAAGGTTCGCGATTTCTCCGACGCCTTTCTCGACGCCTATCTGGCCGCGGAGGGCGAGGGGTTGCTGGCGTCCGTCGGCTCCTATCGGCTCGAGGGGATGGGATCGCAGCTCTTCGAGGCGGTCGAGGGCGACTATTTCACCGTGCTGGGCCTGCCGCTATGGCCGGTGCTGGCCGAACTGCGGCGGGCGGGAGTGCTGTCGACATGACCGTGGTGGCGGGCGTGGCGGGCCAGCCGATCGCGCATTCACTGAGCCCGCTGATCCACAGGGCCTGGATCGCCTCCGCCGGACTGGCCGCCGACTACCGCGCCTTCGGGCCGGCGGACGAGGCGGGGTTCGAGGCGCTGGTGAATGAAGGACGGACCGGCGCCCTGCGCGGGCTGAACGTCACCGCGCCGTTTAAGGCGGCGGCGCTGGGGATGGCGGACGAGGTCAGCGAGACCGCGCGGTCGTGCGGGTCGGCCAATCTGCTGGTGTTCGAGAACGGACGGGCGAGGGCCGACAGCACCGACGGCGAAGGGCTGATGGCGGCTCTGGCGGAGCAGGCGCCGGGTCTCGCCGTGGCCGGGCGGCCGGTGCTGATCCTCGGCGCGGGCGGCGCGGCGCGGGCGGCGGCGGCGGCGCTGAAGGCGGCGGGCGCGGAGGCCGGCGTGCTCAACCGGACGCCGGCGCGGGCGGAGGCGCTGGCCGCCGATCTCGGCGTCCATGTGGCGGGACCCGCTGCTCTCCCGGAGGCCGCTCTGGTGGTCAACGCCCTGAGCGTGGCGCCCGAGATCGAAGTCGGAAGGCTGCGGCCCGACGCCGTGCTGATGGACATGACCTATCGGCCGTTGCTGACGCCCTTCCTCGCCGCCGGCCGGGCGCGGGGTCTGACGACCGTCGACGGCCTGGCCATGCTGATCGGGCAGGCGCGACCGTCGTTCGAGGCGCTGTTCGGTGTCGAGCCGCCGGAGATCGATGTGCGGGCCCTCGCCCTCGCCGCGCTGGGAGAGACGTCATGATCGTCCTCGGACTGACCGGCTCGATTGGCATGGGCAAGACGACCACCACGGCGATGTTCGCCGACGAGGGCGCGCTGGTCTGGAACGCCGACGAGGCGGTGCACCGGCTCTACGCGAGGGGCGGGGCCGCGGTCGGTCCGGTGGGCGGGGCCTTTCCGGGCGTGGTCGTGGACGGCGCCGTCGACCGGACGCGGCTGGCCGGGGCGCTTGGGCAGGACGAGGCGGCGTTCCGGCGGCTGGAGGCGATCGTGCACCCGCTGGTGGTGAGGGGGCGGCTGCAGGATCTGGCCGAGGCGGAGCGGCGCGGGGTGCGGCTGGCGGTGCTGGACATTCCCCTGCTGTTCGAGACCGGGGGAGAGGCGGCGGTCGATGCGGTGGTCGTGGTCACGGCCGATCCGGAGGTGCAGGCGGCGCGGGTGCTGGCCCGGCCGGGCATGACGCGGGAGCGGTTCGAGGCCATTCAGGCGCGGCAGCTGCCCGACGCGGAGAAGCGGCGCCGGGCCGACTTCATCGTCGACACCGGCCACGGGCTGGAGGCGGCGCGGGCGCGGGTGCGCGAAATCGTGGGGACGGTTCTGGCCCCGGGCTGGACATCTCCCCGGCGCGGGCTTTCGCCGGACGGCAAACCGATTCAATAAGGGCCATGGCCCGCGAAATCGTTCTCGACACCGAAACCACCGGCTTCGACCCGAAGACCGGCGACCGGCTGATTGAGGTCGGCTGTATCGAGATCGAGGATCTTCTGCCGACCGGGCGGACCTTCCACACCCTGGTCAATCCCGAGCGGCTGATCCCGCCGGACGCGATCCGGGTGCACGGCATCACTGACGAAAAGGTGCGGGACGCGCCGAAATTCCGCGAGGTGGTCAAGGACTTGATGGGCTTCATCGGGGATGCGCCGGTGATCGCCCACAACGCCGCTTTCGACCGCTCGTTCATCGACCACGAGTGCGGCCTGTGCAGCCATCCGCTGCTCGAGGAGACGCGCTGGATCGACACGCTGAAGCTGGCCCAGAGCCGGTTCCCGGGCATGGCCAACTCGCTGGACGCCCTGTGCAAGCGGTTCAAGATCAGCCTGGTCGAGCGCACCCTGCACGGCGCCCTGATCGACGCCCGGCTGCTGGCCGAGGTCTATCTGGAGCTGAAGGGCGGAAAGGAGCGGCGGCTGGATCTGTCGTTGGCGCGAACGGTCAAGGCGCAGGTCGCCGGCGACGCCGCGGCGGGCGGATACGGCCCTCGCCCGCGGCCGCTGGCGCCGCGCTCGACCGAGGCCGAGCAGGCGGCGCACCGGGCCTTCCTGCGCGAGACGCTGAAGGACCGCTCGCTGTGGGCGGCCTACGGGCTGGACGTCGAGGGGACGTCGGAGGCGGCCTGAGGCCGCCTCTGCGGATCAGGCCTGGGCCGGCTCGGCAGGGCCGCGGGCGATCTGCTGCTGGCGCGACATGTAGATGCCGGCGAAGTCGATCGGGTCGAGCATGAAGGGGGGGTAGAAGCCGCCGTCGGCCGTGGCGCGGGAGATAATCTCGCGGGCGTAGGGGAACAGGTAGCGCGGGCACTCGATCAGCAGCATCGGCTCGATGTCCTGCTCGGGCACGCCGTGCAGGGCGAACAGGCCGCCGTAGAGCAGCTCGACGTTGAACACCGTCATGGCGTCGGTCGAGGCCTTGACGGTCAGTCGCAGCTCGACCTCGAACAGGCCGTCCTTGCGGCCCTGGGCGTTCATCTCGACGCCGAGGTCGATGGCCGGCTTGCCGTCGACGCGCAGCGAGTCCGGCGCCTTGGGGTTCTCGAAGGACAGGTCGCGGACGTACTGGGCCAGGATGCGGAAGCCGGGGCCGGCGGCGCCGTTTTCGGCGGGCGCGGCGGCGTTGGCGTCGGCGGGCGGCGTGGCGTCGGTCATGGCGGGTCGTCTTGTCTGGAATGGCGTGAGGGGCGCGGCGTCCGGCCCGGAAGGCGCGGCGACTAGCATGCACCGCCGGTTGCGGCAACGACGCTCGCCCAAGGGGCGGAGGCCGTCGCCCGGACCGGAGGGCGATCGGCCGCAGCGAACCCGGGGCGCCGTTCGCCTTGCGCGCCCCCATATCAGCCCCTAATCGTCGTTTCGCCGCGCCCGGCGTTCATGGGCGCCAGTCAGGGAATGCCCGTGCCGGTCCAGGTCCAGATCGTCATCTTCGCCGTGATCGCGGCCATCGTGCTGTTCCAGCTCTACAATGTGCTGGGCAAGAAGGTCGGGAGGCAGCCCGAGGAGGATGCCCGCGCCCAGCCGCCGGCTCCGGCCGCCCCCGCCGCGGACGGCGGCGCCCAGCGGCCCGGCGCGCTCGACGCCGTGACCCTGTCCTCCATCGCCGGACTGCGAGCGAGAGACCCGAATTTCGATCCGGTCCGCTTCCTCGAGGGCGCGCGCCAGGCGCACGAGACCATCGTCCGCGCCTACGCCGCCGGCGACCGCGAGACCCTGAAGCCGCTGCTCACGCCGCACGTCATGGCCTCGTTCGAGGCCGGCATCGCCGCGCGCGAGGCGCGGGGCGAGACCGAGGAGGCTGAGTTCCTGCATCCGGCCCGGGCCGACCTGGAGCTGGCCACCGCCGAGGAGAACCGCGCCGTGGCCAAGGTCCGCTTCCTCGCCGAGCTGCGCAACCGGGTGAAGCCCGCCGACGCCACGGCCGAGGAACAGGTCGAGGAGCGCCGCGTCGCCGAGGTGTGGACCTTCGAGCGCACCCTCGGGGCCAGCGATCCCAACTGGCTGCTGGCCCGCACGGAGCCGGCGACCGCATGAGCCGCGGGTTTCGCGTCCGGGCCGGCGGCGCGATCCTCGCTCTCGGCCTGACGCTGTTCGCGGCCGCCTGCGCCACCCCGCCCTCGCCTGCGCCCTTCCCCTCGCAGCCGCCGGCGCCCCGGCCGGGCCCGGCCGTCCCCGTCCCTCCGACGCCCGCCCCGCCCGCCGGACTGAGCCCGACGGCCCTGCAGGGCTGGGATCATGAGGATCATCTGGCGGCCTTCAACGCCTGGACCGACAGCTGCCACGTCGCCCGCGAGCCGGCGGCGCAGGTGCAGTGCGCCCGGGCGATGCAGATCCGGCGGACCTCGAAACCGGTAACGCCGTCGCTGGCGCGGGCGTTCTTCGAAAGCGGCTTTTTGGTGCTGCAGGCGGAGACGCCGGACGGCCGTCCGGGGCTGCTCACCGCCTATTTCGCGCCGGAGTACGCGGCCCGGCGCAGCCCCGGCGGCGACTTCGACATGCCGGTGCTGGCGCCGCCGGCCGGATGGACGCGCGGCCAGGTCCTGCCGGAGCGGGCGGAGATCGAAGCCAACCCGGAGGCGGTGTCGGGCGCCGCTCCGCTGGCGTGGATGCGGGCCGAGGACCTGTTCTTCATGCAGATCCAGGGGTCGGGCTATCTGACCTTCGAGGACGGGTCGAAGGCGCGAGCCGCCTACGCCGCCGACAACGGGCGGCCGTTCACCGGCATCGCCCGACCGATGACGGAACAGGGGCTGCTGCCGCCGAACGGCACCTCCGGCGAGGCCATCCGGGCGTGGCTGGCGGCGCATCGCGGGCCGGAGGCGCGGGCGGTGATGGCGCTGAACCCGCGCTACATCTTCTTCGAACTGGACCCGGACGACGGCGGCGATCCGAACGGGGCGGCGGGGATTCCCTTGCCCGCCCGGCGTGCCATCGCCGTCGACCCGGGCCACTGGCGCTATGGCGATCTGGTGTGGATCAGCGCGGACGGCGGCGACCTGGTCGGCGCGCGCGGCAGCTATCAGGGGCTGGTCGTGGCGCTGGACACCGGCTCGGCCATCCGCGGACCGGTGCGGGCCGACCTCTACATGGGCCGCGGCGCGGCGGCGGGCGAGGAAGCCGGGGCGGTGCGCCACCCGCTGAGGATGTGGCGGCTGGTTCCGCGGCCGTAGCGGCTGCCGGGTTTTACCCGGGTGAAATCTGGAAAATCAGTGTGGCGCCGTCGGCAGAGTCGGCGCCCGTCTGCAGAAATTCGCAGTGGCAGAGTCGGCAGAGTCTACATCGGCGCGCCTGCGACGGTGCGGCGGGGATTCGGTTGGCAAAGACCGGCGCCCTGCCGGAGCGGCGGGACAAGCGGCATTATGCGCCCGCTGGTTTGTGCGGCGGGAAGATCGGTTTGAGAAAAGGCGATGTGGCCGAGAAGGCGGGAAGTTTTCCGCGCTATCGGACTATAATTCCGCGGATTGCCAGCAGAGCGTCACGGTTTCCTTCTTCCCTCCGGGGGAGAAGGTGGCTCGCGAAGCGAGACGGATGAGGGGGATGTCGGACGCAAACTGGCCGACGGCCCATCCGGAGCCGGCCAATCCCTCTTCCGCCCCTCCGGGGCACCTTCTCCCCCCAAGGGGAGAAGGACACCGAAGGTTACCGCCGCCGCAGGCTGCCCAGCACGCCCCGCAGCAGTTCGCGGGTGATCGTGCTGCCGGCGGTGCGGAGCACGGATTTGGTGGCCGCCTCGATCGGGGTTTCGCGGCTTGAACGGCGGGCCGGGGCGCGGGCGCGGGCGGCTTCGCGGTCGAGGCGGGCCTGTTCCTTCGCCCGGGCGGCGGCGGCCTTTTCGGCGTCCTTCGCGGCGGCGGCGTCGGCTTTGGCGCGGGCCTCGGCCAGTTTGGCGTCGGCGGCGGCCTGGTCGGCCTGGCCGCGACGGGCGAGCAGGATTTCCTCGGCGGACTCCCGGTCGACGGCGGCGTCATAGAGGCCCCGCACCGGACTGGCGGCCATGAGGGCGGCGCGTTCGGCGTCGGTGGCCGGGCCGAGGCGGCTGTCCGGCGGGCGGATCGTCGTCCGGGCCACGACATTGGGCGCGCCCTTGTCGTCGAGAGTGGACACCAGGGCCTCGCCGACGCCCAGCGCCTGGATGGCTTCGGCGGTGTCGAAGGCGGGATTGGCGCGGAAGCTGTCCGAGGCCGCCTTCAGCCCGCGCTGTTCCGAGGGGGTATAGGCGCGCAGCGCGTGCTGAATGCGGTTGCCGAGCTGGGCCAGCACGCTGTCGGGAATGTCGGCCGGGTTCTGGGTGACGAAATAGACCCCGACGCCCTTGGAGCGGATCAGGCGCACCACCTGCTCGATCTTTTCGCGCAGGGCGTCAGGCGCGTCGGTGAACAGCAGGTGGGCCTCGTCGAAGAAGAAGACGAGGCGCGGCTTGTCGGGATCGCCGACCTCGGGAAGCTGTTCGAACAGCTCGGACAGCAGCCAGAGCAGGAAGGCGGCGTAGAGGCGCGGACTGGCCATCAGCCGGGTGGCGTCCAGCACATTGACCTGACCGCGGCCGTCGAGGCCGGTGCGCATCATGTCTTCCAGCCGCAGGGCCGGCTCGCCGAAGAAGGCCTTGCCGCCCTGCTGCTCGAGCTGAAGCAGCGAGCGCCGGATGGCGGCGATCGAGGCGGGTGCGACGTTTCCGACCTCGCGGCCGATGCGTTCGGCGTTCTCGCCGACATGGACCAGCAGGGCCCGCAGGTCGTCGAGGTCGAGCAGCAGCAGGCCTTCCTTGTCGGCGACGTGGAAGACCACCGACAGGACGCCTTCCTGGACGTCGTTGAGGTTCAGCATGCGGGCCAGCAGCAGCGGACCTATCTCGCTGACGGTGGTGCGGATCGGGTGGCCCTTCTGGCCATAGAGGTCCCAGAAGACCACCGGCGCGGCCTTCGGCTGCAGCGTCAGACCCATGCCGGAGGCGCGGGCCAGAAGTTTTTCGTTGGGGGAGCCGGGCACGGCGATGCCCGACAGGTCGCCTTTCACGTCGGCGCAGAACACCGGCACGCCGGCGTCGGAAAAACCCTGGGCCATGATCTGCAGGGTCACGGTCTTGCCCGTGCCGGTCGCGCCCGCGACGACGCCGTGCCGGTTGGCGCGGTGGAGCAGCAGGACCTCGGGCCCGCCGCCGTCCTCCCTGAACGACTCGCCGAGGAAGAGGCCGGGGGCGGCGGATTCGGTCACGGGGAACTCCTGCACAAGCCTGACGCTCATGCTCTACCGCGCGGCTTGACGGTTCAAGGCCGATTGACGGGGACCGTTGACGCCGACCTCGGGGACCTTGACCATATGCCGATGAAAGCGCCGATCAGCCTGCCGACGTCGACCGTGGGCCGAAACGCCGTGGTGGCCATCGCCGTCGTGGCCGCGGGAGCCGCGGTCTACTGGCTGAGGGACATCCTGACGCCGCTGGCGATGGCCATCTTCCTTCTGATCGCCATCGACGGGGTGAAGCGGTTCATCGAGGAACGGACGCCGGTGCCGTCGGAGTTCGCGGCGGCGACGGCGCTGATCGTGGTCATCCTCGGCTTCTTCGCCTCGATCGCCATCATCGCCAACGGCGCGCTGAACTTCTTCGACGAGGCCTCGGGCGTGACGACGCGCATCGGGCCGCGGCTTGACCAGATCATCGAGGACATCTCGCGCCTGTTCGGCGTCGACACGGCGCCCACGGCCTCGGAGCTGATCGCCCAGCTGGACATCCGCAGCTATCTGGCCGTGTTCGCGCGGCAGGCCCAGGGCGTGGTCACCGGGGCGGTCTTCGTCATGATCTATCTCGCCTTCCTGCTGGCCTCGCAGGCGGGCTTCAAGCGCAAGCTGGTCGGCATGTTCCCGGACCGCACGGCCCGCGGCGAGGCGCTGGAGGTGTTCCAGAGGGTGCGCGGCGGAGTCGAAGGCTATCTGTGGGTCCAGACCGTCACCGGCGCCCTGATCTGCGCCTGCGCCTGGGGGCTGATGCGCGCCGTGGGGCTGCAGAACGCCGAGTTCTGGACCTTCGTCATCTTCATCGTCGGCTTCATTCCGGTGCTGGGCGGCGCGGTGGCCGGCCTGGTCCCGCCGCTGTTCGCCCTGGTCCAGTTCGAGACCTACTGGCAGGCCGCCGTGCTGCTGGCCGGGCTGCAGATCATCCTGTTCATCAGCGGCAACGTCATCCAGCCACGCATGCAGGGCGAGAACCAGAACATCGACCCGGTGGTGGTGCTGCTGTCGCTGGCGCTTTGGGGCAAGCTGTGGGGCGTGGTCGGCATGTTCCTGTCGACCCCGCTGGCGGTGATGGCCATGGCCATACTGGCGGAGTTCAAGGGTTCGCGCTGGATGGCCATCCTGCTGTCCGGCGACGGCGAGCCCTATGCCGACGAGGAAGAGGCGAAAACCCCGCCCGGCGCCGCGTCAACCCGCCGCAGGGCAAGGCCGGCTGAGCCCTCGCGGCGCCCTTGAACGGCCACAACCGGCTCCTATCTCAACCCTGTCGCCGCGGCCCCCCTCCCCCCCAAAGCCGCGGCGCGAGATCGGCGCCACCCCTCCCCCTCCTGGGCGCCGGTCCGAACAGGCCGCCGGATGAAAGTCCGGCGGCCTTGTCGTATCCGGAGGTCTGTCCGGGCGTCCCTCTCTCCAACTGATGCCGAAAGGCCACACCCGCGGGACGGAGCGGGTCGGAACGGCGCTTGTTGCCCTGCGGTCAGGAACGCGGCCGCACCCGCGCCGTTGGGCGACCCGGGAGGGATTCACTCGACCTGAAGGACACCATCTCAATGTTGAAGACCATCTCCGCCGCGTCGCTGACGCTCCTGCTGACGGGCGTCGCCGCCCCGGCGCTGGCGCAATCCGCCCCCGACTGGTCCGGCCCCTACATCGGCGTGTTCGGCGGCCTCGTCGACACCCGCGACGACCAGAACGAGACCCTGGTGTTCGACCGCGATCTGGACGGGTCCTACGACGACATGGTCGTGACCTCCGGCGGCGCCGACGCCTTCGGCCCCGGCTTCTGCGCCGACCAGGTCAGCGGCGGCACGCCGCGCTGCGACCGCGACGCCCCGGGCGTCGAGGGCGGCGTCAAGCTCGGCTACGACATGCAGTTCGGCCGCTGGGTGATCGGCGCCGTCGGCGAGCTGGCCGGCGCCGACGTCGAGGACAGCGTCACCGGCTTCAGCACGACGCCGGCGTACTACAGCTTCAGCCGCAAGCTGGATAACGTCGCGGCCCTGCGCGCCCGCGTCGGCATGGCGGCCGGGCCGGCCCTCGTCTACGCCACCGGCGGCGCCGCCTACGGCAAGGTCGAGAACCGCTTCACCACCAACAACACCGCCAACAGCTTCACGGTGACGACGGACGAGGACGAGGCCGACGGCTACCAGTTCGGCGGCGGCGTCGAGTGGCGGCTGGCCCCCAGCCTGACCGTCACGGGCGAGTACATCTATTCGGACCTCGAGACCGGCGAGTACAACATCCGGGTGGCCGGCAACGGGACCACGCCGGCGACCAACCCCTTCATTCTCGCGCCGAACACGACCGGCACGGACATGACCCGGTCGGGGGACTCCTTCAAGTCCCACGCATTCCGCATCGGCATGAACATGCGGTTCTAGGCCGACCGTAGAGACCCGTGAGGAGGCCGGTCCCCGTTGGGGGGCCGGCCTTCGTCGCTTTTGGGGCTTCCCGCCGCGAGCCGCCTGTCCTAGGGGAGCCGGGTCGGGACGGGCGGCTTGCCGAAGCGGCGAAGCGGCCTAGTCTGACGACGTCCTCGGCGGCCGGTCAGCGGCCGCGTTTGCGCAAGAGACCCTTCATGCCCGGCGCTTCCGCCCCCACGCTCCCTCAGGCGATCACGCTGGAGGCGCTGGAGGCGAGCTTTGAAACCGCGGTCGCGGCCGGGGGCGCCGGCTCCCGGAGCGAAGCGGCCCGGTCCTATCTGGCCCAGGCGCATGACGACTACGTCGCCGACGAGACGCCGGAGCTGGGCGGGGCCGACCTCGCGCATCTGCTCGCCTCCGCGTGGAAGTCGGCCTCGGGGCGCAAGCCCGGCGACCCCGCCCTGATCACCTTCGGGCCGCTGACCGGCGCCGACGGCCGCGCGACCGGCTACGACAGCCTCGCCATCATCCAGGACGACCGGCCGTTCCTCGTCGACAGCGTCATGGGCGAACTGGCCGAGGCCGGTGTCACCGTGCGCTCGATGTTCCACCCCATCGTCGAGATGGACGGCGTCCGCACCTCGCTGATCATCGTGATCATGGACCCGGTGCCGCAGGAGCGCCGCGACGTGCTCGGCGAGAGCCTGTCGGAAACCATGGCCGACGTGCGCGCGGCGGTCACCGATCACGCGGCCATGAACGCCCTGATGGCGCGCTCGATCGCCCATCTTGAAGCCGGCGTGGCCGGGGCCGATCCGGACATCCTGGCCGAGAACCTCGCCTTCCTGCGCTGGCTGGAGGCGGACCATTTCGTCTTCCTCGGCGCGCGCGACTATGACTATCCGCGCACCAGGGACGGCGGCTACGAGGCCGAGGCGCCGCTGTCGCAGTCCGGCGCCGGGCTGGGCGTGCTGGCCGATCCGGACCGCACCGTGCTGCGCCGCGCCAACGAGCCGGCGGTGCTGACCCGGTCGATGAAGCGGCAGCTGAACCTGTCCGAGCCGGTGACGGTGGCCAAGGCCAACGCCCGCTCGCGGGTGCATCGCCGGGCCTATATGGACTACATCGGCGTCAAGCGTTTCGGGCCGGACGGCCGGCCCTCGGGCGAGACCCGCTTCGTCGGCCTGTTCACCGCCGAGGCCTATGACAAGACCGCCACCCAGGTGCCGCTGGTGCGCCGCAAGGTGGCCAACGCCCTGGCCCGGGCCGGCAAGGTGGCGGGGTCGCACAGCCACAAGCGGCTGAAGAACATCCTCGAGAACTATCCGCGCGACGAACTCTTCCAGATCGGCGAGGACGAGCTGCTGGAGATCGCGCTGGGCATCCTGCACCTGCACGACCGGCCGCGGATCAAGAGCTTCACCCGCAAGGACCCGTTCGACCGCTTCGTCTCGGTGCTGACCTTCATCCCGCGCGAGCGCTTCAACCCGGGGGTCCGCGAGCGCATCGGCCGCATCCTGGCGGAGGCCTGGGGCGGGCGGCTGTCGGCCTGGTATCCGCAGTTGTCGGACCAGCCGCTGGTCCGCATCCACTACATCATCGGGGTCACCCCCGGGGACCACCCCTGCCCCGATCCGGCCGAGCTGGACGCGAAGATCGCCGAGGCCGGGCGCGGCTGGGTCGACCGCTTCGAGAGCGCCCTGCGCGGGGCCGACATCGACGACGTCCAGGTCGGGCCGCTGAGCGCCCGCTGGGCCTGGGCCTTCGGGGCCGGCTATCGCGACCGCTACGACGCCGACGAGGCGGTGCGGGACCTGCAGGCCGTCGACCGGCTGAATGCCTCCGGCCTCAACGACGGCGGCGATCCGGTGGCCGTGCGCGCCTTCCGGTCAGAGGGCGACGGGCCGCTGAATTTCCGCTTCAAGCTCTACCGCCGGGGCGCGGCGGTGCCGCTTTCGGACGTGCTGCCGATCCTCGCCGACATGGGGCTGAAGACGCTGGAGGAGTGGGGCCACGCGCTGAGCCCGCTGGGCGATCCGCAGATCCACGTGCACGAATTCCTGCTCGAGGACCCGCGCGGCGGGGACCTGCATTTCGATGACGTGCGCGAGCCGTTCGAGGAGGCCTTCTCGGCGGTGTGGACCGGCCGCACGGAGAGCGACGGCTTCAACCGGCTGGTCATCGAACTGGGCGTCGACTGGCGCGAGGCGGCGCTGGTGCGGACCCTCGCCCGCTACCGCCAGCAGACCGGGCTCGACCCCAGCCAGGCCGTGCAGGAAGAGGCGCTGCGCGACTATCCGTCCGTGGCGCGCGGGCTGCTGTCGCTGTTCCACGCCAAATTCGACCCCTCCGCCGGCGGCGACGCCGCCTCTCGCGACAAGGCCGTGGCCGAACAGGCCGGCAAGCTGTTCGCCCTGCTCCGGGACGTGAAGAGCCTCGATCACGACCGCGCGCTGCGGCGGCTGGCGCTGCTGGTGCAGGCGATCAAGCGGACCAACTATTTCCAGACCGGCGCCGACGGCGAGCCGAAGACGCACATCTCGATCAAGATCGCCACGCGCGAACTGGACGACGTGCCGCTGCCCAGGCCATTCCGCGAGATCTTCGTCTGGGCGCCGCACATCGAGGGCGTGCACCTGCGCTTCGGCCCGGTGGCGCGCGGCGGCCTGCGCTGGTCGGACCGCCGCGACGACTTCCGCACGGAGGTGCTGGGCCTGGTCAAGGCGCAGCAGGTCAAGAACGCGGTCATCGTGCCGGTCGGCTCCAAGGGCGGCTTCTATCCCAAGAACCTGCCGGCCATCGTGCGCGCCGGCGGCGACCGCGAAGCCCAGCAGGCCGAGGCGATCCGGGCCTACAGGACCTTCCTGTCGGGCCTCCTCGACGTGACCGACAACATCGCCGCCGACGGATCGGTGACGCATCCGGCCGATGTGGTGATATGGGAAGGCGACGACCCCTATCTGGTCGTGGCCGCGGACAAGGGCACGGCGACCTTCTCGGACATCGCCAACGGCATCTCGGCCGACTACGGCTTCTGGCTGGACGACGCCTTCGCGTCCGGGGGTTCGGTCGGCTACGACCACAAGCAGATGGGCATCACCGCCCGCGGGGCGTGGGAGGCGGTCAAGCGCCACTTCCGCGAGGCCGGCAAGGACATCCAGACCGAGCCCTTCACCGTCGTCGGCGTCGGCGACATGTCGGGCGACGTGTTCGGCAACGGCATGCTGCTGTCGAAGGCGATCAAGCTGGTCGCGGCCTTCGACCACAGGGACATCTTCATTGACCCGGACCCCGATCCGGCGACGAGCTGGGTCGAGCGCAAGCGGCTGTTCGAACTGCCGCGCTCGTCCTGGCAGGACTACGATCCGAAGAAGATTTCAAAGGGCGGCGGCGTGTTCCCGCGCTCGGCCAAGTCGATCGAGCTGTCGCCCGAGATCAGGGCCGCGCTCGACATCGCCGAGGACACGGTGGATCCGGCCGCGCTGATGAAGGCGATCATGAAGGCCCCGGCCGAGCTGCTCTATTTCGGCGGCATCGGCACCTATGTGAAGGCGCCGCACGAGACCGACGCCCAGGTCGGCGACAAGGCCAATGACGCCATCCGCGTCGACGGCGGCGAGCTGCGCGCACTGGTCGTCGCGGAGGGCGCCAACCTCGGCCTGACCCAGGCCGGCCGTATCGCCTTCGCGCGGGCCGGAGGGCGGATCAACACCGACGCCATCGACAACTCCGCGGGCGTGGATTCCTCGGACCACGAGGTCAACATCAAGATCCTGACCGGGGCGGCGATCGCCTCGGGCGCGCTGAAGGCGGAGGACCGCAACGCCCTGCTGGCCTCGATGACCGACGAGGTCGGGCTGAAGGTGCTGGTCCACAACTACGACCAGACCCTGGCGCTCAGCCTGCAGCAGGCGGAGGGGGCGGCGGCGCTGGATTCGCAGCAGCGCTTCATGCAGTGGCTCGGCGGCAAGGGTAAGCTGGACCGCAAGGTCGAGGGCCTGCCCGACGATCTCAAGCTGGCCGAGATGAAGGCCGCGGGACAGGCGCTCACCCGGCCGGAGCTGGCTGTGCTGACCGCCTATTCCAAGCTGGAGCTGTTCGACGACATCGTCGGCTCGCAGGCGCCCGACGATCCCTTCTTCAGGAAGACGCTGGTCCGCTACTTCCCGGAACCGCTGGCGAAGTTCGAGGCGGACATGCAGCGCCACCGGCTGCGCCGCGAGATCATCTCGACCGTGCTGTCGAACGAGATCGTCAACATGTGCGGGGCGACCTTCCCCGAGCGGCTGCGGCTCTCGGCCCAGTGCGACACCGGCGCGATGGTCATCGCCTTCGAGGCCGCGCGGCAGGTATTCCGCCTCGACGAGGCCTGGGACCAGGTCTCGGCCCTGGACCTCAAGATTCCGGCGGAGGCCCAGCTCGCCCTCTACGGCGAGATCTCTACGGTGCTGCGCCGCCAGACCTTCTGGCTGGCCCGGCGGGCGATGCGCGACGGCGCCTCGGTCGACGGTCTGATCACGGCCTATCGCCCGGCCGCGGACGCGCTGCGGGCGGCCGGCGGGGCGGTGTTGTCCCGCTTCGAGCGCGGTCGTCTGGAAGCCCGCATCGCCGCCTTCACCGGCTACGGCGCCTCGAGGGCCATGGCGCGCGACTTCGCCATGCTGCGGCCTCTGGTGGCCACGGCGGACATCGGCGACCTGGCGCGCGAGGCGGGCTGGCCTGAGCCGGCCATGGCGACCCTGTACCACCAGGTCGGGGCGGCCTTCGACTTCGACCGACTGCGCGCGGCGGCGGGCGCCGTGCCCTCGGCCGACCATTTCGACCGGCTGGCCGTGCGGCGCCTGATCGAGGATCTGATGAACGAGCAGGTCGTCCTGACCCGGGCCGTGGCCCGTTGGGCGGACGCCTCGGTCGGGGCCACGGAACTGGCGGCTGAGAAGGCCGTCGACGCCTGGATCGGGCCGCGCCAGAAGACCGTCGAGGGCGTCCGCGCCTCGGTCGACGAGATCGAGGCGTCGGGCTCGGGCTGGACGTTCGCCAAACTGACCATCGCCAACAGCGTCATCAGGGAAATCGCGTCGTCAGTGGGGTGAGGGGCTGGTTTCCGACCATCCGCATCCGTCATCCTCGGGCTTGACCCGAGGATCAGATGTGGGGGCCGGGACTGTGCGGCGGGGATGGCGCCGCGAACGCGACCGGCTCCTGAGCACGGAGCACCGGACGGTCTGATCCTCGGGTCGAGCCCGAGGATGACGGGGAGGGATGTGGACCCGACGCTCGCCCTTCGCGACCGCGGTCCTGATCTGCTAGCGTTCCGGCGCTGAGGGAGAAGCCGATGCCGCGCAAGTTCCTGGTCGTCGTCGACGACAGTCCGGAGTTCGAGGCGGCGCTGCGCTATGCATCGCGGCGGGCGCGGTCGACCGGCGGCCATGTGGTGATGCTGCGCATCATTCCGCCGGCGGCCTCGGACGCGCACTGGGCCGGGGTGCGCGAGGAGATCGAGCGGCAGACGCGGGCCGAGGCCGAGGCCACCCTGAAAAACTGGGCGGCGGAGGCGGCGGAGCGGTCCGGCTCGACCCCCATGCTGCTGATCGAACGGGGCGAGCCGCAGGGCTGTATCCGCAAGGTCGTCGGCGAGGATCCGGACATCAAGATCCTCGTGCTGGCCGCTGGTTCCAGCGCGCCCGGGCCGCTGGTCGCGGCGGTGGTCAAACAGGGCGCGGCCTTCACCGGCCGCAAACTGCCGGTGACCATCGTGCCGGGGGAGCTGACGGAAAAAGAGATCGAGGATCTGGCGTAACGCCAGGGGCGGCATCGCTCGCGCCGCGGGCGCTCGCTGCTTGAGCGCGATCCCATTCCCCCGGTCGAGGTGTCGCGGCGCCTTGAACGGGCCGCTTCCCGGGCGCACTTAGCGGCCATGTTCATCCAGACCGAACCGACGCCGAATCCAAACGCGCTGAAATTCCTGCCCGGGCGCGAGGTCTCGGCCGAGCCCCGCGAGTTCCTGACCATCGACGAGGCGACGGCCTCGCCGCTGGCGGAGGCGCTGTTCCAGCTGGAGGGCGTCGCCGGCGTCTTCTTCGGCGCCGACTACATCTCGGTGACGCGGGACCCGGCGGGTCTCGACTGGCCGCAGATGAAGGCGCCGATCCTGGCGGCGATCATGGATCATTTCGTCTCGGGCGCGCCGCTGTTGCGCGGCGGCGCCTTCGACAGCGCCTCGCCCGACGGCGAGGACAGCGAGATCGTGGCCGAGATCAAGCAGCTGCTCGACAGCCGCATCCGCCCGGCCGTGGCCCAGGACGGCGGCGACATCCTGTTCGACGCCTTCGACGAGGAGACCGGCGTGCTGTCCCTGCGCATGCGCGGCGCCTGCGCCGGCTGCCCGTCGTCCTCCGCGACCCTGAAGGCCGGCGTCGAACAGATGATGAAACACTATGTGCCCGAAGTGACGCGGGTGGAGCAGGTGATCTGAGGGCTTGATCTCCCTCTCTCGCCGTCATCCTCGGGCTTGACCCGAGGATCAGGGGCGGGAGCGAGGTCTGTGCGCTGGAGGCGGCCCTGAAACAGTGGCCGCCGGGGTCTTCGACGGAGCACCGGACGGTCTGATCCCCGGCTCAAGCCCGAGGATGACGACGGAGGGGAAGGGGCTCGGGTCACTGAAACAAATCCGTCCTCGCTTCGGGCGGGCGACGGCGCCATCATCTCCCCCATGCCCCGGTTCGAGAGCGACAGCGACGCCCGGCGCCTCGGCGAGGCGCTCGCCGCCCTGCGCCGCGAGGCCAACCTCAGCCAGGCCGAGGCGGGCGAGCGCGTCGGCATGACCAGCCAGGGATGGGGGCTGTACGAGTCGGGCAAGCGGCCGGGCCTGTTCCGGCCCGACGTGCAGCGCCGCCTGACCACGGCGATCGGCGCCTCGCCCGAGGCGCTGGCCCTGAAGCTCGGCGCTCCGCCCGCGTCCCCGCCCGATCCGGCGTCGGGCATGGAGAACACCGGACGAGCCTTCGCTGGTCCCGCAACCGGGACACGGCGGTTGCAACTCTCGAACGACGATCTGGCGCCCTGGGCGGCCTCGGGCGTGGTGCTGGAGTATGAGCCGGGCCGCTGGCCGCGCCGGGGGCAGGGCTGCGTCATCGAGACGACCGACGGCGAACTGCGGGTGCGCCTCTATGAGGGGGCCGACGCGGAGGCGCTGATCGTGCACGGGCTGCGCGGCGGCGAGGAACGTATAGACCGTGCCGCGACGCGGCAGGTCTCCGCCGTCGTCGCCCGGCTGGATGTATAGATGAAACGAATTGGTTGCAACAGATCCGTTTCCATGAAACTGTTCCGTCCTGAGCAGGAGGAGCGGAGCCATGGCCAGGATCGGCGGACCGGAGAAGGTCGACGCCTTCGTGGGCGCGAGGATCAGCCTGCGCCGCTCGGCGCTGGGCCTGTCGCAGACGGCGCTGGCGCAGCAGCTCGGCATCAGCTTCCAGCAGGTCCAGAAATACGAGACCGGCCAGAACCGCATCTCGGCTTCGCGGCTGCACCGGGTGGCGACGGTGCTGGCCACCTCGGTCGAGGCCTTCTTTCCGCCGGTCGAGACGGCGCGCGGACCGGCCGACAGGGGCTGGGACGCCCTGCGCCACATCGCCGCCACTCCGGACGGGCGGGCCGTGGCGGCGGCCTGGCCGCTGATCGAAGACCGCGACGTGCGCAAGGCCGTGGCGCGGGTGGTGCGGGCGCTGGCGCGCGACGACTGACGGCCGCGCCGCGGAGGGCGGCGTCGTGAGGGTGCTGGTCGTCGATACGGCGCTGGGCCTGTGCAGCGCCGGGGTGTTCGTCGTCGAGGAAAGCGTGGCGTGGCCGCTCGGCCTGCGCTCCGAGGCCATGACCAAGGGCCATCAGGAGCGGTTGGCGGGCATGGCGCGGGACGCCGTCGCCGAGGCCGGAGGCTTCGAACGGATCGACCGCATCGGCGTCACCGTCGGGCCCGGCTCGTTCACCGGCCTGCGGGTCGGCTTGGCCTTCGCCCAGGGACTGGGGGCGGCCCTGGGGCGGCCGGTGGTGGGACTCTCGGCGCTGGACGGGCTGGCGGCGTCCGTGGAGGGGGGCGGCGCGACGGCGGCTCTGATCGATGCGCGGCGAGGTCAGGTCTATGCGCGGTTCTGGCGGGCCGGCGCGCCGCAGGGACCGGCGGAGGCGCTGTCGATCGAGGCGGCGATGGAGCGGGTGCGGGCGCTGGGACCGGAGGTCCGGCTGGTCGGGTCGGGCGCGGCGCTGATCGCCGAGGAGGTCGTGGGCGCGGGGGCGGCGGACCTGCCCGGACCGGCTCCGGAGGCGCTGGCCCGGCTGACGGCGGCGGCCGAACCGGCGGCCAGCCCGCCGCGGCCGCTGTATCTGCGCGCGCCCGACGCGACGCCGCCCAGCCGCCTGCCCGGCCAGCCGCGGCCGACCCCGTCCGGCGCATGACCGGACAGGAGACAGAGGCAGGGATGGCCGACCGCACGTCGAGGCTGGCCGCGATTCACGCCGAGGCTTTCGACGGACCTCACGGCGCGCCGTGGAGCGCCGCCGCCTTCGCCGACCTGCTCGCACAGCCTGGCGTGTTCGCGGCCGACAGCCCCGACGGCTTCATCCTGATGCGTGTCGTGGCGGACGAGGCCGAGATCCTGACGCTGGCGGTGCGGCCCGGGGCGCGGCGGAAAGGGCAGGGGGCGCGGCTGGTCGGCGAGGGCGTGCTGGCGGCGGCGGCGCGCGGCGCGAACCGGGTGTTTCTCGAGGTCGCGGAGGATAACGCTCCGGCGCGGGCTCTCTACCAAAGGGCGGGGTTCGTCGAGGCCGGCCGCCGCCCCGGTTACTACGCCGGCGCCGGGGGCGCGCGGCGCGACGCCCTGCTTCTGGCCCTAAACTTGGCCGCGCCGCTTCCCTAGGGCGCCCGGCCCGCCTATCCTGCGCCGATGGACCGGATCGAGAAACTCTGCGCCGACCGCGGCATGCGCATGACCGAGCAGCGGCGCGTCATCGCCCGCGTCCTGTCGAGCGCCGACGACCACCCCGACGTCGAGGAGCTGTACCGCCGCGCCTCGTCGATCGATCCGCATATCTCGATCGCCACCGTCTACCGCACCGTCCGGCTGTTCGAGGAAGCCGGGGTGGTCGAGAAGCACGACTTCGGCGACGGCCGCTCGCGCTACGAGGAGGCCGGCGACGACCACCACGATCACCTGATCGACACCCGCACCGGGGAGGTGATCGAGTTCTTCGACGCCGAGATCGAACGGCTGAAGACCGAGATCGCCGAACGGCTGGGCTTCGAACTGGTCGGCCACAAGCTGGAGCTCTACGGCAAGCCGATCGAGGGGGCCGAGCCCTCCAGCCGCGAGGGATTGATCTTCAAGCGCCATGCCGCGCGGGTGGACCCCGGCGACCTCGACTAGCCGGCCATGGCGCGAACGGCGCGGGGGCACTAAAAGCCGATCCATGACCGAGACACTTGTTTCGCCGCCCGATGGGGATGAAGCGCGCGCCGCGCCGAAGCGCCTGTTCATCAAGACCTACGGCTGCCAGATGAACGTCTATGACTCGGAGCGCATGGCCGATGTGCTGCGCCCGCTCGGCTATGCGCCGACGGATACGGCCGAGGACGCCGACTTCGTCATCCTGAACACCTGCCACGTCCGCGAGAAGGCGGCCGAGAAGGTCTATTCCGAACTCGGCAAGCTGCGGGTGATGAAGGAAGGCAAGGCGGGCGCCATGACCATCGCCGTGGCCGGCTGCGTCGCCCAGGCCGAGGGCGAGGAGATCATGCGCCGGCAGCCGGCGGTCGATCTGGTGGTCGGACCGCAGGCCTATCACCAGCTGCCGGAGCTGCTGACCCGCACGGCGCGGGCGCGCGGCGAGCGGATCGGGGCCGACTTCGCGCCCAACGACAAGTTCGACGCCCTGCCGGTCGCGCGCGGCGGCGACGGCGTGACGGCCTTCCTGACCGTGCAGGAGGGCTGCGACAAATTCTGCACCTTCTGCGTCGTGCCCTACACCCGCGGCGCGGAGTGGTCGCGGCCGGTCGCCCACGTGCTGGCCGAGGCGCGGGAGCTGGCGGCGCGAGGGGTGCGCGAGGTCACCCTGCTGGGCCAGAACGTCAACGCCTACGACGGCGAGGGGGCGGACGGGACGCCTTCGACGCTGGCGCGGCTGGCCTATGCGCTGGCGGAGATTCCGGGGCTGGACCGCATCCGCTATACGACCAGCCATCCCAACGACATGTCGGACGACCTGATCGCGGCCCACGGCGAGCTGGAGGCGCTGATGCCCTATCTGCACCTGCCGGTGCAGTCGGGCTCGGACCGGATCCTGCGGCTGATGAACCGCAAGCACGGGCGTCAGAAATATTTCGACCTCGTCGACCGCATCCGGGAGGCGCGGCCGGACATGGCGCTGTCCGGCGACTTCATCGTCGGCTTCCCCGGCGAGACCGAGCGCGACTTCGAGGACACCCTGAAGCTGGTGCGCGAGGTGAACTACGCCTCGGCCTTCTCCTTCCGCTACTCGCGCCGCCCCGGGACGCCGGCCGCGGCCATGCCCGGGCAGGTGGACAGGGAAGCCGGCGAGGACCGGCTGCACCGGCTGCAGGCCCTGCTCGACGAGCAGCGCCACGGCTTCAACGCGGCGAGCGTGGGCAAGACCGTCAACGTGCTGTTCGAACGCCCCGGCCGCCATCCCGGCCAGGCGGTGGGCCGGTCACCCTGGCTGCAGGCCGTGCACGTCGACGGCGCCGAAGGGCTGATCGGCGAGATCGCGCCGGTGCGCCTCGAGGCGGCGGGGAACAACAGCCTGCGCGGCGCGCTGACCGATAGCGCCGAGGCCGCGTGATCTGAATGAGCCCCAGAGCCGAAGACTTCATCCCCCTGTCCGACGTCGGCGTGCACGCCGTTTCCGGGCCGAACAGCCGCCACGCCGCCCTGATCGAAGACGGCTTCCACGTCCTGGTGGAGACGCCGGGCGGCGGGGTCTCGGTGCGCGGCGACGCCAAGTCGCGTTCGCACGCGAAGGAAACCATCCTGTCGCTGGCCGCCC
>NZ_DASPNO010000059.1:0-54894 GCF_035626535.1 Brevundimonas sp.
ATCCATCGACCTCCGCGAGGACCCCCGGACTCTCCATCGCCCGGGCTTCATCGCTCGACCACAGCCCGCCGCCATCGAGAACGTGGATCCGACGCCCTCCCCGTCCGACGGGATGGGACCAGTATGGGCGCGGTTTCTCCCAGGCGCGTTCGTGACGCTGGACCGGAGGTGATGTCGTTCGGAAACAGCGGGTTGGCCGCGGAAAGTATGCGGACAGACGGCGGATTTGCAGCGCAGTAATGGCCGAGTGGCGTTCACCTCCCCATTCGCCTGACACGAATGGGGAGGTGAATCGGATCAGCGGCTGTACGCCGGCGGCATGGGGCCTTCGCCGCCGCGGGCGTAGCGGTCGCGCAGCAAGAACTGGCGGCTGGTCGGGGCCTGTTCCTGGCCGTTGACGAAGATGGTCTCGGCGATGCTGAGGGGCTCGAGCGGGTCGCCGGACCAGACCACGACGTCGGCGGCGGCGCCGGGGCGCAATTCGCCGAACTGACCGGCCATGCCGAAGATGCGGGCCGGATTGACCGTGATCGCCTCGATCGCCGACTCGTACGACAGGCCGTGCGAAACGGCGTTCCCGGCGTTGTAGCGGGTCTCGCGGGCGCGGTGGATCGAGCCCTCGTTGCCCTTGATGGCGATGGTCACGCCGGCGGCGTCGAGCACGGCGGCATTCTGCATCCGCGTCGCGCGGGTCTCGATGCTGCCCGGCAGGTTGGAGATCGGATTGAGCAGCACCGGCACGCCGGCGTCGGCGATCTGGTCGGCGACCAGCCAGCCCTCCTCGGCCCCGTCGAGAATGATCTTCACGCCTTCCTCGCGGGCGAGCCGCAGGACCTGCAGGATGTCGGCGGCGCGATGCACGGTCACGATCAGCGGCATGGTCCCGTTGGATACCGGGATCAGGGCCTCGAGATCGGCCCGCGACAGGGACAGGTCGCGCAGTCCGGCGCGGTCGTAGGCGGCGCGGTTGCGGGCGTAGAGGCGGACCTCGGCGAGGGTTTCCTTGAACTGGACGAACTCGGCCCCGCGGGCCCCGCCGGCGACGCCGGCCCCGGCCTCGCCGAACGGCGCGACCATGGCCACGCGCGGCTTGACGAGGATGTCGGTCCCCTCGGCGAGATGGATGATGGCCGCCTGACCGGCGAACAGGCTGGGCGACTGGAAGCCGCCGTCGCCGACGCCCGCGAAGTCGCTGTCGTCCTGGTGGTTGTGACCGCCCGAGCCGCCCGGATGATTGGGGACGACGATGGCGCGGGTGATGCCGCCGAGACGGGCCACCGGCAGGGTGAAGGACCACGGATCGAGGCCGTAGGAGACGTCGAACGAGGCGCTGATGGAGTTGGCGCCGTTGGTCAGGTCGTCGGAGTCGCCGACCGACGAGATCTCCGAACCGCCAAGGCCGGAGTCGACGGCCACGAAGCCGGGCGCGACGACCTTGCCGCGAGCGTCGATGACGCGGGCGCCCGAGGGGGCGGCGCCGGTCCCGACCGAGACGACGCGGCCGTTCTGGATGACGACGGTCCCGTTCTCGATCACCGAGGCGCCGGTGAGGACGCGGCCACCGGTGATAGCGGTGAGCTCCTGGGCGAGGGCGGGGCCGGCGAGGACGGCGACCGAAGCGGCCGCGAGGATGAGGGTCCTGAGGCGCATCAGCGGGCTCCCTGCGTCACGTTGGCGGCGGAAACGCCGTAGCCGGGCTGGCCGAGCTCGAAGTCGGAGACCGGCTGGTAGGCGGGGTTGAAGCGGTCGAAGGCCAGGCCGCCGTCGATGAAGACCTGGTCGGCCCGGGCGTAGACGCTGAACGGATTGGCGCTCCAGATGACCACGTCGGCGCGCTTGCCGGCTTCCAGCGAGCCGGTCTGGTCGGCGATGCCGAGCGACTTCGCCGGATTGAGGGTGATCCAGCCGATGGCCCGCTCTTCAGGGATGGCCATGCCGATGCGGCGGCCGGCGGCGAGGGCCGCGGCGGCTTCCTGGTTGAGGCGCTGGGTCAGTTCGGCGTCGTCCGAGTGGATGACGGCGCAGCCGCCGGGCGGGGCGTCGACGAGGGCGACGTTCGCCTCGACCCCGTCGAGGGCCTCCATCTTGAAGCCCCACCAGCCGGTCCACATGTCGGCGCAGATGCCCTCGCGGGCCAGCAACGGCGCGACCTTGTAGGCCTCGACCGCATGGTGGAAGGCGGTGATGCGGTAGCCGAACTCCCTGGCGATATCGATCATCACCGCCATCTCGTCGGCGCGGTAGCAGTGGTTCTGGATCAGCACCGAACCGTCGAGGACCCCGACGAGGGTCTCCAGCTCGAGGTTGCGGGTCGGGGGCGAACCCTCGCCGTCCTCGCGCCACTTTTCCCATTTGGCCTTGTACTCGCGGGCGGCGATGAAGGCGGCGCGGTAGCCGGCGACATTGCCCATGCCGGTGGCCGGCGAGGAGTTGCGACCGCCGTAGACGCGGCTGGGGTTCTCGCCGCAGGCCATCTTCAGCCCGTAGGGGGCGCCGGGCATCTTCATGCCCTGCATGGTCACCGACGGGACGTTGCGGACGGTGACGCCGCGGCCGCCGAACAGGTTGGCCGAGCCCGGCAGGATCTGGAGGGTGGTGACGCCGCCGGCGCGGGCGGCGTTGAAGCCGGGGTCCTGCGGCCAGATGGAGTGTTCGGCCCAGACCTCGGCGGTGTTGGGCTGGGTCGCCTCGTTGCCGTCGCTCATGCCCTGTACGCCCGGCGACGGATAGACGCCGAGGTGGCTGTGGGTGTCGATGATGCCGGGAGTGACGAAGCGGCCGGCGGCGTCGACGCGGCGGTGGCCGGCCGGGATCGGGGTCGAGGCCCCGCCGACGGCGGCGACCCGGCCGTCGGTGACGATGACCACGCCGTTCTCGATGCGCCGGCCGGCCCCGTCGAACACTGTGCCACCCAGGATGGCCATGTTCTCGCGCGGCAGGCCGCGATAGGTCGAGGGGAAGGGATCGGGGTTGGCGGCGTAGTCGAGCCCGCGGGCGAGGGGCTCGCGCGCCTCGGCGTCGGAGGAGCCGTCCGCGGCGGGCGTATCGTCGCCGGCGGTGGTGGCGCAGGCGGACAGGGCCATGGCGCCGGCGAGCACGCAGGCGAGGGCGGCGAGGCTGGGGCCCCGCAGGCGGTTGACGGTCATCGGACGCTCCCCTGATGCGCCGGCGGCGCAGAACGAGGGGGGATTACAAGAGGCTTGGCGCTGATCCGTCAAAGGCGGAAACATTACAAGTCGGTAAGGCGGCTCTCGTCTGATCGGCCGAGTCGTCCGAGCAGCCAGTACAGCAGGAAGAGTTCCGACGCCGCCAGTACGTGGCCGACCACGAGCGAAGCCTTGAATTCCCGATCGATCGGAATGAGCCAGATCGCTGTGGCGTGGCGAGCGCGGCGAGGACGAGAATCCACCAGAAGCCTGCCCTGTGGCTGTGCGCCCAACGCTCCTCGGCCGCGGTCCACAAGACCGCCGTGACCACAGAGGCCAGGAACGCCTTCTCCGGGCTGGAGAAGAAATCCACGATCGCGAACACGGGGATGATCACGGCGATTGCTTTGAGGATTTCCCGAAGCTTGCCGCGTCTCTCCGTTGGGTCGATCGCCTTCATGACTCCCAGCCTACCTCACGGGACAAACGCCGGAAACTGTACGATCCGGGCAGGCGGGCGCGCCGGGGGTGAGGCGGACGGGGAGGCTGGCCATGGGAATGGGAGATCAGGGCGGCACCTGAATTTCAACGGCCCGTTCCTTTCTTCGCCGCCCCTTGCCTGCCGCCCCTCCGCGCGCTAACACTGCACCAAATGGTTCAGTATTCGACATCCCGCCTCAGCGATTCCTTCTCCGCCCTTTCGGACGCCACCCGCCGTGGGGTTCTGGAGCAGCTCGGACAGTCGGACGCCTCGATCACGGAGCTGGCCGACAGGTTTCACATGACTCTCACGGGCATGAAGAAGCACGTCGGCGTGCTGGAGCAGGCCGGGCTCGTCGAGACGGAGAAGGTCGGGCGGGTGCGGACCTGCAGGCTCGGCCTGCGCAGGCTGGAGGAAGAGGCGGCCTGGATCGAGACCTATCGTCAGCTCTGGGCGGCGCGCTTCGACGCGCTGGACGGGGTTATCGAGGACCTCAAACGCAAGGAAACACGCGATGCCTGACCGCACCACCATCGAACGGACCTCCGGGCGCGAGCTCGTCGTCACGCGAACCTTCGACGCCCCCGCCCGCATCGTGTTCGAGGCGTGGACGAAGCCCGAGCTGATGAAGCGCTGGTGGGCGCCGAAGTCGATCGGCGTGCCCCTGCGTTCGTGCGAGATGGACGTTCGGACCGGGGGCGGCTACCGCCTCGAGTTCGGACACGACGCCTCGGAGTCCATGGCGTTCGTCGGCAGGTATCTCGAAGTGACCCCGCCCTCGCGCCTCGTCTGGACGAACGAGGAGAGCGAGGACGGCGCCGTGACCACGGTGACCTTCGAGGAACGGGACGGCCGGACGCTCCTGACGGTCCACGAGCTCTACCCCTCGAAGGAGGCTCTCGAGGCCGGTCACGGGGCGGAGGAAGGGATGCCGGAACAGTTCGAACAGCTGGACGAGCTGCTGGTCGCCCTGAGCGCAAGCGTGTGAACGGGAAAGGGCGCGGGCCCGAAGGCGCCGCGCCCGTCTCGTTCCGGGTTGACGGAACCCTACCCCAGCGCCTTCATCAGCTCCGGGACGGCGGTCTTGTAGTCGGCGACCCAGCCGAAGTCGGCGACCTGGAAAATCGGGGCGTCGGCGTCCTTGTTGATGGCGACGATGATCTTCGAGTCCTTCATGCCGGCGAGGTGCTGGATGGCGCCCGAGATGCCGATGGCGATGTAGAGGGCCGGGGCGACGACCTTGCCGGTCTGGCCGACCTGGTAGTCGTTGGGGGCGTAGCCGGCGTCGACCGCGGCGCGCGAGGCCCCGACGGCGGCGCCCAGCCGGTCGGCCAGCGGGTCCATGACGGCGTGGAACTCTTCCGCCGAGCCCATGGCGCGGCCGCCGGAGACGACGATCTTGGCGGCGCCGAGCTCGGGGCGGTCGGACTTGACCATCTCTTCGCTGACGAAGGCCGACCTGCCGGCGTCGGCGCCCGCGACGGTCTCGATGGAGGCGGAGCCGCCCTCGCCGGCCGCGTCGAAGGCGGTCGGGCGGACGGTGATGACCTTCTTGGCGTCGGAGGTCTGGATCGTCTCCAGGGCGTTGCCGGCGTAGATCGGGCGCACGAACGTATCGGCGCTGACGACCTCGACGATGTCGGAGATCGGGGCGACGTCCAGTTTCGCGGCGATGCGCGGCATGGAGTTCTTTCCGTCCATGCTGGCCGGGGCGAGGAAGCCGTCGTAGCCGGACGCCAGACCCATGACCGTGGCCTCGACGGCTTCGGCCAGCTGGTGACCCAGGGCGGCGGATTCGGCGAGCAGGACCTTGCGCACGCCGGCGATCTTCGCGGCGCTGTCAGCGGCGGCTTTCGCCCCCTGCCCGACGACGAGGACGTCGACGTCGCCGCCCAGCTTCGAAGCGGCGGTGACGGTCTTGTGGGTGGTCTCGCGGACGGTGGAGCCGTCGTGGTCGGCGATGACGAGAACGGCCATTACAGGACCCCCGCGGTCTTGAGTTTGGCGACCAGATCGGCCGCGTCGGTGACCTTGACGCCGGCGCCGCGCTTGGGCGGCTCCGTGACCTTCGTCACCTTCAGGCGGGGCGCAACGTCGACGCCGTAATCGGCGACCGCCTTCATGGCGATCTCCTTCTTCTTGGCCTTCATGATGTTGGGCAGGGAGGCGTAGCGCGGCGTGTTGAGGCGCAGGTCGACGGTGACCACGGCCGGCAGGGTCGCGGCGAGGGTCTGGAGACCGCCGTCAACCTCGCGGGTGACAGTCGCCTTGCCGGCCCCGATGACGATCTTCGAGGCGAAGGTGGCCTGCGGCCAGTCGAGCAGGGCGGCGAGCATCTGGCCGACCGCGTTGTTGTCGCCGTCGATCGACTGCTTGCCCATCAGGACGAGGTCGGGCTTCTCCTCGTCGACCACGGCCTTGAGCAGCTTGGCGACGGCGAGGGGCTCGAGGTCGGCGTCGGACTGGATCAGCAGGCCGCGGTCGGCGCCCATGGCAAGGGCGGTGCGGATGGTCTCCTGGGCCTGGGCAGCGCCGATGGAGACGACCACGATCTCGTCGGCCGTGCCGGCGGCGTGGTGCTCCTTGCCTTCCTTCATGCGCACGGCCTCCTCGACGGCGATTTCGTCGAACGGGTTCATGCTCATCTTGACGTTGGCCAGATCGACGCCGGTCTGGTCCGCCTTGACGCGGGCCTTGACGTTGGAGTCGATCACCCGTTTGACGGGGACGAGTACCTTCATTGCGCTGTCCATGAGATCGCCGGAATGTGCGGGCAGGGAATGGAACGCCTGCCCCGGCCTGTCAACGTAACGCCGCGTCAACGGGCCTGCGGCCCGGTGTCCGGATCAGAAACGGAAGAGAGCGATGCATCGCCTGCTGACCATGAAGCGCCTGAGCGTGCTGTTCCTGGCGACCTTCGCCGTGCTTGTGGGCGGGGTGTTCGCCTACCAGTCCCTGGTCGTCGCGCCGGGCGAGCGCTGCGAGGCCGACGGCGGATGGTGGGACCCGGAGCGCGGAATCTGCGGCACGCCGATCTCGATCGCCGAGATCACCGGCCGGCCGAACGGGCAGAGCCGGGCCGAAGCCTCGGACGCCAAGAACCGCGAACTGATCGAACTGGAGGACCGGCTCGACGCGGCCAGGGCCGCGCGGGACGCCGAGGTGGAGCGCCAGCGCGAGGCCCTCGCCGGCCGTTAGGTCAGCGGGTCGCGCCGGGAGTCCATTTGACGTCGTCGGCGCCATTGGCGTTGGCCCGGCGGGCGGCCACGAACAGATGGTCCGACAGCCGGTTCAGATAGCGGAGGGCGACTGGCGAAAGCTCGCAGCCCGCCTCGCGGGCCCGGATCGCGTCGCGCTCGGCGCGCCGGCAGACAGTGCGGGCCAGATGCAGATGCGCCGACAGGGCGGAGCCGCCGGGCAGGATGAAGCTGTCGAGGGCCCCAAGGCTCTCGTTCATCCAGTCGATCTCGGATTCGAGCCGCTCGACCTGGCTGTCGAGGATGCGCAGGGCCTCCCATTTGGGCGGCGGATCGTGCGGGGTGGCGAGGTCGGCGCCGAGGTCGAACAGCTCGTTCTGGATGCGGCCCAGCATGGCGTCGATGCGGTCGTTCTGGCCGGCGTGGAGGCGGGCCACGCCGATGACGGCGTTCAGTTCGTCAACGGCCCCGTAGGCCTCGACCCGGGGGTCGGTCTTGGACACCGGTGCGCCGGAGGCCAGCCGCGTCTCGCCGCCGTCGCCGGTCTTCGTATAGATGCGGTTCAGCACCACCATCCGGTTCAGCCCCCGTGCGTGGACTTCCACCACATGCCGGTGACCAGCAGCACGACCGCGAGGGCCTGCAGGGCGACCCGCAGGCGCATCAGTTTGTTGGAGCGCGAGCGTGCCTCCGGGCCGGTCTGGTAGAGCGAGCGGATGCCGAAGGCGAGGGTGATCGCCACCGCGATGATGGCCAGGATGATGAGAATGTCGAAGGCGTTCATGGCCGCACTCTAGGCGGCGGGCGACGGCGAAGCCAGTAGCGGGCCCCGGTACAGCATGGCGACATCACAGCGCGCATAGCGGCTTCCGAACTCGGCCATGATCCCGGCATCGTGCTCGAAGCCGGCCTTTTCGTAGAGGTGGATGGCGGGGGCGCATTTGCGATTGGTGAGCAGGTAGAGCCGGGTCGCGCCCAGATCCATCGCGCGGCGGATCGTGGCGTGGAGCAGGAACTCGCCGGCCTTGCGTCCGCGCGCGCTTTCGAGGACGCCCATCTTGGTCAGTTCGAACTGGTCCGGTCCGGTCTTCTGCAGCGCGCACGCCCCGACGACGCCGAGGTCGCCGGCGCGGACGAACAGGATGTCTCCACCCGGCTCGAGAATCTTCCGGCGCGGGTTCTCCAGCACCTCGCGGTCGGTGGGCTCGAGGACGAACATCGTCTCGATCCAGCGGGCGTTGATGTCATGGAAGGCGCCGGCGAGTTCGTCCGAGAAGGGCAGGATCTCGAGCCCGGCGCGGACCGGCTCCAACGCCCGGCGGTCGAGGGACTTGCGGTCGAGGGCCGCCTCGACCGCGTCGATCCGGCTGGTCAGCCGGGGGTCGATCTCGGCGCACAGCTCGACCACCGCCCGCTCGACATGGGGCCAGACCTCGCGCCGGGACCGGTCCATCAACTCGCGGCCGTGATCGGTCAGGGACACGACCTTGCGGCGGCGGTCGGCGCCCGGGGCGTCCGTGGCGATCAGTCCGGCGTCGGCCAGACGGGCGAGGTTGCGGGTCACCCCGGGCTGGCTGACGCCGGTCGCCAGCACGAGGTCGCCGACGGACATCGGCCCATGGCGGTCGAGGGCCGCCAGCAGGGGATACTGGGCCGGCTGGATCGGCAGGCCGGCATGCTCGACGACGCGCGCCACCTCGGCCTGCATCCGTTCCCCCAAGCGCTTGAGGCGGCTTCCGAGGAACAGGTGGGGGCTCTGGCGAACAACATCCTCGATCATGACAACGCTCTGCATATCAAGTTATATAACTTGATATATATCGGGTGGAGCATACGGCGCAAGCGGGCGGCGGACAATCGCCGTCCGTCCGTCGCCCGTGGTCAGTAGCGGTAGTGGTCCGGCTTGAAGGGACCCTCGATGGGGACCGAGATGTAGTCCGCCTGCTCGGGCTTCAGCGTGGTGAGCTTCGCGCCCAGCTTGTCGAGGTGCAGGCGGGCGACCTTCTCGTCGAGATGCTTGGGCAGGACGTAGACCTGGTTCTGGTACTGCGCCTTGTTGGTCCACAGCTCGATCTGGGCCAGCGTCTGGTTGGTAAAGCTGGCGCTCATCACGAAGGACGGATGGCCGGTGGCGTTGCCGAGGTTCACCAGACGGCCTTCCGACAGCAGGATGATCTTCTTGCCGTCCGGAAACTCGATGTGGTGGACCTGCGGCTTGATCTCGTCCCACTTGAAGTTCTTCAGGCCTGCGACCTGAATCTCCGAGTCGAAGTGGCCGATGTTGCAGACGATGGCGTTGTTCTTCATCGCCCGCATGTGGTCGACGGTGATGACGTCCTTGTTGCCCGTGGCGGTGACGAAGATGTCGGCCTTGCCGGCGACGTCCTCGAGGGTCTGGACCTCATAGCCTTCCATGGCGGCCTGCAGGGCGCAGATCGGATCGATCTCGGTGACCACCACCCGGGCTCCGCCCTGGCGCAGCGAGGCGGCCGAGCCCTTGCCGACATCACCGTAGCCGCAGACCACGGCGACCTTGCCGGACAGCATAACGTCGGTGCCGCGGCGGATGGCGTCGACGAGCGATTCCCGGCAGCCGTAGAGGTTGTCGAACTTGGACTTGGTGACGCTGTCGTTGACGTTGATGGCGGGGAACGGCAACTCGCCCCGCTCGGCCATCTGGTAGAGGCGGTGCACGCCGGTGGTGGTCTCTTCGGAGACGCCGCCGATGGCGTCGCGGATGGCCGAATAGAAGCCGGGCTTCTCCTTCAGATACCGCTTCATCACCGCGTAGAGGGCCTCCTCCTCCTCGTTCTGCGGATTGTTCAGGACCGAGGGGTCCTTCTCCGCCTTGGGTCCGAGCACGCACAGCAGGGTGGCGTCGCCACCGTCGTCGAGGATCAGGTTCGGATAGCCGCCGTCCGCCCATTCAAAGATCCTGTGGGCGTAATCCCAGTACTCGACCAAGGTCTCGCCCTTGACCGCGAACACCGGCGTGCCGTTGGCGGCGATGGCGGCCGCGGCGTGGTCCTGGGTCGAGAAGATGTTGCACGAGGCCCAGCGCACCTCGGCGCCCAGCGCCTCCAGCGTCTGGATCAGCACCGCCGTCTGGATGGTCATGTGCAGCGAGCCCGCGATGCGCGCGCCCTTCAGCGGTTTCGCCGCGCCGTATTCCGCCCGCAGCGCCATCAGGCCCGGCATTTCGGTCTCGGCGATGGCGATTTCCTTCTCGCCGTAGGCGGCGAGCGACAGGTCGCGGACGATGTAGTCGGTCATGAAAGCCTCTGGAAAACCGCTGGCGCGTCTGGGATCGGGCGCCGCTATAGCCCGCCGGCCGATCAGGGGCAATGAACATATAAGGATATCCTTATATGAAGCTTCGGACAGAAACGGGCTACCGGCTCGCGGACCGCCGGTTTCCATGCCACCATCCGCCCGGGGAGGAGCGTGATGACGGCAGACGGACTCAGTCGACGCGTCCTGGGCGGCGCCCTGCTCGGGGCGCTGGCCGCGCCCGGCCTTGTGCTGGCGCAGGAGCCGCGGGTCGACGAGTTCCGCGCCGACCAGACGACGGACCGGGTGCGCCGCTCGACCGTGCCGGTCTTCATCAACGATCAGGGACCGTTCAGTTTCGCCGTCGACACGGCGGCCAGCGCCTCCGTCGTCGCCAGCGATCTGGTGGAGCGGCTGGGGATCGCGCCGGCGGGCGAAGTGGACATGCACACGGTGATCGGACTGGAGCGCGTCCCCGCGGTCCGGGCGCGCACCCTGTCGAGCGGATCGCTGTCGGTGGGCGAGGCGCGGATGGCGGTCGGCTCCCGCCCCGGCCTGATCGGACTGGACGGTCTGCTCGGGCTCGATCTGCTGGCCGAGCAGCGGCTGGTGATGCGCTTTCGCGGCGGAGGCCGGTCGTCGATCAGCCGGTCGCGGCCCGATCCAGACCAGTTCCTCGGCGTGGTGCGGCCTCGGGTGCGGTTCCAGCCGCCGCGCGGGGGCGGCGCGGAGTTGATGGTGGTCAACGCCCTGGTTCGCGGCCAGGCGGTGCAGGCCGTGGTCGACACCGGGGCACAGGTCACGCTGATCAACCCGGCCCTCGCCGAGGCCGCTGGCGCCCGGCCGTTCCAGAGCCGCGCGGCCTCGACCGGCAATGCGCTGGTGCAGTCGCCGACGGGGCGGGCGGCGCTGGCGCAGGCCATGGTCGTGTCGGCGGTGCATTTCGACGAACTGGTGCTGGACCGGCTGGCCGTGCTGATGGGCGACTTCCACATCTTCCGGCTGCTGGGGCTGGAGAATACGCCCGCGATGCTGATGGGCGTCGACGTGCTGGGCGTGTTCCAGCGGGTGGTGATCGACCTGAAGCGGGGCGAGATCATCATGGACGTCTAGGGGCGCGCGGGGTTGCGATAGCGCGCGGCCTGCGTCAGGGAAGCGGCCATGACGCGCGATCTGTCCGTTCCCCGACACGACTGGACCCTGGAAGAGGTCGAGGCCCTGTTCGCCCGGCCCTTCATGGAATTGGTCTTCGAGGCCGCGACCGTGCACCGGCGCTGGTTCGATCCCTCCGAGGTGCAAAAGAGCCAGCTGCTGTCGATCAAGACCGGCGGCTGCGCCGAGAACTGCGGCTACTGCTCGCAATCGGCCAGTTTCCAGACCGGGCTGAAGGCCGAGAAGCTGATGGACGCGCAGGCGGTGCTGGCCGAGGCCATGGCGGCGAAGGCGGGCGGGGCCAGCCGCTTCTGCATGGGGGCGGCGTGGCGCGAGCTGAAGGACCGCGACACGCCGAAGCTGGCGACGATGATCGCCGGGGTGAAGGCGCTCGGGCTGGAGACCTGCGCCACGCTGGGGATGCTGACGGCCGATCAGGCGCGGCAGCTGAAGGCGGCCGGGCTGGATTATTACAACCACAACCTCGACACCGGGCCGGACTACTACGCCGAGGTGGTGACGACGCGGACCTATCAGGACCGGCTGGATACGCTGGCCCATGTACGCGAGGCGGGGATGAGCACCTGCTGCGGCGGCATCGTCGGCATGGGGGAGAGCCGGCGCGACCGGGCGGGGCTGCTGCACGCCCTGGCCACCCTGCCCGAGCACCCCGACAGTCTGCCGGTCAATGCGCTTGTGCCGGTGACCGGAACCCCGCTTGGCGACCGCGTGAAGCGGGAGGGCGAGATCGATCCGATCGAATTCGTGCGGACGGTGGCGGTGGCGCGGCTGGTCTGCCCCAGGGCCATGGTGCGGCTGTCGGCCGGGCGCGAGACGATGAGCCCGGAGATGCAGGCGCTGTGCTTCCTCGCCGGGGCCAACTCCATCTTCGTCGGCGGCAAGCTGCTGACCACCCCGAACCCGGAACAGGACGAGGATGCGGCGCTGTTCACCCTGCTGGACCTGAAGCCGATGGAGCCGAAGGCGGTCGGGGTGGCGGCGTGAAGGGTTTCCGGCGCCTCGGTCTGGCGGCGTGTGTCGCCGTCGCCGCCTGCACGTCGGAGCCATCGAGGGACGCGGCTCCGGCCACCGGCTCGACGCCGCTGGAAGTCAGGCCCGCCACGATCAAATCGCCGGGGGGAACGATGAGCGTGGTCTACGGCGGCGAGAGCGACCCGACCCTGCTGCTGAGCGCGGGCTTCCTGCGGCGCAGCCCGGTCGGAGAGGTCAGGGCCGCGTCCCGGCTCTCGTGGTCGCCCGACTCCGAACGGTTTTTCGTCAATGACTCCGGCAACGCCGCGTGGAGCACCTTCCGGCTGTGGACGGTGGACGCCCGGGCGCAGGCGGAGGAGACCTCGACGATCCGCGAGGCGGCCATCGCCGAACTGGGCCGGCGGAACGGGTGCGCCAGCCTGCCGGAGCCGGACGCCACGACCCGCGGCATGGGCTGGTCGCCGGACGGCTCGCGCGTCTATGTGCTGGCCCAGGTCCGGCGGCAGACGGGCGGCTGCGTCTGGACCGGCGTGGACAACGTCGTCGTGGCCGCCGACGTGGAGACGGGGCGGCTGGTCGAGGTCGCCGAGGGAGACGAGGCGCGACGGCGCTGGCCGACCCTGCCATGGGGACCCGTAACCGGGCCTTAAACCGTGCATGGCAGGTTCGCCGGCATGGATCGTCGCGCCCTACCTGGACTGAAGGACACCGCCCGCAAGACCGGCGGCGGCGGCGGTGGCGCGCCGCAGAACAGCTATCTGCGTCTGCCGACCATCACCGCCAATGTGATGCGTTCCGGCGGACGGCGCGGCGTGATGACGGTCGAAACCGGGCTGGACACGCCCGACGCGGCGCTGCGGGAGCGGGTGGCGCAGTCCGCGCCGCGGCTGAGGGCCGCCTATGCGGCGGTGGTGCAGACGGCGGCGAACAGCCTGCTGCCCGGCGCGCCGCCGGACGTGGAGCGGCTGGTGGCCCAGCTGCAGGCCGCCACGGACCGGACGCTGGGCCGCAGAGGCGCGCGGCTGCTGATCGGGACGGTGATGGTGGTCTAGGGTCGAGACGGCGGTCGCAGGGGCCTCCGGCGACACCCCCTCGCCCATCCCTCCGACATTGTTCGCCCATGCTCACCTGCCGGCGAGCAACCGAAAGCCCACTGCGGGATTAAGGCGACGGTTAAACATCGCGGAATCTCATCGTGGCCAAATCACATCTCGTCGCAACCGCCGCTGCGGTCCTCATCCTCATCCCGTCGGCAGCCGTGGCCCAGGTCACGTGGGAGCCGTCCATCGGCGTCGACTATTCGAAAGGCTCGTACGGCGCGGCCGAGGACACGGAAGTCCTCTACGCCCCGCTCGGTTTACGGGCCACGACGCCACGCTGGCGCTTCGAGGCCGCCGTGCCCTACCTGCGGGTCAAGGGGCCGGCCGGAGCCGTGGTCGGCGGGGTCGTCATTCCCGGAGCGGGGCCCGTCACCACGCGCTCGGGGCTCGGCGACGTGACGATGTCCGCGACCTATCAGCTGGTCGAGCCCGTCGCGGGGCGGACCCAGTGGGAGCTGGGCGCAGGTGTCAAGCTGCCGACGGCCGACGAGGATCTGGGCACGGGCGAAACCGACTACAATGTTCAGCTCGGAGTCCGGCAGCCGTTGAGCGACAGCTTCACCCTGACGGGCAGTATCGGGTACCAGTGGCTGGGCGATCCGGCGGCCTTCGAGCTCGAGGACGGGCCGACGGCGATGGTGGGCGTGAACTACGCCTCCCATCCGCGCGCCAATTTCGGCGTTCAGGCGACGTACCGCTCCGCCTATCTGGACGGTTTCGACGAGCAGCTGATGATCAACCCCTATTTCCGGATCGACTCGCAGGGAGGCTGGGCGCTGACCGGCTACGGGACCGTGGGCCTGACCGACAGCACCCCCGACCTGGGCGTGGGGCTGATCGTGGGACGCGTCTTCTAGCTGAGCCGGAGGAACCCCTCAACGCGGCGGGGGGTTTAGAGGGGCGAGGGGGAAGCAAAGGAATTACAAGATGAAACTCGTACTCTTTCTCTCCGCGGCCGCTACTGCTCTTGCGAGCGCCGCTTCCGCCCAGGTCGTTCCGAGCGTGCCGGTTGTCCGGACGCCGCCCGTTCAGGTTCCCCGGGTGAGCACCCCGCCGGTGACGGTGCCGTCTGTCCGGACCCCCGCGGTCAGCGTTCCGTCGGTCAGCACGCCGCCGGCCTCGATCCCCTCCGTCGCCCCGCCGTCCGTCACCCCGCCGAACGCGTCGGCGAGCGCCCGTGTCGACGGTTCGGCTTCGGTCAGTGCCGGCGGAACCGGCGCGAACGGCAGCGGCTCGGCCGATGGGGACGTCGACACCGCCCTGCGCCGCGCCTCCGCCACGGCGGGCGGCGCTGCTGACGCCCGGGCCACCACCGCCGAGCTGAACCGCCGCAGCCTCCGGGACGCGCAGTCCGGATCAGGTGAGACTCGCTCGGCCGCCGGCAACCAGAGCAGCGGCGACACGTCCGGAAGCGCCGGGGCCGCCCCGGAGGGCCGGGACCGCGATACCGGCACCGAGAGCGGCCGTGAGGGGCCCCGGCGCTTGCAGCAAAACGAAGTCAGCCCCGACTGACCCCACGGCCAGCGCCGTCGAATGGGGTCGCCGCCGGCGGCCCCATTTTCGTTTGCGGTGGACCCGGAGCCCCGGACTTCGCCCGTCGTCGGCGTCACCACGCCGGATCCGACATTGCCAAGACCGGGAGGTTGAGACAGCCTCGGCCCATCGACCGAGGAGCTCCCCGTGAAAAAGCTGCTCTGCCTGCTGTCCGGCCTGATCCTGTTCTTCGGCGGCGCCACGCCGGTGCGGGCCGATCCCGTCGACGAGATCGCCCTCGACTACGCCGAACTGGCGCTGGGCGCCCAACTCCTCCAATCCCCGAACGTCGAGGTGGATATGGGCCTCGCCGAACAGCTGGCCGGCGCCAAGGCGGAAGCCCGCACATCCGCTCAGATCGGAGAGGCGGCTGAAGCGCTGATCGGCCGGCTGGATGCGCTGGTTCCGACAGATGATGCAGTGGCGGATATGCGCCGCCGATCGCTGCGCGCTCGCCTGGCCGCTCTGGACCTGCGCGTCCGGCCGCCGGCTGAACCGCTGGACGTCGCGGAGGAGGTCCAGCGGCGGTTCGGGTTCACGCCGCAGTTCCCGGCGCTCGCGGACTACGACGCGACCCTGGCCGGTCTCGAGGCCACCATGCCCGGCGAAGGAACGCTGCCGGAACGGATCGCGGCGATGCGGCGGTCGGCCGCCGTCCCGGCGGACAGGATCGAAGCCGTGTTTCACGCCGCCCTGGCAGAGTGCCGACGCCGGACCGCCGCCCATGCGCCGCTCGAACCGGAGACGGTCGAGGTGGAGTTCGTCGACGACGACCTCACGCCCGCGCAGACGATGTACCGCGGAAACGGCCGCAGCGTCGTCCGGATCAGCCGGGTCATACCGACAGACGTCGACCGGCTGCTGCAGAACGCCTGTCATGAGGTCTATCCGGGCCATCACGTCCACCTCCTCACCCTGGACAGGGCCCTGTACCGGGCCAGGGGGTGGTCTGAATGGGGGGCGGCGATCGACAGCGAACCCGTCTTCCCGGTCGCCGAGGCGATCGCCGAACATGGCGTCTACCTGGCCTTCCCGGTTGAGGAGCGCATCGCCTTCCAGCGGGACGTGTTGTACCCCCTCGCCGGTCTGACGATGCAGGACGAAGAGCAATGGCGGGCCTATCTGACGGCGCGGCCGCGGCTGCTGGGATCGACGGCCACGATCACCCGGGACTTCCTGACCGGCGCGATCGACGAGGAGACCGCGCGGGCCTTGCTGGTCAAATACCGGCTTCAGACGCCGGAGGCGGCGCAGCAGACCATCCGGATGATCTCCGCCTTCGGCTCGTTCCTGATCGCCTCGGACTTCGGCTGGTACGCGGTGGAACAGGTCATGCGCGGCAGGTCGCCCGAGGAACAGTGGGCCCTCATCCGGCGGATGCAGAGCGAGCCGATGCTGCTTTCCGACGTGCTCGCCCTGCGCTGACTCCCGGCAAGGCCTCCGTCAGTCCCTCGTCGGATCCCCCTGCCCGGCGTCGCCGTAGGTCAGGGCGAGGAAGACGTCTTCCAGATCGGGATCCTCGGTGGAGATGTCGGCGATGGTGACGCCGGCGGCGCGGACGGCGGCGAGGACCTGCTCCACCGACGACTGGCCCTTCTTGTAGCTGACCGCGAAGGCGCCGTTCGGGCGGGGGGTGACCTCGAAACCCGGCAGGGCGGGCGCGCCGGCGAGTTCGCCCTCGGGGCTGACCACCACGTTGCGCGTATCGAGGCGGCGCAGCAGCTGCGGCGTCGGCTCGCACGCCACCACCTCACCGCGGTTCATGATGGCGATGGTGTCGCAGAGCTCCTGCGCCTCCTCCAGATAGTGGGTGGTCAGCAGGATGGTGACGCCCTCGGCGTTGATGCGGCGGACGTACTCCCAGAGCTGGCGGCGCAGCTCGACGTCGACGCCGGCGGTGGGTTCGTCGAGGATCAGGATGGGCGGATTGTGCACCAGGGCCTTGGCCACCATCAGGCGGCGCTTCATACCGCCGGACAGGGTGCGGACATAGGCGTGGGCCTTGTCGGTCAAGCCGAGGGCGGCCAGCAGCTCGTCGGAGCGGCGCTCATGGGCCGGCACGCCGTAGAAGCCGGCCTGGACCTCGAGCGCCTCGCGGGGGGTGAAGAAGACGTCGGCGACGATCTCCTGCGGCACCACGCCGAGCGCGGCGCGGGCGTCGCGCGGCTGGCGGTCGATGTCGCGGCCCCAGATCGAGGCGGAGCCGCCGGTCTTGTTGACCACCCCGGCGAGGATGTTGATCAGGGTCGACTTGCCGGCGCCGTTGGGGCCGAGCAGGCCGAACATCGAGCCGCGCGGGATGATCAGGTCGACGCCGCGCAGGGCGGTCTTGGGCGGCGCCTTCTTCGAACCGGCGTAGGTCTTCTCCAGCCCGCGGACCTCGATGGCGTTGGCGGGGAGCGGGTCGTGGGCGATCATCGGCGGCTTTCAGGCGGAGCGGTTCGCCTAGGTAGGCGCGCGACCCGCCGCGGCCAAGCCCTCGCTTGAGCGGGAAGGCATCGTGTCAACGGTGCTTGACACAATCGGGCGTGATGTCTAGCATCCTTGTCATTATGGACAGTTTGCTTGACGGAGTAATGGAATGTCCCGGACCAAATTGATCGGCTGGACGGCCTTCGGGTTTTGCGTGCTCGGCTACGGCGCCTTCACGGCGATCCTCGTGCTGAACCGGATGGGCGAGCTGGGGACGCGCGACCTGCTGGTCTTCGGCGGACCGGCTGCGGTGATCGGAGAGATCGGCCTGTGGGTGGCGGCGGGCTGCCTCGGCTGGACCATCTTCCGGCGGCGCAAGGCCCTGTTCGACCGGATGTTCAACCGCAAGCCCCGCGAGGTTTGACGACGGCGGGCTTGCCGCCTAGGGAGTCCGCCGACGCGCCCTCCCAGTCCCAAAGGTCGATCATGCCGCCCCGCCACCCCGATGCGATCATCCCGCCGCCGGAAGAGATCGTGGTCTCGACGAAGCGCGTGGCCTGCGACGGCGGCGGCGGCGCCCTGGGCCATCCGCTGGTCTATATGGACATGGGCGATGACGACCACGTCGAGTGCGGCTACTGCGACCGGCGCTTCGTGCTGTCGCCGCGGCCCAAGCCGGAGAGCGAATATTTCAGCCCCGCCGCCCGGCCGCCCGACGCGCACTGAGGCGAAAGGCTGACCGGACGCCATGGCCTCCGCCGAGACACCCGCCGAAATCTTCAAGCGCGCGCTGGCCCATGCGGCGCGGGCGCTGGCGGAGCAGTCGGAGCTGGAGGTGCTGTTCGGCTCGGACGGACCGAAGCTGGCCGACGGCGTCCTGACCCTGCCCCATCCGCCGCGCGACCCCGCCGGCCCCGAGAGCGCGGCGCTGCGCGGACAGGCCGACCGGCTGGCCCTGCGACTGGCCAATCACGACGAGGGGCTGCACGCCCGGCTGCGGCCCGTCGACAGCCGGGCGGCCGACGTCTTCGAGGCGGTCGAGCAGGCGCGGGTCGAGGCGGTCGGCTCGCAATCTCTGGCGGGGGTGCGGGCCAACATGAACGCGGCGCTGCTGACGCGGCTGGAGCGGTCGGGGGCGCTGCGGGTCACGGAGGCCGAGCGCGTGCCGGCCGCCGAGGCGGTGGCCCTGCTGGTGCGCGAACGGCTGACCGGCCAGCGGGCCCCGGACGGGGCGGGCGCCCTGCTCGATCTGGTGCGCGGCGACCTGGAGCGCCGGGCCGGAACGAAGATCGACGCCCTGACCGAGGTGGCGGGCAACCAGACGGTCTTCGCGGCGCGGCTGAAGGAGGTTCTGCGCGCGCTGGACCTCGATCCGGGCGACGGACGCGGCGACGACGCCTCGGACGACAAGGGCGACGAGGAGCCCGATCCGCAGGAGCCGGACGCCTCCGACGAGCAGGATGACGAGGACGACGCCGGCGGCGGCGAGGGCCAGTCGATGGACGGCTCGACCGACGACCAGACCGCCGGCCAGGAACGCGACGCTCGCCCCGACGGCGCCCCGGCCGATCCGGACGGCGACGCCTCGGACGAGGGGCCGGAGATCAATGAGGGGGCCCTGCCCAACCGGCAGGAGGTCGGCGACGACGGCCGACCGATCGACGCCTACCGCGTCTTCACCACCGCCCACGACGAGGTCATCGACGCGGCCGACCTGTGCGACCCCAACGAGCTGGAGCGGCTGCGGTCGCTGCTGGACCAGCAGCTGACGGCGCTGTCGTCGGTGGTGGCGCGGCTGGCCAACAAGCTGCAACGGCGGCTGATGGCGCAGCAGAACCGCAGCTGGGCCTTCGACCTCGAGGAGGGTGTGCTGGACACCGCCCGGCTGACGCGGATCATCACCGACCCGACCAGCCCGCTGAGCTTCAAGGCCGAAAGCGAGAGCCCGTTCCGGGACACGGTGGTGACCCTGCTGCTGGACAACTCCGGCTCGATGCGCGGGCGACCGATCATGGTGGCGGCAGTGTGCGCCGACATCCTGGCGCGAACGCTGGAGCGCTGCGGGGTCAAGGTCGAGATTCTCGGCTTCACCACCCGGGCGTGGAAGGGCGGCCAGGCCCGCGAGGCGTGGATCAGCGCCGGCAAGCCGGCCAATCCCGGGCGGCTGAACGACCTGAGGCACATCATCTACAAGTCGGCCGACGCGCCGTGGCGTCGGGCCAAGAAGAACCTCGGCCTGATGATGCGCGAGGGGCTGCTGAAGGAGAACATCGACGGCGAGGCGCTGACCTGGGCGCACGAGCGGCTGCTGGGCCGGCCCGAAGCGCGGCAGATCCTGATGGTCATCTCGGACGGCTCGCCCGTCGACGACTCGACCCAGTCGGCGAACGCCGCCCTCTATCTGGACAAGCATTTGCGGCAGGTGATCGCCGAGATCGAAAACCGCTCGGCGGTCGAGCTGATCGCCATCGGCATCGGCCACGACGTGACCCGCTGGTACCGCCGGGCGGTGACCATCGTCGACGTCGAGCAGCTGGGGGGCGTCATGATCGAGAAGCTGGCCGAGCTCTTCGACAGCGAGCCCAAGGCGGCGCCGAAGCGGCGGCGAAAGGCGGCCTGACCGGCCATCGCCCGGTCAATGACAGGGCGGCGCGGCGCCGCCGCGAAGGACGGTCGCCAGCAGGCCCCGCCGCCGGCGTCCGCTCAGACCCGCTCGCTGATCTTGATGGCGGCGCGGCAGCCGGCCTTGATCACCGCGCTGAGCAGGCCGTAGCCGGGCGCCTCGCGGCTGCCGTGGTCGACGGCGTGGTCATGGTGGGCCAGTTCCTCTTCGCGGAATTTCGACAGCTCGGCGGCCAGCTCGGGGTCGCGGTCCGCCAGTTCCGAAATCTGCTCGGCGTAGTGTTCCTCGATGACGCTTTCGACCGCCTCGGTGCAGGCGTGGGCGGCCTTCTCGCCCAGCAGGGCGGTGCCGGCGCCGAGACCCAGGGCGGCGAGGCGCCAGACCGGAGTCATGAGCGTGGGTCGCACCCGTTCGGCGTTGAGCAGGGCGTCGAAACGGGCGAGATGGACGGCCTCCTGCGCCTGCATCTCTCTCATGTCGGCGGCGATGGCGTCCTTGCCGGCGCGACCCTCGAAGACGGCGCGCTGGGCGCGATAGATGTGGACGGCGGCGTATTCGCCCGCGTGGTCGACGCGGAGGATTTCAGCGCGGCGGCGGCGGCCGGCGCCCCGGCCCGGGTGGGCCAGACGAACCGGCCTTGCGGCGGCGTCAGGGGCGGGGCGCACGGGCATCCTTGGGCCTCTTGGCGGCGAACAGGCTGAACACCGCAAGCGCGATCGAGATCAGCGCGTTCCATCCTGCCATGCTGAGACCGAGGAAGCGCCACGTCACCGCGTCGCAGTAGACCGGCGGCTCGATCTGGGCCGTGCCCATGGCCAGGGCCGCGAGGCCTTCGAGGCTGACGTCGCCGCCGCCCATGCAGGCGGCCGGCAGCTCCCACCAGCCGTTCTCGCCGCCCATGTGGAAGACCGCCGCGACGGCGCCGGTGGTGAAGACCACCGCCAGCAGGAAGGCGGCGATGCGCGGCGTGCCGCGGCTGCCCCGGCTGATCACGTGCCACAGGGTGGCGGTCAGGGCGATGGCGACCGCGCCCCAGTAGACCTCGCGCTGCTTGAGGCAGAGATTGCAGGGCGCGAGACCGCCGAAACGCTCGAACGCATGCGCCGCGCCGAGCAGCGCCAGCGAGGCGGCGAGGGCGAAGGCGGTCCACCACCGCGTCAGGAGTCGATAAAGGCCTCTCATCGGACCCCGTTCATAGCCGGGCCGGAGGGCGGCGTCGATGCGGCTCGCCCGGTCAGAGAAGCTTCACCGCGACGATGGCGCCGACCAGCAACACGATGCCGATGATGCTCCACATGGCCAGCCGCTTCTCGACCTGGGCCAGCATGGCCGGTCCCCAGCGGCGCAGCACCCAGGCCTCGAGGAAGAAGCGGGCGCCGCGGGTGACCACGGAGGCGGCAACGAACACCGGGAAGCTGAAGGCCGCGAGCCCGGAGGCGATGGTCACCAGCTTGTAGGGCACGGGCGTCAGCCCCTTGATCAGGATCACCGCCAGGCCCCACCGGTCGAACCAGTGCTGGAACTCGGCGAGACCGTCGGAATGGCCCAGCAGATTCATCAGCCACAGGCCGACGTCGGTCAGATAATAGCCGATGGCGTAGCCGAGAATGCCGCCCAGAACGGAGGCGACGGTGCAGACGAAGGCGTAGAAATAGGCCTTGTCGGGCCGCGCCAGGATCATCGGCGCCAGCATCACGTCGGGAGGAACGGGGAAGATCGAGCTCTCTGCGAAGGAGATGACGGCGAGGGCCGGCGTGGCGTGCCGGTGTCGGGCCAGAGAGAAGACCCAGTCGTAAAGCTTGCGGAACATTCGATCCCCGACGGAAGCCCCGCGGGGCGCCTGAACCTTCGGCTCTAGCAGGCGTCGCCGCCCGGCGCACCTGCCGAAACAGGGCGTGAGTCGCGGTCGCGGCCATCGGTCGCTATAGAGACCGCCTCCCCGCCTCTCCCCAGGACCGGAAGACCATGCGCTATCTGCACACCATGGTCCGCGTAACGGACCTCGACGCCTCGCTGCGCTTCTACCGCGACCTGCTCGGTCTGGAGGAGGTGCGCCGGATGGAGAACGAGGCCGGCCGCTACACCCTCGTCTTCCTGGCCGCGCCGGCCGACCGGGCGCGCTCGGAGGCGGAACGGTCCCCCGAGGTCGAACTGACCTTCAACTGGGACCCGGAGCCCTACGGCGGCGGCCGCAATTTCGGCCATCTGGCGTATCGCGTCGAGGACATCTACGCCGTCTGCCGGCGGCTGATGGACGGCGGGGTGACGATCAACCGCCCGCCGCGCGACGGCCACATGGCCTTCGTCCGCTCGCCGGACGGCATCTCCATCGAACTGCTGCAGGAGGGCGAACACCTGCCGCCCGCCGAACCCTGGATCTCCATGCCCAACACCGGGAGCTGGTAAGCTGAACATTCGCACCCTCGCCGCCCTCGCCTCGGCCGGCCTGACCCTCGCCGCCTGCGCCTCGACCTCGGAAACCTATCCGTCGCGCACCGCCACCGAGCAGCTGCTGGTGGCCCGCGCCGCCGACCGCGCCGTCGAGGGCCTGACCCTGCCGATCCCTCGCGGCACCCGGGTGTTCGTCGACGACTCCTATTTCCGCGCCGAGAACGCTCCCTATGCGGTCAGCGCCGTGCGGGCGGCGCTGTCCGAGGCCGGCTATTCGCTGGCGGCGTCGAAGCAGGAGGCCGCCGCGGTGCTGGAGCTGCGCGCCGGGGCCCTGTCGCTGGAGCAGATGCGGCGGGTGTTCGGCGTGCCGGAGATGCGCATCCCGATCAACGACAGCTTCAACGTCGTCTCGGTGCCCGAGCTGTCGGTCTACAGCCGCCGCGACCGGGTCGGCGTGGCCGAATTCTCGGGCTTCCTCTACGAGCCGAGCACCGGGGCGCCGCTGGGGGCGGTCATTCCGATGACCGGCGAGTTCCGCCTGCGCAGCCACAAGCTGCTGATGATCGTCGCCTGGGGCCAGCAGCGTATCGACCCCGGCGAGCGGGATCCGGGCGACAGCTGGCGGGAGTTCTAGAGGCGCGCACACCTGACAGGGCCGTAACTTGCGCCGCGGCGTGTCAGCGGTGATGGTCCCGGCCTGAAGTGTCCGGGAGGGTTTCCATGCGTCGTCTGCTCGTCTCCACCGTCTGCGCCGTCGCTGTTCTGGCGGGCGCGCCAGCCATGGTTCTGGCGCAGGACGCCGCCGCGCCGGCGGCCACCGTCCAGAGGGAGGACGCGCGGCTGGCGGCCTTCTTCGAACAGGCCTTCCAGGAGCGGATCGCCCTGTCGCCGCAGACCATGACCTCGCTGGGCATCAAGCGCGACTACGGCAGGCTGGACGACGCGACGGACGCCGCGGCCGAGCGCGGGCTGGCGCTGGCGGAGCGGCAGCTGGAGCAGCTCAACGACCAGTTCAATCCGCAGGCGCTAAGCGCAGAGAGCCGTATGTCGTGGCGGCTGTTCGAATACGGCGTCGAGCAGGCGCGGCTGGCGAACCGCTGGCGGGACTGGGGCTATCAGTTCGCGGCGAACGGCAATCCGACCACCGGCCTGCCGGTGTTCATGATCAACAATCACCGGGTCGACAGCGTCAGCGACGCCGACGCCTATGTTTCGCGCCTGCGCGACTCGGAGCGGGTCATGGGCGAGATCGCCGCCGAGCTGCGCCAGCGGGCCGCGGCGGGGGTGATCTCGCCGAATTTCGTGTTCGAGCCGTCGATCGCCAACACCCGCAATATCATCACCGGCGCACCGTTCGACGGCGGGGCCGACAATCCGGTGTGGGCGGACTTCCAGAAGAAGGTCACCGCCCTGACGGCGGACCGGGCCGAAAAGGACCGGCTGCTGGCCGAGGGGCGCGCGGCGCTGACGGGCGAGTGGAAGCGCGGCTACGAGCACGTGTTGACGGCCCTGGCCGAGGTGCAGGCGCTGGCGGCGACGATGCCGGACCGCGACGGCGGCGTGTGGCGGCTGCCGCAGGGCGAGGACTACTATAACGCCCGCCTGAGGCTCTCGACGACGACCGATCTGACCGCTGACCAGATCCACGAGATCGGTCTGAGGGAGGTCGAGCGCCTGCACGGCGAGATGCAGACGATTATGGACCAGGTCGGGTTCGAGGGCTCGCTGCAGGAGATGTTCGCGCATCTGAAGACCGATTCGCGCTTCCAGTATCCGAACACGCCGGAGGGCAAGGAGCAGTATCTGACCGACAGCCGCGCCTTCATCGCCCAGGTGATGGCGGCGGCCCCGCAGTGGTTCAGCGACCTGCCGGAGGCGGCGCTGGAGGTGCGGGCGGTGGAGCCGTGGCGCGAGGCGACGGCCTCGATCGCCTTCTACAACGCCCCGGCACCGGACGGCTCGCGGCCGGGCATCTACTACGTCAACCTGTCGGACATGACCCAGGTGCTGAAGCCGCAGATCGAGGGCATCAGCTATCACGAGGGCGCGCCGGGGCACCATTTTCAGATCGCCTGGGCACAGGAGATGCAGGGCCTGCCGTCGTTCCGGCGCTTTGGCGGCTACGGCGCCTACGCCGAGGGCTGGGGGCTCTACGCCGAGCGGCTGGGCAAGGAGATGGGCTTCTACCAGGACCCCTATTCGGACTTCGGCCGGCTCTCGACCGAGCTGTGGCGGGCGGTGCGGCTGGTCACCGACACCGGCCTGCATTCGAAGCGCTGGAGCCGTGAGCAGGCCATCGACTACTTCCGCCAGAACTCGCTGCTGAGCGAGCGCGACATCGTCAAGGAGGTGGAGCGCTACATCACCAATCCGGGGCAGGCGACCAGCTACAAGATCGGCGAGCTGAAGATCATGGAGCTGCGGCAAAGGGCGCAGGCGGCGCTGGGAGAGCGGTTCGACATCCGCGACTTCCACGCCGTGGTGCTGGGTTCCGGCTCGGTGCCGCTGGACGTGCTGGAGGACCAGGTGGACAGCTGGATCGAGTCCCGGCGGTAGGGCGCAACGCGCGCGACGCGATCGCTCGCAGCCTGGTCGCGGCGCAACCTCTCAGGGACAGGTCCGGGGAGGGGAGACCGCGGCCACCGGCGGAGCCGAGGCGACCACCAGCATCTCGGTCTCACGAGGCTCCGATGCGGGCTGGGCAGCAAAAAGCTGGCTTCTTTCCGTCGGCGTGAGCGTGTCGATCTCCACAGCATTCCAACGCCGACCCTCGTCGTCCTCAACCGCGAGGATGAAGCGACCGCCCTGGGTGACAGCTTCCAGAAGTCCCGGTGTTGCGGGACCGCCGTAGACATGGGCTCCGCTCCCACCGCTGGACCAATGCTGTGGGTGGTCCGGCCCCGCGGGAACGAAAGTGCGATAGCCGCGCCAGACCTGCCCCGAAGGCCCCTCGACCACGGACTGAACCCAGCTGTCCCGAGTTCGGCAGTAGTTCCTGAAACCAACCGACCACGTCACTGATTTGGGCGTGGACAGATCGACGGCGTCATTCTCGAACCAGATGTCGAACGCGAATCCCGCGACATCGACATAGCCTCCAGCCTTGAGGGACAGATCCCCTGTCGGCTCAAGCCTGACGGTCTCCGTCCGCATCCGATCTGCGTCGGTTTCGGGCAGCGTCGAGCAGGAAGAGAGAACGAGGACTGTAAGGGCCCAGGGGAGCGTTCGCATTCGTGGCGTCCTGTTTTCCCGACTGTGATTGGCCTCTCCGGACCAAGTCAAGCGCCCTCCACAGGCTTCCAGTTGGGTCTTCGCGGCCGTGCGTTTCACGGCTACATCCTCCGCCCATGCCCTTCACCGCCACCGTCCTGACCATGTTTCCGGAAGCCTTTCCGGGCCCGCTCGGCGTGTCGCTGATCGGCTCGGCGTGGCGCGAACGGGGGCTGTGGAGCCTCGAAACCCTTGACATTCGGGGGTTCAGCGAGGATAGGCGCGGCTTCCTGGACGACACCCCCGCGGGTGGCGGACCGGGAGCCGTGCTCAAGGCGGACGTGGTGGCGAGGGCGCTGGACAGCGTTTCCGGGCCGCCCCGGCCGCTTTTGTACATGAGCGCCCGGGGTCGGCCCCTGACCCAGGCGCGGGTGAAGGAATGGGCGAAGGCGGACGGGATTACCGTCCTCTGCGGCCGCTTCGAGGGGGTGGACCAGCGTGTGCTCGACGCGCGCGGGTTCGAGGAGGTCTCCGTCGGAGACGCGGTGCTCGCCGGCGGCGAGGCGGCGGCGATGGTGGTGATCGAGGCGTGCGTTCGATTGATCCCCGGAGTGCTGGGCCAGGCGGAAAGCCTGAGTTCGGAGAGCTTCGAGGACGGTCTTCTGGAGCATCCGCAGTACACGCGACCGCGGACGTTCGAGGGGCTGGAGATTCCCGAGGTGCTTCTGTCGGGCGACCACAAGAAGGTCGCACAATGGCGCGAAGAGCAGCGGGAGAAGACGACCCGGGAGCGGCGGCCGGACCTCTGGGCGGCGCATCTGGCGAAGACGACCCATGCGGAGCCTGACTCCGCCAAATCACAGGTAAAGAGCAAAAAAGCTCGAGGAGAATGACATGAACATCCTGCAGACGATCGCAGCCGAAGAAAAAGCCCGCCTGATCGAGAAGCGCGCGATCCCCGACTTCCAGCCCGGCGACACGCTGCGGGTCATGGTCAAGATCAAGGAAGGCGAGCGCGAACGCATCCAGGCCTTCGAGGGCGTCTGCATCGCCCGCGCCGGCGGCGGCGTGAACGAGAATTTCACCGTGCGGAAGATTTCGTTCGGCGAGGGCGTGGAGCGGGTGTTCCCGATCCTGTCGCCGAACATCGACTCCATCGAGGTCAAGCGTCGCGGCGTCGTGCGTCGCGCCAAGCTCTATTACCTGCGCGATCGCCGCGGCAAGTCGGCGCGGATCGCCGAGAAGCAGACCGTCCGCGCGCCCAAGGGCGTCGTGGTCCCGGAAACCGGCCAGGCCGAAACCCCGGCGGTCGACACCGAAGCCTGATCCGTTTCACGGTCCAGAAATGACGAAGGCCCCGGCGGTGACGCCGGGGCCTTTTTCATGCGCCGCCGCTAGTGCGGATACAGCCGGTTGCCGGCGTCGCGCTGGCCTTCGAGGCTGTGACGGAGCTCGTGCATCTCGTCGCGGCCCCCGCTGACCCGGGCGAAGGCGCGGCGGATGGTCTCGCGGGTGGTGGCGGAGATCTGGCTGTCCTCCAGCGCCTTTTCGAACCGGGCCCGGACGGCCTCCTCGGCGCTTTCCACGGCGCCGACCATGCTGGTCTCGTCTCGCATCAGGGCGTGTTTGACGTCGGCGAAGGCGCGCTGGGCCTTGGCCAGGATGGAGCCGTCGGCGGCGGGGTCGCCGCCGAGCGCGCGGACGGTCGACTGGAGCTCCTCGGCGACCTGCCGGCGCTCGAAGCTGCGCCGTCCGAACAGGTCGCGGCGGCCGGGATCCTCGGCCTCGGTGGAGGCTTCGCGGTAGCCGTCGGCGCTGTCGATGGCGGTCTGGATCAGGCTGTTCAGGACGTGGATGTCGTGGCGATTGGCGTTGGACATGACGGGATTCCCGCAGGCTGTGCGGGGTTAAACCTCACCGTGGCGGTATTGGTTGCCTTGTCAGCGGTCCCGCAGGCCGCCGCACCGGGCGACGAAGGCGCGCAGCGCCGCGGGGGTCGCCGCCCGGGCGGGGCCGACGGACTGGGCCCCGTAGACGGCCCGGACCGGTTCGCCACGCGCCATCCGGGCGAACAGATCCGCTTCCGGCGCGCCGCCGGCGGTAACCCCGGGTCCCGACGCTTCGAGGTCCGCGACGAAGGCGAAGGCCTCGTCCCCGGCGCCCAGCGTCAGCCGGTCCTCGCTGCCGATCGGTTCGAAGCCGGGCACATGGATGACGATGGCCCCCGGCCGGTCGTCGCAGGACAGATGCAGGGCGGGCGCGCCCGAGGCGTCGACCAGGGTCAGCCGCCCGGGCGAGGCGGCGGCGGGCGTCTCGGGCGGCTCCACCAGCGGCGGCTTGGACGGGATCGGCGCGGGCTCGGCCGGTTCGGTCGGGGCGGCCGTCTCGTTCCGGCCGCACGCGGCCAGGGCCAGCAGGGCGGCGGCTAACAGGGCGGTTCGCATCCCGGGGCCTCCTTCAGAGTCTGGTGCGCAGCGACCACAGCTCGGGGAAGCAGCGGCGCTGCAGGGTCTCGGTCAGATAGGAAACCCCCTCGGTGCCGCCCGTTCCACGGCGGCGGCCGATGATCCGCTCGACCGTGACCACATGCTTGTGCCGCCAGGTCAGCAGGGCGTCGTCCAGATCGACCAGTTTCTCGGCCAACTGGTAGAGCGACCACCAGCGCGCGGTGTCGCGGTAGACCTCCAGCCACGCCGCCTCCACGCCTTCCGACGGCTCCCACGGCTTGCTGAAGTCCCGGTTCAGCACCTCGGCGGGGACGGGCAGGCCTGCGGCGGCGAGCTGAGCCATGGCGTCGTCATAGAGGCTGGGCGCCTCGAGCGCCCCCTTCAGCGCGGCGTGGGCGGCGGGCCGCCCTTCGTGGAAGCGCAGGAAGCGTTCGTCCTTGAGGCCCAGCATGTATTCGAGGCGGCGGAACTGGTCGCTCTGGAAGCCGGAGGAGGAGCCGAGCACGCCGCGGAAGCGCAGGTATTCGGCCGGGGTCATCGTGGCCAGGATGTCCCAGCTCATGGTCATCACCGCCTGGATGCGGCTGACCCGGGCGAGGCATTTGTAGGCGGGGACCAGATCGCCGGCGCGGACGAGGCGCTGCGCCATCGCCACCTCGTGCAGGATCTGCTTCAGCCACAGCTCCTTGGCCTGATGGATGATGACGAACAGCATCTCGTCATGCTCGGACGAGATCGGGTGTTGGGCCGCCAGCAGGTCGTCGAGGGCGAGATAGCCGGCGTAGGTGATCACGGAGGGTGGCGCGTCGGGAGCGTCGGTCATCCGCGACCTATCGCCCGCGCCGGAGCCGGGCTCAAGACTTGTCGTCGTGATCGGCGTCGCGGTCGCCGGCCGGATCGAGGGTGTTGTCGACCCGGTCGTCCCAGCCCTCGCGGTCCGACTTGAAGGCCAGGGCCATCAGCCCCCAGGCGAGGCCGACGGTGCCGAAGACGCCCAGCAGCAGGGCGATCCAGCCATGGACCGGCAGGTCCCCGCCGCCGATCGCCGCCCAGGCGACGCCGATGCCGAGAGTGGCCGCGATCGCCACGCCCGCGGCCACGAGGAGATTGCCGATCAGTCGAACCACCGGACGGGGCATGGCGGAAGACTAGCGCGCAGGATCGCCCCGGGCGAGCGGCGCCCCTTCCGCAGGGACCCTCAGGCCGCGGGGTGTCGGATGGACACCGCCATGCCCTCGGCGGACTGCACCTGCATTCGGGCGTCGAGCTGTTTGACCAGCGCTTCGACGATGGCCGTGCCGAGGCCGCCGTGGACGAGCGGCGCGGCGGTTTCGACGCCGCCGACCCCGTTGTCGCTGACGGTCAGCAACCAGCCTGCGTCGGTGCTGTCGAAACCCACCCGTATCCGGGCGTCGGCGCGCGTCGTCGGAAAGGCGTATTTGATGGCGTTTATGACCAGTTCGGTGACGATCAGGCCCATGCTCACGGCCTTGTCCGAACCGATCCAGCCGTGGTCCGCCTCCACGTCGAGGGCGATGGGATAGCTGTCGCCGATCATCGAGGCGGCGAGGCTGGCGCACAGTTTGGACAGGTAGGGCCCGACCTCGATCTGGTCGAGGTCGCCGGAGGCATGGAGGTGAGCCTGAACCTCCGCCACCGACAGGACCCGCTGGTGCGCATCCTTGAGATGGAGGCGGGTCTCCTCGGAGGTCACGGCGCGCGCCTTGATCAGCAGGATGCTGGCGATGATCTGCAGGCTGTTGGCGACGCGGTGCTGCATCTCCTGCAGCAGGACCTGCTTCTGACGCAGAAGCTCTTCGGTGTGTTCGAGCAGGTCGGCGAGGTTGCGCTCGACGGCCCGCCGCGCGGTGATATCCGTGAAGGCCAGCAGGATGGTGCTGTCAGCGCTGGTCTCGTAGATCACCTTGCGGGCGTTGAGCAGCATGGTGCGTCGGCCGACACCGGGGAAGTCGTGATCGACCTCGAACCCGTCCATGGCCGTCTTTTCGGGAATGATGGTTTCGAGCAGCAGGCGCAGGGCCGGGATGTTCCATTGGCCGTCGCCCAGGTCGTAGAGGAGGCAGCCCATGGTGCGCTCGGAGTCGACCCTGAATATCTCGTAGAAGGCGCGACTGGCGGCGAGGACCCGCAGGCCCCCGTCGAGGACGATCAGCGGCTCATGGATGGTGTCGACGATCGCCTGAGCGAGCGTTTGGGCATCCTCGATCGCGGGTATCGTGGTCGGCATGACGGAAGGGCAGTCCGGGGCGGGCGCGCGAAAGGGCGGCCGACCGGATACCTATGACACACTCGCAGCCATTGGGAGCAACAAGTCGGAAAGCCGACTCTGGGACGCGCTTGCGGCGTAGCGGTCTTGCCAGTCCGCCTGACGGGCCAGACCGCGCCAATGGGAGGCCATGATGGTCCATTCGGCGCGCAGGCGCGGCTCGATATCGCGCGCGGCGTAGCCGTCCATTCGCGCGGCCATGGCCATACATTCTGAGGCGGTTCGCATCGGCTTTCCGGTGACGGCCGGACGAAACGGCCGCAGGGATAACCCTGCCGGAGGCCAAAGGCTCCGCTGACCCTTAGCGCTGGACCCACTGGCCCTGGGCGTTGCGGTACCATTGCCCGCTCTGGATGCGCGGCATGACGATGGTCTGGAAGGCCCGCGCGGCGGCGGCTTCGGTCGTCGCGCCGTCGCCGGCCGCCTGGGCGCTGCGGGCGTAGCCCTCGCGGCGGGCGTTGTTGGTCACCGTCACGGCCTGCGTCAGGGCAGGGTCGGGCGAGGGCTGGCGGAAGCCGAGGTAGCCGTCGGCCTGTTCGCCGACGGTTCCCTGGGCCTTGGCGGCGTCGATCATCGCCTTCTGCTGGGCCGTCTGCGCGAAGGCGGCGCCGGCGGCCACGCCGAGCGCGGCGACGGCGGCGGCGAGGACGAAGAGCTTGCGGAAGGACATCGGAGGCGACTTTCGCATCAGAACAGGTTCGGATTCTCGACGAGGAGGTCCTGAAGCTCCTTGTCGAGGCGGACGCGGATATCAGCGTCCAGCTTGGCGTAGATCTGGATCGGGTCGACCTGGAGCCGGACCGTGGGCGTGCAGGCGCCCGCGCTGACGGCGGCGATGAAGCCGATCAGGGCGAGGCGTGCGCGCGTCCGGGTCATGGCGGAGGTCTCCGGTGGTGATCTGCGACGATGTAACGCCGCGCAGGGTGAACGGGTTCTGAACGGCCAAGCCGGCGGGATCAAGGCGTCGGGACGGGCTCGGTTCGCGGCGGAGCGGCGGCCTCCGCCGAGGGCTGGCCGGCGCGGGCGCGGTTCAGCTCCAGCAGGTCGCCGATCAACTGGTTGACGTTGAGGGTGGTGTCGAGCGTCAGGTCGATCTGGGTATCCGACGGGAGGGGCAGTTCGCGGTTGAGGAATTCGCGGCTGATGAACTCGGAGATGCCGATGCGCAGTTCCTGGTGCTGCGGCGGGTCATGGCGGCCCCGGATGTGGAACAGGACGCCGATGCGGCCCTCGTCGAGGCTGTTGACCTCCGCCGAGAGGATGTCGAACGACAGGTTCTCCATGGCCTGGTAAGCGAGGTCCTGCACCGTGTTCGGCGGCACCCCCTCGCCGCCCCCGCCGGCTTCGAGGCCGCTGAGCGCCTCGCGCTGGATCGACAGCCGGCCGGGCTGGACGGCGGCGAGGGTTCCCGCCGTTATGCGCAGGCCCGACACCGGATCGGACGTGAACGGCAGCCGTCCCGACACCACCGCGTCAAGGGTCACCTTGTCGCCGAACCCCGAGCCGGCGAGCACCTCGCCCAGCTGGACGTTCTCCAGCACGATCACGCCGCTGAACGGCTGGCTGCGGTCCAGGGGCAGGGCGAAGGGCTCGACCCGGATGACGCCGCCGGCCACGGTCAGATCGCCGCCCTCGATGGTCACCCCTGCCTTGTCGAGGCCGAAGGTCAGTTCGATGTCGGTCAGCGGGGCGACGGATTCGAGAACATCGGCGGTGAGGCGCTGGCCCGGGGCGGTGACCAGCGGGGCCAGGCTGATGAAGTCGATGGTCCCCTTCATCCCCTTCACCGGACCGGCCGGGCTGACGAAGTCGAGGTTCGGAATGGTCAGGCGGCCGGAGCTGGAGCCCTCGGCCTCGGCCAGCCAGTCGACCCGCCCGTCGAAGGCGACGGAGCCGCTCGCGGGCGAGCCGACGAAGTCTCCGGCCAACGGACTGAGGTCGGCCGGCTGCAGCCCCTCGGGCGCGAAGACGATCGACGGGGCGTCGATGGTCAGGCCGCCGGCGCCGGACTGGCCGTCGTGGGTCAGGTCGAGGCGACCGAGCGCTGTACCTCCGCGGGACAGGTCGAAGGCGCCGGTCCAGTCCTCGTCGGCCAGTCGGGCCGCGCCCGAGGCCGTCAGCGGATCGAAGCGCAGCGGCGAGGTGGCGTCCTCGATCGTCGCCCGGTCGACCCGGGTCTCGAGGCCAAGGCCGGCCGGGCCGCCGGTGGCCGCGAACCGCCCTTGGGCGTCGCGGAAATGCAGGGCGAGGAAGGGGGCCGAGGCGTCGACTCCGGCCAGGGCGCCGTCCGCCCGCCAGCGTCCGTCGGCGATGCTGACCAGCGGCCGGTCGATCGGGCAGGCCTGGCCGGAGAGGTCGACCACGTCGTTCTGGCCCAGCTCAAGGCGCTCGACGGTCAGCGGCGTGCATCCGGCAGCGACATAGGTCACCCGGCCGCTGGACGAGGTGAGCCGCCCGCGGGTGTCCAGCGTGATGCCTCGCGCCAGCTCGAAGTCCAGCGCCGCGCGGCCATCGAGCTGGGCGGTGAAGCCGTCCGGCGTCAGCCGCCAGACCGGAATGGCGAAGCTCGCCTCAGGCAGGCCGCGGCCGCGCGTGGCGGTGAGGGCGAGGGCGCCGCCGCCGGACTGGCCGGGCGCGGCGGCGAAGATCGGGCCGGCGGCGGGGCGGAGCGTCAGCACGCCGCCGTTGGCCGGGCGCAGGGTCGCCGCCCGGTCGAGCGTCACCCGGGTCCCGCCGCTCCCCGAGACCACCGCGAAAGCGGGAATGTCGACCGCGAAGGCGGCGAGAGCCCGCTTCATCTCCGCCAGATCGGCGCCGTCGTCGCGGGCCGCCGGACCGAACAGCGGCCACGCGCCCCTGCTCGCGCGCAGCCCGCCGGCCACGCCCAGGCGCAGCCCGGCGTCGGAGACGAGTTCGAGGTCGGCCGCGCCCCGGGCCCCGGCCAGCGACAGATCGCCCCAGCCGAGCCGGTCGGCGGCCAGGCCCAGCGGCCCGGTCACCTCGAAGGCGGCGTCGCGGCCGCCGACGGTGAGGCTGCGGGATGTCAGGGCCACCCCTTCCCCCTCCAGTCCGGCGCCGGAGGCGCGGGCGGCGGAGGCCCGGGCCGGACCGTCGAAGCGCCAGCCCAGGCCGGCATTGCTTCGCGCGATCACGGCACGCGCCCCGGTCCAGCGCAAGGCGGCGGCAGAGGCGTCCAGATCGGGTCCGTCGATACGGGCCGCGCGGAGGTCGGCGTCGGCCGCGCCCTCGATCCGGAACGTCTCGAGCCAGCCGGTGGTCTGGCCGTCGAAGTCGAGGTCCGCGACGGCCTGCCGGGCCGCGACGTCGCCGGCGGTGAGGCGGGCGGCGACCAGCCGGACAGCCAGCCGAGCCCGGCCGTCGCCCCGACGCTGCTTCAGATCGGGATAGGGCAGGTCCCCGGTCACGGTCATCCGGGTCCCGGCGCCGGTGAAGCCGGGAAGGGTCGCCTGACCGGCGGCGGCCGTCGCCTGCAAGGCCATGCGGTCGCCGGTCGTGACGACGCTGAAGGTGGCGGCGAGGGCGCGGGCCTCGATCCCGCCGCTCTTCAGATCGGCCGCGGGCATCCGGGCGCTGAGCCGGATCAGCTTGCCGTCGTCGACGCGGGCGTCGCCGAGGACACTGACCGGACCGTATTCGGTGTCGAGCCGGATCCGTCCCTGCTCGATCAGGACCAACGGCCCGCGCACGTCCGGCCGCGGCGGCCGGCCGGTGAAACGCTCGACCAGCGGATCGAGACTGCCGACCGAGAACTCGCCGTCGCGGAACGAGGCGCGCAGCACCGGGCGGACGAGCCGGATGCGGCTGGGGGTGACGCCCAGTCCCGCCTTCGACCAGGGCGCGCCAATGGCGTAGTCGACCTCGACCCGTTCGACCACGGCATCGGGATTCCGCGGGTCGCCGATGCGGACGCGGGCCACGATGCCGTCGAGCTCGACGCGTTCGATGTCGAGGTCGGCGGGAATGCCCTGCCGCTCGAGCCAGCCGATGAGGATCTGCCGCGTCGCCGCCCGGCGGTTGAGATAGAGCAGGCCGACCAGCACCAGCAGGACGCACAGGGCTACGGCGAGGCCGATCAGGATGCGACGGCCGGATCCGCTCCGGCGTGGTCGGGGCGCGCGCGCTGGCGTGGGCTCCGGGCCAGTCGCTGCTGGGGCGGCGTCGCTCATGCCGTGACCTGGACGATGAACAAACCGGACTCCTGGAACAGCACAGCAGGCGTGGCTATTGAAACACAGTAGAGTGGCGCATCGGCCACTTTCAGTGCAGTGACGGCGGTATCAAGGCGGAGCGACGAAATGATCCCGAATACCTCAACGAAACGTCGTCAATACACTGTTCGCTCCCGACGATAAGCTGGCCTTTCACGCAGGCTTTACCGCCCGTAGCCGCTCCGGTTAACGGTCTGTAACGAACTGCCTTCCCATGATGGGATGGACGGGTTATACGGCCTGTCTCGCGTCGGGGGCTTCTTCAGGCGCGATCCTTGCTTCTTAGTAGCTTGGGCGCCGGTTCGGCGTCGTCAGTTTTCGGGGACCGATGGCTCAGTTCGATCCACGTCGCCAGCCGATGCGTCTCGCGCCTCACGCTCTCACGGCGGTTGCAGCGCTCTCGGTGGCTCTTCTTGCAGGACGTGTTTACCAGCCCGCACAGGCTGAAGAAGTTCCCGCGCTGACTCCGCAGCAGATGGCCGTGATCGAGGCGCAGGCCTTCGCGGCCGCCGGCACGCCCGCCGGCCTGACCGCCCCGGAAGCCATCCCCGTCCAGATTCGCCGCGGCGAGACCTTCGAGGACGCGGTGCGCCGCACCGGCATCGCCGCCGAGGAAGCCTCGGCCATCGCCGCGACCCTGTCCAACGCCATGGACATGAGCGAAATCCGCCCCGGCGTCCGCTTCGAGACCGCCATCGCCAAGCCGCGCGGCGGCCGCGGCGACCCCCGTCTGATCGGCCTGACCATGCGCACCGGCCCGGCCAGCCAGGTCACCGTGTCGCGCACCTTCGACGGCGCCCTTCGCCTGCGCGCGCTCGAGGAGAAGGTCACCCACGAGATCGTCGTCCTGAACGGCAAGGTCGAGGGCTCGCTGTCCCGCTCGGCCCAGCGCGAGGGCGTTCCCGCCGCCGTGCGCCGCAAGGCCGGCCAGCTGTTCTCTCACAAGTTCGACATGGACCGCGACATCCGCGCCTCGGACGACTTCACCTATGTCTATGGACGGACGGTGACCGAGAACGGCCGCACCATCGGCACCGACGGCCTGCTCTACGCCCAGCTGAAGGGCGTCGCCTTCTACCGCTTCCAGCCCGCCGGCGCGAAGGAAGCCCAGTATTTCGACGCCACCGGCAAGAACACCCGCTCGGCCTTCATGCGCACGCCGCTGGAGCGCGGCTTCCGCGTGTCGTCGTCGTTCGGCTTCCGCCGTCACCCGATCGCCGGCTATCGCAAGATGCACCAGGGCATCGACTTTGCGGCCGGCACCGGCACGCCGGTCGTGGCCCCCGCCGACGGCGTGGTGGTCGAGGCCCGGCGCTGGGGCGGCTACGGCAACTGGCTGCGCATCCGCCATTCGAACGGCCTCGAGACCGGCTACGGCCACCTGTCGCGCTACGCCTCGGGCATGCGCGCCGGCCAGCGGGTCCGTCAGGGCCAGGTCGTGGCCTACGTTGGCTCGACCGGCGCCTCGACCGGTCCGCACCTGCACTATGAGATCTGGCGCGGCGGCCGGCGGATCAATCCGGCCGGCGTCCGCACCACCGAAGGCACGGTCCTGTCGGGGGCCGATCTGGTCGCGTTCCGCGCCGAGAAGGCCCGCATCGACCGCATCATCGCCGCGGGCGGCGAGCGGCGCCCGGTGGTCCAGCGCGCCAGCCTGAACAGCGGACTGCGTCCCGCCCAGGGCTGATCCGGAGCTTCAGCTACCCGCCTGAATCGTTTGCGGCGCGGTTGATGATGAACGCCGCACCGTCTCGCGGCCGACGCTGCTCGCCCTGATCTTTCGGCGCCGTCAAAATCCGGCCCCACCCTCCGGATCATCTTGGACCGTCTCCGTGTTCTGCGCGGAGGGACCTGATGGATGGCGCGATGGAACAACGACGCAACTTCCTCAAGGGCTTGGCCGGCGGCGCCGCGCTGTGGACGCTCGCGGGCGCCCCTGCCCTGGCGCGAGCCCCGTTCCAGTCCCGCCGGATCGTGATCGAGACCCGGGGAAGCGGGCCGGACCTGATCCTGATCCCCGGCCTCGCCTCCACCTCGGCGGTGTGGAGCCGCACCGCCGCCCGCTTGGCCGACCGGCGCAGGCTGCATCTGGTGTCCGTGCGGGGGTTCGGCGATCTGCCGGCGCAGGGCAACGCCAGCGGTGCGGTCATGGCCGGGATCGCAGGCGAGGTGCGCCGCTATATTTCGGAGAGCCGGCTGCAGGCGCCCGCGGTCATCGGCCACTCGATGGGCGGGCAGATCGCGCTTCGGGTCGCGGCCGATGCGCCGGACCGGGTCGGTCGGCTGATGACGGTCGACGCCTCGCCCTTCTTCCCCGCCCTGATCAGCCCCGGCGCCACCGTGGGCGACGTCGAGCCGATCGCCCAGGTCGCCTATCAGGCCGTCCAGTTCCTCGGCGACGAGGGCCTGCGCGAACGCGGCCGGGCCCTCGGGCTGGAGCTGGGCGGCGCCGCCGACGCGGTGTTCGGCTCCATGGGTTGGCAGGGGGGCGACCGCCGCGTGCTGGCCCAGGCGCTGTACGAGGTCATGACCGTCGACCTGCGCCACCGCTTGCCGGACATCACCGCCCCGGTGACCGTTGTCTACGGCTGGAGCCCGGACGAATCGTCGCCGCGCAGCCGCACCGACAGCCTGTTCCGCGGCGCCTACGCCTCCCTGCCGCGCCCGGCTGTCTTCGAGCGCATCGAAGGGGCCGAGCACATGGTCATGATCGACCAGCCGAACCGGTTCCTCGCGGCGGTGGATCGGTTCCTGGACCAGGGCGGGTGTTCTACCCTCTGCTCCTGAGCGACAGAAGCCTCTGCCCGCACAAGACGGCCTGGCTCCGCTGTCGTCGGAAACGGCGCCAAACGTCGAAGAATGGATGCCTTGTCGGACCCGTGCAGGATCTGCGTGCCGGGTGATATCGGCCGCCCTGCCGATCACCAGAAGGAGCGTGGGAGTCCGCGCCTGAGCCAACCCATGAAGAGCCGCATGAGCCACGGTCCCTTGCTGGCCGCGGCGGCCCTCCGCCGTCTTGGTTTCGGTATCCGGCCACCACCATCAGGCGCTTGCGAGCTTCAGGTGGGAAGAGTTCGTCTGTGTTCCAGCGCCTGCGAGCAGCGACGAAGCGTAATCCCACAGGTTGCGGATCTCGATCGCCGCCGCGACCGAGCCGATTTCGCCCGCGGCGAGGCCGCGAGCCAGGACTGCTGCTAGGCGACGCGTGACCCGATCACGCCCGCGAGCGGCATTCCGGTGAGCGCCAGCGCCTCACTCGCGCGCCGGATCGAGGGTGGCTCGTGGTCGCCTCGCGACGCCTGACACTGGTTCAGCACCACAGCCCCGCGCCGGCCGAGGAGTGGCCTCGCTGAAGTTCGGCCACGGGTAAGGGGAGTTCGCGGCCCTGCTTGGATCAGCTTGTGCTGAACGCCGGGAGCGGGTTAGCATTGAGGTGATGATCCAGCTTCTCCGCAGGGCGATAATGCGATTAGGCAGTCCGCTCCCTGGGAAGCGGGCGAGCACGTTGGCCTTTGTTCGATCAAGCCTGATTCTTGTGGCCTTGGTCGCCCTCAACCCCAACGCTCTGTCATTGGTGGGGCTGTCCGAGGCAATCTCCTCGCCCTGGCGTTGGATCGTTTTCTGGCCGGCGTTGGCAGTCGCCGTCATCATGCTTGCGAGAGAGTTCGCCGAGAAGTTCCACCGCGCGGCTGTTCGTCGTGCATCGCAAGGGCGACTGGGGCCGCTGCAACGTCTGCAGTTCTGACAGCGCTAAGCGGCCGCGGCCAACGTCCGCAAAGGGTGGAAAGCGGACGTTGAACTGCTAGGCTCTTACAATGCGCCCGTTGATCTGTTCCGCTTTTCTGATCCTGTGCAGTTGCGCGGCTAGCCCGGAAGAAGCTCTTCCGCTCGCCTCCGAGGGCACGGTCCATTTCGCCTCAAATACCGCGGAGGAACCTTGGCTTCGTTGTATGGCCCAAGACGGCGCATGGGCGGACGCCAGCGTCCAGTGGGGATCAGAAGGTCGAACCTGCGGGCCACCGAACAGATTTGTCGCCACGGCAACATGTCTGACCGGACAGAAGCCTGCAAACGAGCCGAGACAAGCGAGGCTGGTCGCCGCGAGGGACCACTCGATCATTGGCGATACATTCGGCGGCTTGCCGATGTGCAGTTTGCCGCCGCCATTCTGAAGGACAGGTTCCCGGGAACGTCCGCAATGGGTCGGGAGCGGACCGTCGGCCAAGCGCGATGGCGGACCCCGCCCGCATCTCCAGTCGACTGCCTGCGGCTACCAGCAGCAGGGAACCCGGACGAATAGCCGAACGTTCTGACCGCCTTGCAGGCGAAGCCGGACGGGGGAATTAACCATGCAGACAGCAGCAGCGTCCACCGATGTCCGCGGCGCTCGAGAGGCTGGACGACGGCTGGCTGCCAACATCACCCGGGGGCTGGGGCGAGAGCCGCAGGCTCTGATGGTGTTCGCCGCCCCCTCGTACGACCACGAAGCGCTTCTGGACGAGCTCGCCAACTGTTGCCCCGAGGCGCTCGTGGTGGGCGCCTCATCGGCGGGCGAGTTCATGAACCATCAGCGCGGCGAGGGTCTGGCCTGCGCCCTTGGCCTGGCAGGCGACGATGCCCGTTTCGGCGTTGGCGTCGCTCGTGACGTGGCCGGAGGCGCCGCGGAAGCGGCCCGGCAGATCACGTCCGGCTTCACGGGCCTGGTCGACTTTGCCTTCCCGCACCGGTCGGCTCTGGTGATGGCTGACGCCCTGGCGGGTCACGCCGACCTGCTGGTGGACGAGCTCACACTCGCGACCGGCGGTCAGTATCAGTTCTTTGGCGGCGGCGCCGGAGACAACGCCGCGTTTCAACGCACCTCGGTATTCCTGGGGCGCGAGGTGCTGAATGGAGCCGCCGTCGCCCTGGAGATGCTTACGGCGAAGCCAGTGGGTATCGGCGTACGCCACGGATGGACGCCCGCGTCCGCTCCCTTCCGGGTAACCGAAGCCGACGGGATGAGGCTTATCAGCCTCAATGGCCTGCCCGCGGCCGAAGCCTTCGAGACCTACGCCGCCACGACCGGCCAATCCCTCGATCGCGCGGCGCCGATCCCATTCTTCCTGCACAATATTCTGGGCGTCGAGACCGGTGAGTCCCACCGCCTGCGCGTTCCGCTCGCCGTCCTCCCCGACGGCTCGATCCTTTGCGCCGCGGAAGTGCCCGAAGGCGCCGTCGTCTACATCATGCGGGCTTCCGTGGCGTCCGCCGTCGAGGCCGCCCAGGAGGCGACCCAGGCCGCTCTCGCCGCTCTCGGAGGGCTGAAGCCGCAGGCGGCGCTCTTCTTCGACTGCGTCGCGACCAGACTCCGGATGGGCGACCACTTCAGCGAAGAGGTCGCCAGCGTGCGCGAGCAGCTCGCCGGAGCCGACCTTGTCGGATGCAACACCCACGGCCAGATCGCCCGGGCAGAGGGTCAGTTCGAGGGCTTCCACAACTGCACGGCAGTGGTTGTTGTTGTTCCTGCGTGAGACTCCGGGGCGACCATGACCTGATCCTCCTTCTTTCGGCTCTCGCCGGCAGAAGGAGTCGCGCGTCCGAGGCCGCGGCAATGGCGCAGCGGCTCGGCGCGCTCGATCTGCTCATACTATTGCCGGATCCCGAGCTGGGCATACTGCGACCCGCCCCAGGCTTTCGACAGACTCTTCCGGGGGGCTCCACCTGGACCGAGCTTCTGGGTCGATGCGCCGGCGGAGGAGAGTTCCGCGCCACCATCGCCTATCCCGACGTGCAGCGCCTGTCCCCGGCGGATGTATTCATCACGCCTGACGGGGCGGTCTTGATGCTCATTGGCGGGCAGCCCCGCGTTCGCGCCTCCGAACTCGCCGGCGCCGCTGGTCTGGTGCTTGCGCTGCTGCGATCCGAAGCTCGCGAAGACGCCGCCTCCGCCAGCGCGCGGGCGTCCGGCGACGTGACCCGCCGCGCCACGGCGCTGGCGTCGTCTCTGGACCGTGCTCGGGCGGATCTGGCGAAAAACGCCGCGGCGTTGCGCGATGCATTGTCCGATGCAGCGCGCCTGAACGACGAGCTCCGCCTGCTGAACGAGACGCTGGAGCAGCGCGTGCGCAACGAGATCGCCGAGCGCGCGAAGGCCGAGGACGCACTGCGCCAGGCGCAGAAAATGGAGGCCATCGGCCGCCTGACGGGCGGCGTCGCACACGATTTCAACAATCTTCTTTCGCCAATTATCGGCAGTCTGGACATGCTCGTGCGGCGTGGCGTGGGCGGCGAGCGCGAGCAGAGATTGGTTGACGGCGCACTACAGTCCGCCGAGCGGGCGAAAATCCTGGTTCAGCGCCTGCTGGCGTTTGCACGACGTCAGCCCCTTCAGCCAGGCGCGGTTGATTTGAACCAGCTCGTCCGGGACATGGCTCAGCTGATCGCGAGCACCATGGGCGCAACGGTGGAGGTTCGGGTCGAGCTGCCGGATGATCTTCCTCCCGTGACCGCCGACGCCAACCAGCTCGAAATGGCGCTTCTCAATCTCGCGGTGAACGCCCGGGACGCCATGCCTGGCGGCGGGATGCTGAAGATATCGGCCGAACCGGAGCAGGTCATCCCGGGCAAGTCGCACCGCCTGCGCGCAGGCCGCTATGTGCGGTTGTCCGTGTCGGACACAGGCGTCGGTATGGATGAAGCGACGCTTTCTCGCGCCATAGAACCCTTCTTCTCGACGAAGGGCGTCGGCAGCGGCACGGGCCTTGGCCTCTCCATGGTTCACGGACTGGCGCTGCAGCAAAACGGTGATCTGGCGATCACAAGCCGGGAGGGCGCCGGGACCACGGTCGACCTGTGGCTGCCGGTCAGCGGAGCGCCGGCGGGTGCGAACGACGGACCCGGCAACGCCGCCGAGCCGCTGCGGGGTTCCGGCACGGCGCTGCTCGTCGACGACGAAGACCTGGTTCGCATGTGCACCGCCCAGATGCTGATGGAGCTCGGCTACCGCGTGGAGGAAGCAAATTCGGCCGAGGCGGCGTTGCGCCTGCTGGATGCCGGTTTGTGCCCTGATCTGCTGGTCACCGATCACATCATGCCGAGGATGAGCGGCGCCCAGCTGGCTCGGCTGCTGACTTCCAGAATCCAGGACCTGCCCGTGCTCATCGTGTCCGGCTATGCTGAAGCTGACGGCGTACCGGCCGGAATCCCGCGGCTGTGCAAACCCTTCCGCCAGGCCGAACTGGCGGCGAGTATCGCCGCGCTCATGCCCACGACCGCCATCAGGCGTCGCAAGGACGTCAGGCAGTGATCCGCCGCAGGCAAGGGCCCGGCGGGGGCTGAAGAGATGCTTGTGCTCGTCCTGGACAGGAGCTTCGTCAGAGTGGTGGAGCGGCCGGACCGCTGATCCCCGAGAAGCCCGGCTGTCCGTACCAGGGATCGCCGTGCCCCCCGCAGGCTCGCGCCCTGAACGTGAAGCCTGAGCGACGTCGATGGTCGGCTTGCGGCGTTCCTTTGACCACTCGGCAGTGGACAAACCGGGCGCCCGCCATGGGGCGAAAGCCGCCAATGGCTCCATGCCTGCAGATGAACCTGCTGACCAACCGGGCCTCAGTCCGCGTCCGGCTGGTTGTCCGGGTGGGCGGCGACGAAGGCGGCGTGGGTCCGCGCCGCGAGGTCGACGGCCAGCAGGCGCGGGAAGGCCTCGAGCGGAACATTGAAGCGGCGGGCCGAGTAGATCTGCGGGATCAGGTAGCAATCGGCGAGGGTGGGGGCGGCGCCGAAACACCAGCCATCGCCGTGGACCCGGACCAGCCGCTCCAGCGCCTCGAAGCCGGGACGTATCCAGCGGGCGGCCCAGGCGTCGACGGCGGTCTGGTCGGCGCCGAAGGTCTCGCGCAGGGCCTTGCCGACGCGCAGGTTGTTGAGAGGGTGGATGTCGCAGCCGATCAGGGCCGCCATGGCCCGGACATGGGCGCGGTCGAGCGGGTCGGCGGGCAGCAGCGGCGGAACGGGATGGGCCTCCTCCAGCCATTCGAGGATGGCCGGGCTCTGGGTCAGGACCCCGCCGTCCACCTCCAGCGCCGGGACCATGCCCTGCGGGTTCAGCGCGACGAAGGCCGCCGACCGCTGCGCGCCGGTTCGCAGGTCGACGCCCCTCTGTTCATAGGCCAGCCCCTTCAGGTTCAGGGCGATACGGGTGCGGTAGGCGGCGCCGGAGCGCCAGTAGCCGTGCAGGATCATCGCGGTCTCAGGGTGAAGGTCAGGGTCTGCAGCCCGCCGATCGAAGCCTCGACCCGGTCGCCGGGCTGGAGCGGGCCGACGCCCTCGGGCGTGCCGGTGAAGATCAGGTCGCCCGGCCGGAGGTCCCAGAGGGTGCGCGCCTTGGCGAGGATCTCGTCCGGCGCCCAGACCATGTCGTCGAGCCGACCCGACTGGCGGGCATCGCCGTTGACCGACAGGCGGATCGGGGCGGCTGGATCAGGCAGCGGGCCGAGGGTCAGGGCCCCGCACGGCGCTGACTGGTCGAAGCCCTTGGCGGAGTCCCACGGGCGGCCCTTGGCCTTGGCCGCTGCCTGAAGATCGCGGCGGGTCAGGTCGCAACCGACGGCCCAGCCGACGATCCCGCCGTCCTCGCCGACGGCGCAGACCAGTTCGACCTCGTGATGCAGGTCGGCCGTCGCGGTCGGATACCGCGGGTCGGCGCCGTCGGTGACGAGGGCGTCGGCGGGCTTGGAGAAAAAGAAGGGTTCGGCCCGCTCGTGGCCCATCTCGCGGGCGTGGGCGGCGTAGTTCTGGCCGACGCAGAGGATGCGCCGCACGGGCAGGCGTTCGGCGCGGCCGACGACGGCGAGGGAGGCGATGGGCGCGGGCGGGAACAGCCAGTCGGTCATGTCCGTTGTCTAGGCCGGGACGCGCCGCTTCGCCAGCGCGCGCCTTGCTGCGGTGCGGAACCGGCACGTCGCAGTGGCGTTCCGGCTCAGGGTTCTCTATCTAACCGTCAAGCTTGCAGAGCGGAGCGCGCACATGGCCACGACCAAGGCGGCACGGACAGCCGTGAAGAACGACATCAACACCCTCAAGGACGACCTCAAGACCCTGGGCGCCGAGGAGAAGGCGCGTCTGCGCGAGAAGGCGACGGCGGCCGAATCCCGCCTGCGCGCCAAGGCGGCCGAGACCGAGGCCCGCCTGCGCGAACAGTCGGAGGTGCTGCGCGAACGCGCCCGCGGCTATTACGACACCGCCCGCATGCGCGGCCGCGAATACTATGACGAAGCCTCCGAGCGCTTCGACGAGGCCCAGCGCTACCTGACCGAACGGGTGCAGGAGCGCCCGATGCAGTCGACCGCCATCGCGCTCGGCGTCGGCGTCGTCCTCGGCCTGCTGCTCGCCGGCCGTCGCCGCTGATGTTGGGCGGAGGGCTGGCCCGCAAGCTGGCGAAGAAGGCCGTCGCGGCCGCCGTGGCGGCCGGGGCGGCGCTGGTCGCCGTGATCGCCTTCGGGGCGACGATCTTCTACGCCCTGTGCCTCGTGGTCGTGCCGCTCGCCGCGGCCGCCCTGACCATGCTGCTGTTCGCCCTCCTCGCGCTTGCGGTGGTGATGATCTTCCTGCGCCGCGAGGCCCATGAGGAAGAGATCGAGGACGACGAGCCGATGGGCCTCGGCGAACGGGCCTATACGCTGTTCCGCAACCGGCCGATCCTCGGCACGGCGGCGGCGTTGGCCGGCGGCTGGATTTTCCTGCGCAATCCGGCGCTGGCCACCATGGTCGCGGCCGCCTTCACCGAGAAATCGCACGGCCGGCGTCGCCGCTGAGGCGGAACAGGCGCGGGTCCGGAGAGTTGATCCGGCAGGCGCGGCGGTCTTGAGCCGCTCCTTTGGATCAACATTCCGGGAGTCCGCTCATGCTTCGCTGGGCCCTTATCTTCCTCGTACTCGCGATCATCGCCGGCGCCCTCGGCGCGGGCGGCGTCGCGGGCCTGTCGATGAACATCGCCATCGTGCTGTTCGTCATCTTCCTCATCCTGCTGGCCGTGCACTTCTTCCAGGGCCGACGAGGCACGAGGATCTAGCCCTCACAGGCTGAAACGTGACGAGGGCCGTGGTCGTGGACCGCGGCCCTCTTCCGTGTCTGGGCGCAGACTTCAGGTCGCCGCCTGTTCCCGGACGCCGGGGACATTCGGGTCGGGCGCGGTCGAGGGCTTGCGGGTGTCCTGACGGCGCGGCAGATGCCATTTCTGCCCCGGCTCGAACCGGTCGCCCGTCCAGGCGATGGCGGTGACGACGATCTCCTTCGCGTCCCAGTCGATCTGGTTGAAGCTGGGCGGCGCCCCCCGCTCCCGGTGCGACAGCGTCCCGCAGCCGACCGCATAGGAGCAGTGGTCGCCCAGCTGGATGGGCAGGGCGAAGGGGACATGGACGTGGCCGGTGGCGATCAGGTCGACCCCGGCCTCAGCGAAGATCAGCGCCGCGGCGTCGCCCCGCCTGACCTCGCCGGTCATCGGCGCGCCGATCATCTCCACCAGCGGATGATGGCAGGCGAGGATGCGCAGCGCCCCGGCCGGCGCCTGACGCAGGGCCTCCGCGGCCTTGCGCGTCTGGGCCAGATCGATGACGCCCTTCGACCAGTTGGGACGCGCCTGCCAGCCGCGGGCCGTGACCACACCGCGCACCATGACGGTCTCGGACAGGAACTGGTGATCGTGGGCGGGATGGCCGATGGCGCGCTCGAAGGCCCGCCACGGGTGGAACAGGCGCGCGGCGAGGCTCCAGTACGGCACGTCGTGATTGCCGACGATGACGAAGGTCGGTTCGGGCATCCGCCGGATCCAGTCGCCGGCGGCCTCGAACTCGTCGGGCAGGCCCTGCTGCGTCACGTCGCCGGTGATCAGGACCAGATCGCACGGGGTGGCGTGGGCGTAGTCGAGCGCCGCGGCGCAGGCGTGACGGTGTTCGCGGCCGAAATGCACGTCGGAGAACTGCAGCACGCGCCCCACTAGACGCTGTCCTCCGCCGCCGCCGGGATGGGCGCCAGGGCCTGGAAGGCCCGACGGATGAACCGCACCTGGGCGCGGTGGTGCAGCAGCAGCGGCTCGCCGTCGACCACGGCCGGGATCCGTGAGCGGGCCTGGAGCTGGACCCGTTGCGTCGCCCGGGTTGTCACCGCCGGGTCCTGCCGCCAGTCGTCGAGCACGGCGTGGGCGGCGAGCCGGAAGGCCTGCATCGCGTCCGCCGGATTCATCGCCGCCGCCTCGAGACCCGTATCCTCCTCCATCGCCCGCGAGATCATCGGACTGATCAGCACCAGCGCCTCGGCGCGGCGCGGCGGCCGGCCGTCGAGGGCGAACCGCATCTGGCCGGTGAAGGCCCGCTTGAGCGCCCGGCGCGCATAGGCCCAGGCCAGGCCCAGCTTGCCGGCCCGGATGGCCTCGCGCGCCGGGGCCCACAGGGCCGGCGAGCCGAAGATGGCGGCGCAATAGAAGGCGCGGGTCGTGTCGCCGTCCGAGACCTCGCCGCCGGCCACGGTCTGGGGCGCGCCCTCCTCCAGCGCGACCTTCAGCGCCGCCTTCCAGTCGGAGGTGCCGTAGAGCGCGCGCGGCAGCATGTTCATGGTGCCGCCCGGCAGCGGCGCGACCAGCGGCCCGTCCGGCCCGGCGCGGGAGGCGACGGTGCCGGCCGTGCCGTCGCCGGCGAGGACGAACAGCACGTCGGGGCGAGCCTTGAGCGCCTCCTCGATCTGGGCGTCGAACTGTCCCGGCTCCAGCGTCACCACCGAGGCGTCGCAGGCGTAGCGTTCAAGAATGGTCCCGGCCTCTTCGGCCGCGCCCGGCCCGACGCTCCCGGACAGCGGATTCACCAGGATCATGACCCGCTTCAGCGGCACATGACTGGTCAGCACGCACGACTCCGCGGCCTCCGCGCCGGTCGTGGTTTCAGGCGCGGTCGCGGGTTCGACCGCCGGCGTCGGAGTTGCGCTCATGCCGCCCGAACGTCCCGCCCGGAGCGATGTTCCGGGCGGGTCGCCGAAGCGTGGCTGTTTATTTCTTCAGTTCGTCCGAGGCGGCGGCGGCGCCCGCCTGGGCCGCGTCGCCGGCCTTGGCCGCGGCGGCTCCGGCGGCGTCGCCGGCTTCTTCCGCCACCTTGGGGGCCTCGCCCTTGACCTTGGAGACGGCGCTGGAGATCCAGCCGTCCATCATCGCCCCGCCCTCGGCGAGCGACTTCTCCTTGATGCCGAGCACGGCCGTCAGGACGCCGAACAGGGCCAGCAGGGTGATCAGCAGGCTGATGAGCGGATTGCCCCGCCGACGCTTGCCGCGCGCCCACACGGGACTGTGATCGCCGTCATCCGCCATGCGGACCGGTTCAGAAAAACGCATACGAAACCCCCGTCTCTCGCCCCATGCGGGGCCCACCCACGCCCCCCGCGGGACGTACTGCAAAGCCTGGTACAGGCCCGACCGGCAGCATAGACGGGGAACCGTGACGGTAATCCAGCATTATCACCCGTGGGGCGAACCCGAGGGATGAAGGACATACCCATGAAAAAGGCAATCATCGCGATCGCCGGCGCCGGTCTGCTGGCCTCCGCGTGCGCCAGCGATCCGTACGGCGGCACCAATGAAACCGTCCGCCAGGGCGTGATCGGCGCGGGAATCGGCGCTGTCGCCGGCGCGATCATCGGCAACAATGTCGGAGACGGCGACGCCGGAACCGGCGCAGCCATCGGCGCGGTCGTGGGCGGCGCGGCGGGTGCGATCCGCGGCTCGCAGCAGGACCGCGCCAACCAGCAGCGCTACCGCGACAGCCAGGGCCGTTATTACTATTGCTACGACGGCCGTCAGACCGAGTGCTACTGGGAGAACGGGCAGCGGCGCTACTAGGCGCGGCTGGTCGTGAGAGATCAGGGCGGTTCGTCGGCGACGGGCCGCCCTTTTCGTGAAGGGGCTGGAATGAAGCGGCTGGGTTTATCGCTGGGCGCGCTGGCGCTGACGCTGGCGGGGTGCGCGCAGACGCCGTGGAGCCGCGGCGATCTGGTCGCGGAGCCGCAAGCCTGCGCGCCGCAGCGCTTCGACATCTATTTCCGCGAGGGCGAGGCGGGGCTGACCGACGCCGCGCGCCACGCCATCGGCCTGACCGCCACCCAGCTGCAGGGCTGCGACATCCGCAAGGTCAATGTCATCGGCCTCGCCGACGCCTCGGGCGGACCCGACGCCAATCTGGACCTGTCCGAGCGCCGGGCGCTGGCGGTCACGGAGGCGCTGCAGGCGGCGGGATGGCCCACGCCGGTGTTCAGCCTGATCGTGGCCGGGGAGTCCGGCTCGGTGACCGCCGACGGGGCCAGCGAACCGATGCGCCGCCGCACCGAGGTGCTGGTCGACGCCGCCCCGCGCTGACGGACTGAGACAGCACGACGCGTGACGCGACGCGGCCGACGCGGCTAAGGTCGCGGCGTGACCCGTCTGCTCAAGCTTTTCCTCCTCGTCGCCCTGCTGTTCGTCCCTACCACCGTGGCGGCGCAGGACGGGCGCGTTCAGCGCACCGAGCGCATCGCCGCCGAACTGGTCGCGATGTCGCAATGGGCGGCCCCGGGATCCACAGCGATCGTGGCGGTGCGGCAGGACATCGAGCCGGGCTGGCACACCTACTGGCGCAATCCGGGGGATTCCGGCGGCGCGACCACGCTGACGTGGACCCTGCCCGCCAGGGTCACCGCCGGCGACATCGTCTGGCCCCTGCCCCAACGCCAGCGGCTCGGACCGTTGATGAACTACGGCTATTCCGGCGAGGTCTATCTGCCGGTCCCGATCGCCGTCCCCGCCGACGCCGCGCCCGGATCGACCCTGCCGCTGCGGGTCAGGGCGCTGTTCTTCGTGTGCAGCGCCGAGATGTGCGTGCCGGACGAACTGGCCCTGTCGCTGGACCTGCCGATCCGGACGGGCGCGGCGCCGCCGGACGCCCGGCACGGCGGAGCCATCCAGCGCATCGTCGAGACCGCCCCCCGCCCGGCGGACATTTCGACCCGCATCACCCTGCAGGGCGGGGTCGCGACCTTGACCGCCGCGGGCGGGCCGCTGGCCGGACAGAATCCCGGGCCGAGCTATTTCTTCGCCTTCGAGCCGCGGGTGATCGACCACGCCGCACCGCAGTCGGGGCGCTACGGCCCGCGGGGCCTGACCCTGGCCCTGACCCCGGGGGCCGGTTTCGCGAGCGCGGAAACCCCGATCCGGGGCGTGCTGGTGACGCGGCTCGGGGCGTTCGAGGTTTCCGCCGAAGCAGGCCCGCCGCTGGCGGGAACCGGCGGGTCGGGCGACTTGCCCCCCGCCCCGGACGAGGCGCCGGGAGACGCCGCCGCTCCGGCGCCGGCCGGCGGCTTCCTTCAGGCGGCGCTGTTCGCCCTGTTCGGCGGCCTGATCCTCAACCTGATGCCGTGCGTCTTCCCGATCCTCGCCATGAAGGCGGCGGCGCTGGCCGGAGCCGCCCACGACGCCCCACGGGCGCGGCGCGACGGGCTGGCCTTCCTCGCGGGCGTGTTGACCACCTTCCTGCTGCTGGCCGGAGTCCTGCTGGCGCTGCGGGCGGCCGGTCAGGCGGCGGGCTGGGGCTTCCAGCTGCAGTCGCCGGCCGTCATCGCGGGACTGGCCCTGCTGATGCTCGCCGTCGGCCTGAACCTGTCCGGCGTCTTCCACGTCGGCGCGGGACTTCAGGGCGTTGGCTCGGGCCCGCTGGCGCGGCTGAACGGCGCCGCCGCGGCCTTTCTGACAGGGGTGCTGGCGGTGGTGGTCGCCGCCCCCTGCACAGCGCCCTTCATGGCCGTGGCGCTCGGCTCGGCCCTGCTGATGCCGTGGCCGCTGGCGCTGCTCGTCTTCCTGATGCTGGGACTCGGTCTGGCCCTGCCCTATGTGCTGGTCAGCCTGACGCCCGGTCTGCTGTCGCGCCTGCCCCGGCCCGGGCCGTGGATGGAGCGGCTCAAGGGGCTGCTGGCCTTCCCTATGTATGGCGCGGCCCTGTGGCTGGCCTGGGTGTTCAGCCGTCAGGCGGGCGGGGATGCCCTGGGCCTGCTGTTCATCGCCGGCCTGCTGCTGGCGCTGGCGGGATGGCTTCTCGGCCTCGCCCAGGCCGAGCGGGCGCTGGACCGGCGCTGGCGGCTCACGGCCGTCGCAGGCCTCGCCGCCCTCGCCCTCGCCGGCGCCGGCGCCGTCATGGCCGTCCGCCTGCCCGCCAGCCCGGCAGGCGCAGACGCGCCCGGGAGCGGTCCCGCCAGCGCGCCATGGTCCCCGGCGAAGGTGGAGGCGGCGCTGGCGCAGGGGCGGCCGGTGCTGGTCAATTTCACCGCCGACTGGTGCGTGACCTGCAAGATCAACGAGGCCGGCGCCCTGACGTCGGCCCGGACCATGGAGGCGTTCCGTGCCGCCGACGCCGTCTATCTGGTCGGGGACTGGACGCTGCGCGACGACGCCATCACCGCCGAGCTGAAACGCCACGGCCGCTCGGGCGTGCCGCTCTATCTGCTCTACGCGCCGGGCGAGCCGGAGCCGCGCATCCTGCCGCAGCTGCTGACGGAGGGGGTGGTGGTCGAGGCGCTGGAGGAGACCCTCTCTCGCCCTACACTTCCGGCTGCGGCGGCGCCGTAATGACTTCGACGTTGTCGTTGAGCAGGTAGTGCAATTCGTCGAGGGCGACGCGGCGTTCGGCGGGGGTGGCGGCGTTTTCGACGCTCTCCAGCTTGACCGGGATGTCCTCGGCGATGCCGCGCAGGATGCATTTGAGGTCGCCGTCGACGCCGCGCTCCTTCAGAACGAGGTGGCCCTGCATGTCGAGGGCGGCGAGCTCGGTCGCGCGGGCCTTGAAGCCGTGAAAGTCGGCGCCGCTGAAGAAGTCCGCCCGGTCGGCGACACCGGCGGCCATCCAGCCCTGCACCTCGCCGCGCAGAAGGCCCGAGCGGGCGACGATGTCGGCGAACAGGGGCTCGCCGACGACCGAAACGGGCGCGTCCGCGGCAGCCGGCGGCCGCGCCGCGGCCATGGCCACATTGGGATCCGAAAGCAGGAGGGAGACGGCCAGGGCGACGCCGCAGGACATGGCGATCCTCGTTATGTTGGCCGAATCGCAGTTTCGGCGTTGAACCGGCTTACGCCCCACCCGTAAACGAGGGTTTACCCTCCTCCCGCAGAGTGCCGCTCATGACCGCCCGCTCCCAGGCCCTGGACATGCTTCGCGCCGTGGCGCGCAAGGACGCCGGATCGCGCATCGTGCATCAGTTCGCGACCGATCCGCGCCGGACCGAGCGCATGGGCGTCGAGGCGGCCGGTCTCTATCTCGACCTGTCCAAACAGAGCTGGACCGCCGAGGGTTTCGAGGCCGCGCTGGACTTGGCCAAGGCCTGCGATATCGAGGGACGGCGGGCGGCGCTGTTCGGAGGCGAGGCGGTCAACAACACCGAAGGCCGGGCGGTGCTGCATCCCGCCCTGCGCGCCGCCGACGACGCCGATTTCCGCGCCTTGGGCGAACCGGTGTCCGCACAGGTGGCCGCGACCCGGCGGGAGATGGCGAAATTCGCCGCGGACGTCGGCTCCGGCGCCGAGACCGGCGGGACCAAACAGCCGTTCACCGCCATCGTGCACATCGGCATCGGAGGGTCGGACCTGGGCCCGCGCCTGTTGTGGGACGCGCTGCGCCCGCTCGAGCCGACCATCGACCTGCGCTTCGTGGCGAATATCGATCCGCGCGACATGGCCGAGGCCCTGGCCGGGCTGGATCCGGAAACGACGCTGGTGGTGGTGGTGTCCAAGACCTTCACCACCCAGGAGACGCTGGCCAACGCCGACCTGGCCAAGGCCTGGCTGGCGGAGAGCCTGTCGCCGCGCCGGATGGTGCGGCATCTGGTCGGCGTCACCGCCGCGCCGGACAAGGCGGAAGCCTGGGGCTGCGGCCGCACCTTCGGGTTCCGCGACTGGGTTGGCGGCCGTTATTCGCTGTGGTCGGCGGTGTCCCTGTCGGTGGCCGTGGCGCTGGGCTGGGACGTGTTCGAACGCGTCCTCGCCGGAGCCCGGCTGATGGACGAGCATTTCCTGACTGCGGATCTGGAGCGCAACGCCCCGGTGCTGATGGCGCTGGCGCAGGTCTACAATGTTGAGGGCCGCAGCCGTCACGCGCGCACGGTGGCGCCCTACGCCCACGGGCTGCGCCGCCTGCCGGCCTTCCTGCAGCAGCTGGAGATGGAGTCGAACGGCAAGCGGGTGAAGCGCGACGGCTCAGCCGTCGACACCGCCACGGGGCCGATCGTGTTCGGCGAGCCGGGCACCAACGGCCAGCACGCCTTCTTCCAGCAGATTCATCAGGGGCCGCAGGTGGTCCCGGCCGAGTTCATCGTCGTTCGCCACACCGGCGACGGAGCGGTGGACGCGCGCGAGGGCGACGCGCCGCTGTGGTCCAACGCCCTGGCGCAGGCCCAGGCGCTGATGGTCGGCAAGACCGAGGCCGAGGCGCGAGCGGAACTGCTGGCGGCCGGCGCGGGCGCCGAGGAGGCCGACCGGCTGGCGCCGCACAAGGCCTTCCCGGGCGACAGGCCGTCGACGACCCTGCTGATGGACGCCCTGACGCCCGAGGCGGTCGGGGCCCTGATCGCCCTGTATGAGCACAAGACCTTCGTCGAGGGCGTGATCTGGGACATCAACAGCTTCGACCAGTGGGGCGTCGAACTGGGCAAGGTGCTGGCGAAGGCGATCCTGAAGGACGTGCAGGCGGGCGAGCCGTCGGCCGGGCTGGATCCGTCGACGGCCGAGCTGATGAAGCGGCTGATGGTCTAGGATCGTCTCCCGCGGGAGACGATCAGCCGGGAGTCGCCGCCGGAGCGCGGGTGCGGCCGCTCGTTTCGCTGGCCGGACGGCCCGGCCAGTGCGCAAGCGGGCGGTCGCCCCAGTTGAGGCCGGCGTCGCGGGGCTGGATGCAGCCGTCCTCGTTTTCGCTCATGCACACCTTGTAGACGGTTCCGCCGATGCGGACCGAAGTCGCGCGCCCGTTCGCGTCGCGGGCGACGACGACGGGCGCCTCGGTCCGGGTTGCCGGGGCGGCGGGAGCGGGCGTGGGGGCGTCCTGGGCCACAACCGGGGCCGCGGCCGCGCCGGCCAGAGCCGCCGCCGCGAGGGCCGCCTGTAGATTTCTGCTGATCGACACGATGGGACTCCTGCAGGATTTCGGGGAGTTTCCGCGCCCGCCGCCGCATCCGTCGCGGCGTCGGGGTCCCGTGGAGGGGCGAACGGATCACTCCTCTCCACGAACACGGATCACCCGGGAAATCGCTGAGGGGGACCTTCGTTCCGCGACGCACGAAGTCGGCATCGCCCGTGATCGCCCATGAAAAAGGCGGGCGCCGTCTCCGGAGCCCGCCTTCCTCGCCCACACCCGGCCATACTCACGCGGCCGGGCGAAAGGGAGCTGTCCTACCAGCGGCGATCGTAGCGGTAGTCGCGGTCGTAGCGCCGCTCGTCACGCCGGTCGCGTCGCTCGTAGCGGTAGTCGGAGCGGTAATCGCGGCTGTTGATGCCATGCTCGCGCTCCCAGTGGCCGCGGTTCCGGTAGCAGCGGCCGCCGCGGTAGTAGTTGCAGTCGTCGTCGTCGTCCGCCGTGGCGCCGATGGCGGCTCCGGCGAGGGCTCCGCCGGCGATATAGGCGCCGTCGCCATTGCCGATCAGGGCGCCGGCCAGTGCGCCGACGGCGGCCCCGATCAGCACGTCCTCGGTGCGATCGTCGTCGTCGCCGCGGTCACGGTCGCGGTAGCGGCTCTGGGCGTCGGCGGGCGTCGCGGCGGCCAGGGTGAGCGCCATGGCGCCGACCGCGGCGGGCGCGGCGCTGGCGAATTTCGAAAGCGTCTTCATGGTCGGTCCTTTCACGGTCTGCGCGCGATGACCGCCTGTATGCGCCTGTCCGCCTGAACAGGCCGGCGAGCGGCGGTTCATCCGGCGTTCATCCGGGGCGCGGAGGCGGCGAAAATTCGGCGGCCGGGTCCTTGACGCTGCCGGAGCCGGGTCCTACCTGCCCCTCGCGTTAGCACTCGGGGGCAGTGGCTGCCAAAGCCGACCCGATGGCTCAATCGAAACTGTTTTGGGAGACACTACAGATGGCGTTTCGTCCGCTCGGCGACCGCGTGCTCGTGAAGCGCGTGGAAGAGGAATCGAAGACCAAGGGCGGGATCATCATCCCCGACACCGCCAAGGAAAAGCCCCAGGAAGGCGAGGTCATCGCCGTCGGACCGGGCCTGCGCGACGACAGCGGCAAGGTGAACGCCCTCGAGCTGAAGGCGGGCGACCGTATCCTGTTCGGCAAGTGGTCGGGCACCGAGGTCAAGCTGGAAGGCGAAGACCTGATCATCATGAAGGAATCGGACGTGCTGGGCGTGCTCTCGTAAGCACCGGCGCTTCGACGACCCTTTCCCTCACAACCCAGAATTCAGGAGCAGCCTCACATGGCCGCGAAACAAGTTCAGTTCTCCACCGAAGCCCGCGAGAAGATGCTGCGGGGTGTCAACGTCCTGGCCAATGCGGTCAAGGTCACCCTCGGCCCGAAAGGCCGCAACGTCATCATCCAGAAGTCCTTCGGCGCCCCGCGCTCGACCAAGGACGGCGTCTCGGTGGCCAAGGAGATCGAGCTGGAAGACGCCTTCGAGAACATGGGCGCTCAGCTGATCCGCGAAGTCGCCTCCAAGACCAATGACAAGGCCGGCGACGGCACCACCACCGCCACCGTCCTGGCCCAGTCGATCGTGCAGGAAGGCCTCAAGTCCGTCGCCGCCGGCATGAACCCGATGGATCTGAAGCGCGGCATCGACAAGGCCGTCGCCGCCGTCATCGCCGACATCAAGTCGTCGTCCAAGAAGGTCAGCGCCAACTCCGAGATCGCCCAGGTCGGCACCATCTCGGCCAACGGCGACCTGGAAGTCGGCGAGATGATCGCGAAAGCGATGGAGAAGGTCGGCAACGAGGGCGTCATCACCGTCGAGGAGGCCAAGACCGCCGACACCGAACTCGACGTCGTCGAGGGCATGCAGTTCGACCGCGGCTACCTGTCGCCCTACTTCATCACCAACGCCGACAAGATGGAGGCCCAGCTCGAGGAGCCGCTGATCCTGCTGTTCGAGAAGAAGCTCTCGTCGCTGCAGGCCATGCTGCCGATCCTGGAAGCCGTGGTCCAGTCGGGCCGTCCGCTGCTGATCATCGCCGAGGACATCGAGGGCGAGGCCTTGGCCACCCTGGTGGTCAACAAGCTGCGCGGCGGGCTCCGTGTGGCCGCCGTCAAGGCTCCGGGCTTCGGCGACCGCCGCAAGGCCATGCTGGAAGACATCGCCATCCTCACGGGCGGCCAGGTCATCAGCGAGGACCTCGGCATCAAGCTCGAGACCGTCACCCTGGATATGCTGGGCAAGGCCAAGAAGGTCACCATCACCAAGGAAGACAC
>NZ_DASPNO010000060.1:0-53017 GCF_035626535.1 Brevundimonas sp.
AAGCCGCTGGTCATCGTCGCCGAAGACGTCGAAGGCGAAGCCCTCGCCACCCTCGTCGTCAACCGCCTGCGTGGTGGTCTGAAGGTCGCGGCCGTCAAGGCTCCGGGCTTCGGCGACCGCCGCAAGGCCATGCTGGAGGACATCGCCGTCCTGACCGGCGGCCAGGTGATCTCGGAAGACCTCGGCATCAAGCTCGAGAACGTCACGATCGACATGCTCGGCAAGGCCAAGAAGGTCACCATCACCAAGGACGACACCACCATTGTCGACGGCGTGGGTGAGAAGTCGGCCATCGAGGCCCGCATCTCCCAGATCAAGAAGCAGATCGAGGACACCACCTCGGACTACGACAAGGAGAAGCTGCAGGAGCGTCTGGCCAAGCTGGCCGGCGGCGTCGCGGTCATCCGCGTCGGCGGCTCGACCGAGGTCGAGGTCAAGGAGAAGAAGGACCGCGTCGACGACGCCCTCAACGCCACCCGCGCGGCGGTCGAGGAAGGCATCGTCCCGGGCGGCGGCATCGCCCTGCTCAAGGCGACCAGGGCGCTTGAAGGCCTGACCGGCGACAACGCCGACCAGACCGCCGGCATCGCCATTATCCGCCGCGCCATCCAGGCCCCGATCCGGCAGATCGTCGAGAACGCCGGCGTCGAAGGCTCGATCGTGGTCGGCAAGGTGCTGGAGAACTCCTCGGCCACCTACGGCTTCAACGCCCAGACCGAAGAGTACGGCGACCTGGTCGCCATGGGCGTGATCGACCCCGCCAAGGTGGTCCGCACCGCCCTTCAGGACGCGGCCTCCGTGGCCGGCATCATGATCACCACCGAAGCCGCGGTGGCCGACGCGCCGAAGAAGCCCTCGGCCGGCGGCGCCGGCGGCGGCATGGGCGGCGGCATGGGCGGCATGGGCGACATGGACTTCTGATCCGGAAGTTCAGTTCGCTGAGCTGAAACAGAAGAGGGCGGGTCCGGCGACGGGCCCGCCCTTTTTTTGAAGTTCCGCTTCGCACTCCACTGCGAACCTTTGGATCGGCCGCTTTTCGGCCAGCGGCCGGAGCTGACGCTCCTGGCCGTGGAGCAGACCGTCCGATGGTCCGCGAGGGGTGGTGAGCGGACTTATGTGCGGTCTGCCCAGATCGTCGCCGGACTGCTATCTTGGCATCATGACCCCCTACGTTTTTCAGGATCGGTTTGAGCAAGGCGAGTTTATAAAAGTCGTCGCGTCCGTGACTTTGTTGGCGACCGGCGACGGCGGACGAACCGGTCCGGTCCGGGGAAGCTATCGGCCAAACCACAACTTTTTTGGGCCTGAAAACCGCGAGATGACCATCGGCTTCATCGATCTGCCAGAGGGTGTCGAACTACTGCCGGGACAGTCGATTGAGACGCCTATCTCGTTCTGGTCATGGCCGCGCCTTGCCGCTGAAATCCATGCTGGCAGTGAGTGGATCATCCAAGAGGGTCCAAAGGTGGTGGGGTTCGGCAAGGTCCTCGAAGTGATCGACAGCCAAACCTAAAGTCCGCAACGGGTCGGGAGCCGACCGTCACCTAAGGGTGGGAATCGGACGTTGAGCTCAATCCAAGAGGCGATCATTTGAGCTTAGGCTATTTCCGGTAACGTTCGCTCCGCCTTCGAGCTGCAAAGTTTTCTGGATACAGCCGGATGTTGCGGCGCTACAACTCGCTGAACGCGATATGCAACGGAGATTGTGATGAAGATCCTTCACATTGTCGCGGCGGGAGTCATCGCGACGCTGACCGCCTGCGCGACAAAACCCGCTGCGTTGGCGGAAGGCCCCGACTGCAGGCCGATGGTCGCTTATGTGGTCCTTCAGTGCTGGTACGGAGGTCGGGATGCGGGGCTGAGCCAATGCCAGAGCCTTCGGGAAAGCCCCCCGGGCTGCGGCATCGACACAGACGCAGTCGCCTTCTTCAACAGTGGAATAGACCTTTCACCAATATACGCCCCTCCGGGAAGCGAGGACCGGCCACGTTGGGCGCAGTTCAATGTCTATCGTGACGCAGAAGGACGCGTTGGCCGGAAATACTCGCAAGACCGAGGCGGCGTCATCACCGAACGCCTGTACGAGGAAGACCGCATTCCAGCAAGAGAATGAATGCACGTTAAGGTATCATTCCGCTTGCGGTGAAGGTTGTATTGTGGGCTCATTCGTTGCCGGACTTGCCGGCAATGGAGGAAGAAATGGTAGTCGCTAAACTGAGCGTTGGCGCTCTGGTTACCAACGTTTTGCTCGCCCCTTTGGCCGCCGGAGCCCTGTTGGCCTCGGCATCTCCTGTACTCGCACAGGACCCCGAGCCCTGTTATGTGATCGACATCGTCTGCAATCCGCGGGATCCGTCGGACTGCTGGGTCTCGCAGCCGCAACTCGATCCTGACTGCGACGGCGAGCCCGGTTGAGATATTCTTGGTGGGGCGCGCAGCGCGCGTCTCACCAACCTGGCTGCAGCCTGAAGTCTCCCCCGCAGGATCACGCTTTCGCCTCGCTGCACCATTTGAAGTGACCCATCCGGCAACGGCCATTGCGAGCCTTCGCCTCATCCCACGGTGCGCGCATCCACGATGTCCGCAACGGGTCGGGAGCAGTCCCGAGTACCGGCAATTCCTCCGGGGGCGCGGAAAGCCGACGCCTCTTGGACATTGCCTACAGCTTTTTCCAGTTTCGGACGAGGTAGTGGACGATGTTCACTAGACAACCAAGGCGACGCCTATCGCGAAACCGTAGGTAAAGTCAGGTGTCATGCCGCGATGCTCGCATCGCATCCGCATGTCTGCAACGGGTCGGGAGCGGTCATTCAGGAGGCGCCCTAGAGCGGCCTTTGCCGTCCCGCCCGTGAGCGGACGACCCGAACGTACCTATGGGTGGGAGCCGCCATCTCCAACGCTAAGCTACGGTGATGGCCGAATATTCGTGTTGGTTCTGCGACCGGGGGATTGAACGTTCGGACGACGGGGCGATCCTCGTGACGCTTGAGGGCCTATGGCGTTGGCACGATGGTCCGCGATCCAACGACGACCCGATCCAACAAGTCTATTCCCACTCATCGTGCGCGAAGCAGCGACTGAACGGAGCGACCATGGACATCGAACCTTCAGTGTTCGGCGAGGACGGCTAGTGTCCGCAACGGGTCGGAGGCGGACCTAACCGCTCGCGCGGCAGGCCGGCACGGTCAGTCCCTGACCGGCGCCCGGTCGGGAGCCGGGGTCGGGCGCGTGGGGCACGCAGACCCGTCGGAGAGGGAGGGCGGGAGCCAATCCCCCCGCCTCCCGTTCGACTCGCCGCCATGGCCCGCAGAAAGCAGGATCTGGAACGGACGCCGCTCATGCCGGCCGAGTTCCTGCCGATCGCCCACCCAACCCTCGTCGGCAAGCCGCCGGAGGGGCCGGGGTGGATTCACGAAATCAAGTTCGACGGCTGGCGGATGCAGCTGAACGTGCGGGGCGGGCGGGCGACGTGGTTCACCCGCAACGGCTTCGACTGGACCCGCAAGCTGGGGGTTTTGTCGGTGTTCGCGGGGGAACTGCCGGACTGCATCCTGGACGGGGAGCTGTGTGGGTTGGATGACGAGGGCAACCCCAGCTTCAGCGCCCTGCAGTCGGCGATGGCGGCGGATCGGACGGACGAACTGGTGTTCTTCGCCTTCGACATCCTGTTCCGGGGCGAGAACGACTTGCGGCCCTATGCACTGGAAACGCGCAAGTCGTCGCTGCGGCGCGTGCTGGACGAGGGCGGACCGGCCATCGAGGACACGATCCGCTACGTCGAGCATTTCCCGGAGGCGCCGGCGCGGCAGCTGCACCGGGCCGCGTGCGAGATGCGGCTGGAGGGGATCGTCTCAAAGCGGCTGGACGAGAACTATCGCGCCGGGCGGACGCAGGTCTGGCTGAAGTCGAAATGCCGACCCGGGCAGGAACTGGTGGTGGGCGGCTGGAAGGCGTCGCGCACCGGCCATTTCAAAGGACTGCTGACTGGCGTCTATGAGGACGGGGAGCTGATCTATGCCGGGTCGGTCAAGAACGGCTTCGGCGAGCGCGAGGTGCGGCAGCTGACCCCGCGTCTGAAGGCGCTGGAGCGGGGACGCTCGCCGTTCGCCGGCAAGACGCAGCCGACCGCCTCGGGCGGGGACCGGCTGCACTATGCCGAGCCCCGGCTGGTGGCGCAGGCGGATATCGCGGAGTGGACCGCGAGTGGGCGGGTGCGGCAGGCCAGCTATAAGGGACTGCGCGAGGACAAGGCGCCGGAGGAGGTGCGGCGCGAGGGGTGAACCGGCGCAGTCGCACGGCGTTTGGCGAACATGACCTCACGCGATCCCCACACCTGCCGCCGGGCCCTGCGCGAGATCGGAGAGATCGCGGCCGTGGCAGTGCTGCCCGACAGCCAGATGACCGATCAGGAAGCGCTGCAGAGCATCGCCGCCATCGCTGAATGGGTGATCGAGGAGGCGCCCGAGGCGCGGCCCGACTGCGGCGATGTGATCCGGCAGCTGGAGCGGATGACGGCTGGCGTGGATTTCGACGCGCTGGGCGACCGGGAGGCGCTGGACCTGTTCAGCGAGGTGCTGGGGGCGCTGGAGACCTCGGGGTCAGATGTGTTCGCGGGACCGGCAGCCCCGCAGGGTTAGGCAACCCGCCTCCGCGACACGGTCATCTCCCGCCCCAACCTCCCGCTCTCCCCCTGCGTCGACAGCCAGATCAGCGCCTCGACCGTGGCCGCGACGGCGCCGTAGAGGGCGCGGGCGGCCCCCGTCTGCGGCGGCCGGCGTTCGGCGGCCCAGGCGAGGTGGCCTTCCTCCTCGGTCTGGATGGCGGCGATGGCCTCCGCGAGCTCGGGGTCGGCGCGGGCGGGGTCGGCGGCGAGCCAGGCCAGCTGGTGGTCGAGGTGGCGGTGGACGGTGCGCTCGACGGCCTCGGTGCAGATGAAGACGCCGGTGCGGCCCGCCAACCCGGTCATCAGGCCGAGGGCGAAGCCGCCGAGGGCCCACAGCGGCATCAGCCGGCACGGGCGGGCGGCGCGGGACGGCACCAGGGCGAGGAACATCTGTTCGTGGCGGCGCTCGTGCGCCAGCAGCTCGGCGAGCTCGGGCACGAGCTCGGGGCAGCGCCAGCGGGCGGCGGCGATCTGGGCGGCGTAGATGCGGGAGGCGCCGTGCTCGCCGCCGTGGTTGACCTTGAGAATGCGGGCGACGGTGGAGGGCATGCCCGGAGGGTGGCACGAAGCTGTGCGGCCGTCTTGCCCTTCCACCGCTTCGCGGTCCCCCTCCTCACTCCGTGGGAGGATATGAACCCCCGCCCCTCCCCGCACGTTGGCCCGCCATGCCCACCTCCCGCGATCCCCACACCTGCCGCCGCGCCCTGCGCGAGATCGGGGAGATCGCGGCCGTGGCGGGGCTGGAGGACAGCCAGATGACCGACCAGGAGGCGCTGGCCAGCATCGCCGCCATCGCCGAATGGGTGCTGGACGAGGGGCCGGGAGCGCGGGCGGACTGCGGCGAGGTGGTGCGGCGGCTGGAGCGGATGACGGCCGGGGTGGACTTCGAGGCGCTGGGCGACCGGGAGGCGCAGGACCTGTTCGGCGAGGTGCTGGGGGTGCTGCAGGAGCCCGCCGGGGCTCAATAGCCCTTGTAGACGTGCTTCTGGGACCTGGCGCGAGCTTCGTCGGCGCGGGCCTGGGCGGCGTCCATCCGGGCCACGGCGGCCTCGGACTCCGCCCGGTCGGCGTCGGAGAAGTCGCGGCGCAGGCCGTCGGCGAAGACGACCCCCGACAGGAGCAGCCCCAGGGCGGTGACCCCGCCGGCGGCGAGCATGAGGAAGCGGAGCTTCGGGGCGGTGTCTTTACTGGCCATGGAGGCTCCTGTTCCGGGGCCTAACGCGGGCCCGGCCGGTTCGATGCGGCGGGGCGGCGCAATTGTCGGGGGGCGTGTCTCCGGGGCCCTCCCCCTCCGGCCGGGAGCCTGACGCCGTGCCGGCGATCCGCGGAATTATAGTCCGATAGCGGAGAATACCTTCGGCCTTTTCAGCCCCTTGGCGTTTTCTCGAGGCGGTCTTCCGTCCGCATTGCGGGGCGGGCGTATACTGCTGTCCTTCGCCAGCCGGTCTTTGACAATCGAACCGCCGTACGCCGCCGGAGGCGCGCCCGGCCCCCCAAAAGACCCCAGGGCCACCCAGGGCCCCGATGCAGACTCTGCCGACTCTGCCACACCGAATTTCGTGTCGACCCTGCCGACTCTGCCGACTCTGCCACACCGAATTTTTCCGGCTTCACCCGGGGTGAAGCCGGGGCCGGGAAGCTCCCTCCCCCCGCCGCCGCCTGACCGGCGCCGGCCGGAAACGGGACGGAATGGGGCCGTGTAACCTTCTCGATAGCCGTGCGTTACGGCCCAGCTAGGCGATGAGAGGACGCATGAAGGACGGCGGAATCAAGGGCGGGAACGACGCGCGGTTCGGGATTTCCGGGCTGGACGACATCCTCGCCGGCGGGCTGGAGCGGGACCGCATCTATCTGCTGGAGGGCAGTCCGGGCACCGGCAAGACGACGGCGGCCATGAGCTTCCTGATCGAGGGGGCCGCGAAGGGCGAGCGGTGCCTGTACATCACCCTGTCGGAGACCGAGGAGGAGCTGCGCGGCACGGCGCGGTCGCACGACTGGTCGCTGGAGGGCGTCGAGCTGTTCGAGCTGGTCCCGCCGGAGAGCCTGCTGGACGAGCAGCAGCAGCAGAGCCTGCTGTATTCCTCCGACCTCGAGCTGGGCGAGACCACGCGGATGATCTTCGAGGCGGTCGGCAGGACCGGGCCGCAGCGGGTGGTGATCGACAGCCTGTCGGAGATCCGGCTGCTGGCCCAGGGCTCGCTGAGGTACCGGCGCCAGGTGCTGGCGCTGAAACACTATTTCGCCAAGCGCGGGGCGACGGTCCTGCTGCTCGACGACCTGACCACCGACATCAACGACAAGACGGTGCACAGCGTGGCGCACGGGGTGATCCAGCTGCAGGAGCTGGCGCCGGAATACGGAGCCGAGCGGCGGCGGGTGCGGGTGATCAAATACCGCGGGCGGCGCTTCCGCGGCGGCTATCACGACTTCACCATCAAGACCGGCGGGCTGGAGGTCTATCCGCGCATCGTGGCCTCGGAACACCGCACGGCCTTCGAGCGCAGCCCGGTGTCGAGCGGGGTGGCGGGGCTGGACGCCCTGCTGGGCGGCGGCGTGGAGCGGGGCTCCAGCGCCCTGATCCTGGGGCCGGCGGGCACGGGCAAGTCGCTGTTCGCGCTGAATTTCGCGGTGGCGGCGGTGAAGCGGGGCGAGAAGGCGGCGCTGTTCATCTTCGACGAGGAGCTGGGGCTGCTGTTCGCCCGCATGCGCGGCCTGGGCATCGATCTGGAGTCGATGCGCAGCGAGGGATCGCTGATCATCGAACAGGTCGACGCGGCCGAGCTGTCGCCGGGCGAGTTCGCCTCCCGGGTGCGGGCCTGCGTGGCCGAGAAGCAGATCAGAACCGTCGTCATCGACAGCCTGAACGGCTACCAGGCGGCGATGCCGCAGGAGCAGTTCCTGGTACTGCACATCCACGAGCTGCTGCAGTATCTGAACCGGCAGGGGGCCTCGACCTTCCTGACCGTGGCCCAGCACGGGCTGGTCGGCGACATGAAGGCGCCGGTGGACGTGACCTATCTGGCCGACACGGTGATCCTGCTGCGCTATTTCGAGGCGGTCGGGCATGTGCGGCGGGCCGTGTCGGTGATCAAGAAGCGCGCCGGCGGGCATGAGAAGACCATCCGCGAGTTCGAGATCGACTCCAGCGGCCTGACCATGGGCGAGCCGCTTCAGGGCTTCCAGGGCGTGCTGCGCGGCGTGCCGAACTTCGTCGGGCAGGGCTCGGGCCTGATGGGCGACGCCTCGGCATGAGCCACGGGGGGGATCTTTCGGAGCGCGCGCTGGTGCTGGCGCCGACGGGCCGCGACGCCGGCATCGCCGCCGCCATTCTGAAGGAGGCGGGGGTGCCGGCGCTGGTCTGCGACACGCTGGAAGCCCTGCGCGGCCGGCTGGACCAGGGCGCCGGCCTGGCCGTGGTGGTCGAGGAGGCCCTGCGCGACAGCGACCTGACCGGACTGGCGGCGTGGATCGAGGCGCAGCCGTCGTGGTCGGACTTTCCGTTCGTGGTGCTGACCCAGCGCGGCGGCAGCGTCGAGCGCAATCCGGCGGCGCAGCGCCTGTCGGTGACGCTGGGCAACGTCAGCTTCCTGGAGCGGCCGTTCCACCCGACGACGCTGGTCAGCGCGGTGCGGACGGCGCTGCGGGGGCGCCGGCGGCAATATGAGGCCCGCGAGCGAATCGAGGAGATCCGGCGCGCCGAGGCGACGCTGGAACGGCGGGTGGCCGAGCGCACCGCCGAACTGGAAGCCGCCAACCGGCAGCTCGCCTCGCAGATCTTCGAGCGGGAGAAGGTGGAGTCGGCCCTGCGCCAGGCGCAGCGTCTGGAAGCGGTCGGGCAGCTGACCTCGGGGGTGGCCCACGACTTCAACAATCTGCTGACCGTGATCCTCGGCAATGTCGAACAGATGCGGAAGCACGCCGACGATCCGGTGCTGAAGCGGCGTCTGGCGATGATGAGCGAGGCGTCGCAGCGGGGCGCCCGGTTGACCGCGCAGATGCTGGCCTTCTCGCGCCAGCAGAAGCTGGAGCCGCGGCCGGTCGATCTCAACGACACCGTGCTGAGCATGCGGGACCTGCTGCAGAGCACGATCGGCGGCAGTGTGGAAATCGCGGCGCCGCAGCTGGCGGAGGAGCTGTGGCCGGCGATGATCGATCCGACTCAGATCGAGCTGGTCATCCTCAATCTCGCGATCAATGCCCGCGACGCCATGGAGGTGGGCGGAACGCTGTCGATCAGCACCGCCAACGTGGTGCTCGGCGAACCGGAGGAGCCCGAGGCTCCGCCCCCCGGGGAGTATGTCATGGTCGCGGTCAGCGACACCGGCTCGGGCATGAGCGACGAGGTCCGGGCCCGCGCCTTCGAGCCCTTCTTCACCACCAAGGAGGTCGGCAAGGGGTCCGGTCTCGGCCTGAGCCAGGTGTTCGGACTCGCCAAACAGTCCGGGGGCGGCGTCGGCATCGAGACCGAGATCGGGCGTGGCACGACCATCAAGCTGTTCCTGCCGAAGGCCAACGTCGCGCCGGCGAGCCGGAGCGCCGACGCCGGAGCGGCGCCCTCCGCCCACGCGGATCACCTTCTGGTGCTGGTGGTCGACGACGACGACGCGGTGCGCGAAGTCACAGCCGGCCTGCTGACCGATCTGGGCTACAATGTCGTCGAGGCGGGCAGCGGCGGGGCGGCGCTCGACCTGATCGAGCGTCTCGACGGCATCGACGCGGTGGTCCTGGATTTCGCCATGCCGGGCATGAACGGCGCCGACCTGGCCCGGGAGCTGCGGGCGCGGCGTCCCCGGGTGCCGATCCTGTTCGCGACGGGCTATGCAGACGCCGAGGCGCTGATGGGGATCGGAGACCACGAGATCGTGCACAAGCCGTTCGTCCAGGCGGAACTGGCCCGCAAGCTGTCGCGAAGTTTCGTGGCCGCATAGGCGAAGCGCCGGGTCGGCGGGTTTTGTGACGTACGGAAACGGCTTACGCTTCGGCAACTGATTGAGCCCAGAAGCGTTGCAGCCCTTCGCGGGAGAGCGACGGGGGATGTGTCGATGCGACAGTTCCGGCGGGGAGCCGCCGCGGCGGTACTTCTGGTCCTGCCTGCAGTGGCCCAGGCGGAGGAGACGCCGGCGGCCGCGTCACCGGATACGGCGGCGATCGCGCGGCAGACGATGGGGTTGGGTCCGGACGACCAGGATCTGGCGCGGCTGTCGCTGGAAGAGCTGGCCATGGTCGAGGTCACCTCGGTGTCGCGGCGACCCGAGGCGCTGGCCGACGCGGCGGCGGCGATCTTCGTGATCAGCGCCGACGACATCCGCCGTTCGGGCGCGACCAGCCTGCCCGAGGTGCTGCGGCTGGCGCCCAACCTCAGTGTTCAGCGGGTCAACGCGGTCGACTACGCGATCAGCGCGCGCGGCTTCAACGGCTACGAGACCTCGAACAAGCTGCTGGTGCTGATCGACGGCCGCAGCATCTATTCGACCCTGAACTCGGGGGTGCTCTGGGACGCCCACGACGTGATGCTGCAGGACATCGAGCGGATCGAGGTGATCAGCGGTCCGGGCGGCGCGCTGTACGGCTCCAACGCCATGAACGGGGTGATCAATATCATCACCCGGTCGGCGCACGACAGCCGCGGGACGCTGCTCAGCGTGGGAGCCGGCGACGACGACGACGCCCTGGCCCTGCGCCATGGCGGCGACTTCGGCGGGGCGGGCTCGTGGCGGGCGTGGCTGACCGGCCACCGAAGGAACGAGAGCCAGTCCGTGACCGGCGCGGAAGCCAATGACGACGCCCGGGGCGTGCGGGCGGGCGTGCGGGCGGACTGGTCGATCGGCGAGGACCGGCTGACCCTACAGGGCGACGCCTTCGACAACGAGGTGGCGGTCAACGAAAACCTGCTGGGCGTCGAGACCAGCGTGAGGGGAGCCAGTGTGCTCGGCCGCTGGAACCGGCCGCTGGCCGGCGGCGAATTTCAGGTCCAGGCCTATTACGACCGGTACGAACGAACGGAGCCGGACTCGGTCGAGGAGGCGGACACCTGGGATCTGTCGGTGCAGCATGCCTTCGCGTTCGGCCCCCACCAGGTCGTCCTGGGCGCCGGTCACCGGGTGGTGGAGTCCCGGTTCTTCGCCACGTCCAGCATCGCCTTTCTCGATCCAGCCGAGCGTACGCTGACGCTGACCAACCTCTTCGTGCAGGACCAGATCGCGCTGGACCATGGCCTGACCCTGACGGTGGGGGCGAAGTTCGAGGACAACAGCTTCTCGGGCCAGGAATTCCTGCCGAATGTCCGGCTGGCGTGGCGGCGGCCAGGCGGCGATCTGCTCTGGGCCGCGGTGAGCCGCGCCAGCCGGACCCCAAACCGGATCGAGCGCGACCTGACCTTCCCGGGATTTCTCGTCGGGGGGGATTTCCAGTCGGAGACTGCGACGGCCTGGGAGTTGGGCTACCGGGCCAATCCCCGGCCCCGGATGTCGTTCTCGATCAACGCCTTCTACAACGTCTACGACGGCCTGAGGACGGTCTCGGTCAACCCGGCGACTTTCCTGCCGCTGACCCTGACCAACCACGGCGAGGCGAAGACCTGGGGGGTCGAGGCCTGGGGTAGCTACGACGTGTCGCCGACGTGGCGACTGAGCGCCGGCGTCAGCACCCTGACCAAGGACTACGACCCCACCCCGACCCCGGAGGACATCAGCGGCCTGATCTCGATCGGCGACGACCCGGACTATCAGGTGCTGGTGCGGTCGCAGCACGACCTGACGGACGCGGTAGAATTGGACGTGCGGCTGCGGGCGGTCGGCGACCTGGCCGTCGTCGACGACTATGTTGAGGCCGATGTGAGGCTTGGCTGGCAGCTGACGGACCGGCTGGAGCTGTCGCTGACCGGCCAGAACCTTATCGAGGATCGGCGGGTCGAGACCGGCGATCCCATCCGGGGCCGGGCCTTCGGCCGCACCGTCTTCGGCGCCCTGCAGGTGAGCTTCTGAGATGATCCAGGGGCGGGCCTCCATCCTGGTGCTGCTCGCCCTGCTCTGGAGCTTGCCGCTTCACGTCGCCGCCGCGCCCCGGCCCGCGCAGACGAGTCTCGAATATTCGGTCAAGGCCAACTACCTGGTGCGGTTCGCGGCCTTCGTCGAATGGCCGGCGCAGTCCTTCGCCACAAGCCAGTCGCCGGTGGTGATCTGCGTGGTCGGCCGCGATCCGTTCAACGGCGCGCTCGACCGCGCCGTCCGGGGCCAGACGGCGCACGGGCGGGCGCTCGCGGTGCGGCGGCCCGACACGGCCGAGGCGGCGGCGGGCTGCCACATCCTCTACGTCGGACGGGGCGGCGGAGGCATGGTCCGGGACGGCCAGCGGCCGGTCCTGCGGGTCACCGACGGAAACGTGTCGTCCGACCGGGGCATGATCCATTTCGTCATCGACGACGACCGGGTGCGGTTCCACATCGATCTGCAGGCGGCGTCGAGGAGCCGGCTGTCGATCAGCTCGCGCCTGCTCAACCTCGCCCTCAGCGTGCGGGGAGGCTGAGGCATGCCCTGGGTCGCCCGCCTCCGCTACAGCCCCTTCCCCATCGTGGCCTTGGCCTCGCTGCTGGTGCTGTTGATCGCGGGGGTGGCCATCGCGGTGCTGAACGAACAATCCCTGAGGCTGCAGACCGCGCGCGAGGCAGGCGCCCAGGCCGACCTGCTGGCCTCGGCCGTCAGCGGGGCCCTGGCCTTCGACGACGCCGAGGCGGCGCAGGACTACGTCAACGCCGTGCAGATCAACCCCAGTGTGCTGACCGCCGCGGTCTATGACGAGAACGGCCGGATGGTGGCCAGTTTCGTCCGCGACGGGGAGACGGTTTTCCACACGGCGGCGTCCGGCGAGCGCGCGACGATGTTCGACGACGGTCACCTGCTGGTCGCCCGGCCGGTCGAGGAGGCGGGGCAAAGGCTGGGAGCCGTTCAACTGAAGCTGCTGGAAACCCCGCGGGCGCAGCGCTTCAGCCGTTACGCCGGCCTGTTGCTGGTTCTCGGGCTGGCGGCGTTGGTGGTCGTCGTCCTGGCCGTGGCCCAGGGCGCCCTGAGGCGGGCTAACCGGCAACTCGCCGACCGGGCCGCCGAACTGGTGCGCGCCAACGCCCTGCTGCAACAGCAGATGGTCGAGCGGGAAAAGGCCGAGGAGGCCCTGCGCCAGAGCCAGAAGATGGAGGCGATCGGACGGCTGACCGGCGGCATCGCCCATGACTTCAACAATCTGCTGATGGTGGCGTCGAGCGGCATCGAGCTGCTCGACCGGACGGACGATCCCAAACGACGGAAGACACTGAGCGCTGGAATCCGCCAGGCCGTGGAGCGCGGCGCGGCGCTGACCCGCCAGCTGCTGGCCTTCGCGCGGCGCTCGCCGTTGAAGGCCGAAGTGCTGGACCTGCGCGGCCACATCGAGGGGCTGCGCTTCCTGCTGGAGCGGTCGCTGCGCGAGGATATCGAGGTGGTGATGGACCTCTCGGCCGACCTGTGGCCGGTCGAAGCCGACCGCGGCGAACTGGAGCTGGCCCTGCTCAACCTCGCGGTGAATGCCCGGGACGCCATGCCCCAAGGCGGCACGCTGACTGTGTCGGGCTGCAATATTCCAGGCGACGACGAGACGCCGGACCGTGTGTGCCTGAAGATCGCCGACACCGGCGCGGGCATGTCGGCCGTGGTGGCGTCACGCGTGTTCGAGCCCTTCTTCACCACCAAGGAAGTCGGCCGCGGCACCGGCCTCGGCCTGTCGCAGGTCTATGGCTTCGTGCGCTCGTCGGGCGGCGACATCAGCGTGGAATCGCGCGAGGGCGTGGGCACGACCTTCACCCTGTGCCTGCCGCGCAGCTCGAGGACCCCGGCCGGCGCCGGGCTCGTCACGCCGGCCGCCGCCGAGGAGCCCCGGGCGAAGCGCAAGGCGACCGGGCGTCTGTTGCTGGTCGAAGATGACGACGCCGTGGCGGCCGGGGTCGGCCATATGCTGGGCGACCTCGGCTATCGCCACGTGCGGGTCGCCAATGCGGCGGAGGCGCTGGCGCTGCTCGAAAAGGATCCCCGGTTCGATCTGGTGTTCTCGGACATGGTCATGCCGGGTGAGATGGACGGCCTCGGCCTCGCACAGGAGGTGCGGCGGCGCATGCCGGCCGTGCCGGTGTTGCTGACCACCGGCTTCAGCGAGGCGGCGTCGGCGGCGACGGGCGAGGCCTTCCGCCTTCTGCTCAAGCCCTACGGCATCGACGGCCTTTCCGAGGCGCTGGCCGCAACCCTGTCCGAACGGACCGCCTGAACGAATCCACCGCCCGCCGCGTTCGACTCCCGAACCTGAGACGAGGAGGCGATCATGGCCGCGAGACCGACCTGGCAGGGGCATCTGAAGCTTAGCCTGGTGACGTGCCCGGTGGCGCTCTACACAGCGACCTCTGCGGCGAGCCACGTCAGCTTCCACCTGATCAATCCCGAGACCAACAACCGCATCCGCATGGTGCCGACCGACCCTGACGCCGGGCCGGTCGAGCGCTCGGATCTGGTCAAGGGCTATGAGGTGTCGAAGGACGAATATGTGCTGTTCGACGACGAGGATTTTGACAAGGTCAAGCTGGAGAGCACGCGGACGATCGACATCGACCAGTTCGTCGACGAGGACGACATCGACCGGCTGTACTGGGACTCGCCCTTCTATGTGGTGCCGGAGAAGGGCGTCGGGGCCGAGGCCTTCGCCGTCATCCGCGACGCCATGAAGGCGGCGGGCAAGATCGCCATCGGCTGTCTGGTGCTGCGTAACCGTGAGCGCCAGATCGCGCTGGAGGTGCGGGGCAAGGGGCTGGTCGCCTACACCCTGCGCCCGCACGAGGAGGTGCGCGACGCAGCCGATTTCTTCGACGACATCCCGACGGTGAAGGCCGACAAGGACATGGTCGACATCGCCACCCGGATCATCGCCCAGAAGGAGGCGGAGTTCGATCCGAGCGAGTTCAGGGACCGCTACGACGACGCCCTGAAGGAGATGATCAAGGCCAAGCAGAAGGGCGGCAAGAAGCTGGTCGAGGCGCCGGAGCCCGACGACACGAACGTGGTCGATCTGATGGCGGCGCTGCGAGCCAGCCTGAAGGGATCGGCGGGCGGAGAGCGCAAGACGGCGCCGGCGAAGAAGGCGGCCGCGAAGAAACCGGCAGCCAAGAAGACCGCGGCGAAGAAGAAGGCGGCCTAACGGTCTTGACCGGATTGGTCAGCCCTGAGCCAATCGGTAACCTAGGCGCGCCATGCTGTTGGTCTCGTTGAACCCGGCACGCCCATTGGGGCCGAATACCATGGTCAGTTGGCGCCCGACCTCATCCCGCCGCCAGAGCTGTACCCGATCCTGATCGCCGTCGGCTTGGCGCTGGGGTTGATCGCCGTCATCGCCCTTCGCGGGATGGCGGCGTTCGGGCGCTACTCTCGACGGCGGGGCAGGCCGGAAAAGGTCCTTCTAGCGGGTCAGAGCACCTTCTTCAGAACCGGCCGGAGGTTCACCGCGCCATCCCTGAAGTCCCTCCACGGATCGGGTTTCTTCAGCAGGGCGGCGGCGTCGTGGAGGGTGTAGGCCTTCGGGTCGAGGCCGGATTTCACCTGGCCCCAGGACAGCGGGAAGGCGATGCCGGCGCCCGGGCGGGCGCGGGCGGACCAGGGGGCGACGGCCGTGGCCATGCGGCCGTTGCGCAGATAGTCGAGGAAGATCTTCCCGCCCCGGGCCTTCTTGGCGATGGTGGTGGTGAAATGGTCGGGGTCGCGGCGACGGACGATCTCGGACACCTCCTTGGCGAAGGCCTTGCACTGGTCCCATTCGATGCGGCTGCGGGCGTCGGCGAGAATGGGGACGACCACGTGCAGGCCCTTGCCGCCGGTGGTCTTGACGAAGGGGTTGAGGCCGAGGCCTTCCAGCTCCTTCCGCATGGTTTTCGCGGCGGCGATGACGTCGGCGAAGTCGAGGCCTTCGTCGGGGTCGAGGTCGAAGGTGATCTGGTCGGGCGTTTCCGGGTCGCCGGGCTTGCAGCCCCACGGGTGCAACTCCAGCCCGCCCGACTGGCCGATCGCGACGAGGCCGCCGACATCGACGACGCCGACGTAGGGCTTGCGCTCCTTCACATCGATCAGCTTCAGGCGGGGGTTGGAGCCGGGCATGGCGTGGCGCTGGAAGAAGCGTTCGCCGCCGATGCCCTCGGGCGCGCGGATGATCGAGACGGGCCGGTCGGCCACGTGGGGCAGGATCCGTTCGGCCGCCATTTCGTAGTAGCGCACCAGCTCGGCCTTGGTGATGGCGGGGCGGCCGTCTGCGGCGGGCCACAGCACCTTGTCCGGGTTGGAGATGGTCACGCCGGAGATGACGAGCTTGCCCTTGGCCGACTTGCCGGGGCGCTCGCCGGGCATGGCCAGCGGCGAGGAGGACGAGTGTTTGCCCGGCTCCTTCGCAAGGTCGGCGGGCGCGTGCGGCCGTTCGGTCACCTCGGACGGCGGCTTGTCCTCGCGCAGACCCTTGAAGGCGGCCTGGCGCAGCGAGCCGGTGTCGGTGTAGCCGCCGTGTTCGACCTCGGCGACCAGCACGGGCGCGGTCCAGTGGATGGTCATGCCCCCGGCGCGCGACTTCCTCGGCGCGTTCTTGCCGACGAAGGGGCTCCTGTCCGTCTCGGCCGCCTTGAGCTTCGGCAGCAGGGTCTTGAGCAGGGTCTGGTTGTAGCCGGTGCCGACGCGGCCGAGGTGGCGCAGGCCGCCCTCGTCCTGGACTCCGACGATCAGGGAGCGGAACCGGTCGCCCTCGGAGGTCCAGCCGCCGATGACCACCTCGTCGCCGCCGCGGCATTTGGACTTCAGCCAGGTCGTGGAGCGGCCCTCCGTGTACGGAGCATCGAGTTTCTTGGAGATGACGCCTTCCAGGTCCATGCGGCAGGCGCTCTCGAGGATGGCCTGGCCGGTGGTGGCGAAATGGTCGACGTAGCGGATGCGCTTGCCGGCGGATTTGGGAATGCGGTCGATGTACGCCTGCAGCCGCGCCTTGCGGTGCGACAGCGGCAGCCCGCGCAGGTCCTCCGGGCCTTCGAACAGCAGGTCGAAGGCGAAATAGACGAGATCCCCCGTCTTGCCGGCGGCGATGGCCGCCTGCAGGGCCGAGAAGTCGGGCATGTGGTTCTCGGCCAGGGCGCAGAGTTCGCCGTCGACCACGGCGTCGGGCCAGAGGGCGGCGTCGGCGGCGAGCTCGGGGAATTTGGCCGACCAGTCGAGGCCCTTTCGGGTGCGGATCGTCGCGCGGCCGCCGCCCGAGGCAACCTGTAGCCGGTAGCCGTCGAACTTGATCTCGTGGGCCCAGCCGGTCCCCTGCGGCGGATAGTCGGCGATCTTGCACAGCTGGATCGGCACGAAGGCGTGCGGCTTCGACGCGTGGCTGGTCACGGCTGGGCGAGCCTCGGGCGTGGGCGGCGCCGCCTTCTTCGTCTTCGCCGGAGAGAGCCAGCGCTTCCGGCCCTCCGCGATCTCGGCGAGGCTGCGGCCGCTGGCGACCGAGGCGTCGATCTCCATGTTGGCGTCGCCCTCGCCCGGCACGGCGTATTCGTCCTTCTCCTTGATCAGCAGCCAGTTGTTGCGCTTGGAGGGCTTGCCGCGATCGGAGCGCAGCCGGATCAGGGCCCATTTCCCCTGCAGGCGCTCGCCATGGACGATCATCTTCACGCTGCCCTTCTTGAAGGCGGCGTCGAGGTCATCCTCCTGCGGCTCCCAGGTGCCGCGGTCCCACATCTGCACCGTGCCGGCGCCGTAGTTGCCGGCCGGGATGGTCCCCTCGAAGGTCCCGTAGTCGAGCGGGTGATCCTCGACCTCGACCGCCAGCCGCTTGACCGAAGGGTCTCGCGACGGGGCCTTGGTCACGGCCCAGGACTTGAGCACCCCGTCCAGCTCGATGCGGAAGTCATAGTGCAGACGCGTCGCCGCGTGGCGCTGGATCAGATACTTCAGCCCGGCCTTGCGGGCCTTGCCCTTCTTGCCCTTCGGCTCAGGCGTCTCGCTGAATTTCCGCTTGGCCTTGTAGGTCTCCAGCTCGCCGCGCACCCGCGTCTCCCGTCAACGACCGAGGGGTCAGGGACGTGAAACGCGCCGGCGGCGAATTCGCTCAGCTTCAGTCCTGGGGCTCGTCCCCGGGCTTTTCGCCCCGGGCCGCGGCGCGCTTCTCGGCCTTGGCGGCGGCTTTTTCGGCGGCCTTCTTCGCGTCGGCGCGCTCGCGCTCCTGACGTTCGAAGCTGTAGTTGGGCTTGCGGGCCATCGGCGGGCTTCCTTTCCGGCGCGGCTGCGCCTGACGCGAGGGGCGCCGGGAGAACGCCGGGGACGCGGCGCGGGATGCATGCAGGGTGGGGCGCGTCGGCCCCGGCGACAACCGTTAATGGACGGGCGTTTAATCGACGGCGACGATCTCGACCGTCTGGCCGGCGACCACGGCCTCGTCGCCGACGCGTCTGCCGATCAGGGCCACAGCCAGCGGCGAGACGTGGCTGACCGAGCCGGCGGCGGGGTCGGCCTCGTCCTCGCCGGTGATGCGCCAGGTCTGGGTGCGGCCGTCCTCTCGCTCGATGGTCATCGAGCCGCCGAAGCGCACGCGGCCGTCGGGCGGGGTCTCGACCAGCTGGGCCGAGGCGCGGCGGGCGGACCAGTAGCGCAGGTCGCGGGTGGCGCGGGCCATGGCGGTGCGGTCGGCCTCGATCGAGCCGTGGGCCTGGGCGGCGCTGTAGGCCGCGCGCGCGGCGGCGAGGGCGGCGTCGATCCGCGCCAGTCCCTCGGGGGTGACGAGGTTCGGATGGGGCGAGATAGGGCGGTCGGGAAGGTCGGCGGCCGTGGCCTCCAGATCTTCCTCGCGGGTGAAGGCGACGCTCATGGGCAGGAAGCGTATGCCGATGCCGCGCGTTCCGGTCTAGAAGGCCGCATGAGTTCTCCAGACAAGACCATGCATGTGATCGGGGCCGGGCCGGCCGGGCTCATGGCCGCCGAACGGCTGGCGCAGGCCGGCGTCGCCGTGGTCGTGCACGAAGCCATGCCGTCCGTGGCGCGCAAATTCCTCATGGCCGGGCGGGGCGGGCTGAACCTGACCCATTCGGAGCCGCCGGAGGCGTTCACCGGCCGCTACGGCGAGGCGTCAGGGACCGTGACGGCGTGGCTGGAACGGTTCTCGCCGACGCATCTGATCGGCTGGGCCGAGGGGCTGGGGCAGCCGGTGTTCACGGGCTCGTCGGGGCGGGTGTTTCCGCGGGCGATGAAGGCCTCGCCGCTGCTGCGGGCGTGGCTGGCGCGGCTGGCGGAACTGGGCGTCGAGGTGCGGACCCGCTCGCGCTGGGTCGGCCGACGCGAGGGCGGCTGGGTGTTCGAGGCGCCCGACGGGGAGCGGGTCGAGCGGCCGGACGCGGTGGTGCTGGCGCTGGGCGGGGCGAGCTGGCCCCGGCTGGGATCGGACGGCGGCTGGCGCGAACGGCTGGAGGCCGAAGGGGTCGAGGTGGCGCCGTTCCGGCCATCCAACGTCGGCTTCGACGTGATGTGGTCGCAAGTGTTCGCCGAGCGGTTCGCCGGACAGCCGCTGAAGCCCGTGGCGCTGACGTTCGGGGACACAACCGTGCGCGGCGAGGCTATGGTGACGCGATACGGGCTCGAGGGCGGGGCGGTCTACGCCCTGTCCGCCGGGCTGCGGGAGGCGGTGGAACGGGACGGATCGGCGACACTGGTTGTCGATCTGCGGCCGGACCTGACGATCGAGGCGCTTGCCGGACGGCTGGCCAGGCCGCGCGGCAAGGACAGCGTCTCGAACTGGCTGCGCAAGGCGGCGGGCCTGTCGCCTGTCGGGGCCGGGCTGCTGCGCGAAATCCCCGGTGCCCTGCCGGAAGGGGCCGACAAGCTGGCGCGGCGGATCAAGGCGGTGCGGCTGACCCTGACAGGGGTGCAGGGACTGGCGCGGGCGATCTCGTCGGCGGGGGGCGTGCGGCTGAACGCCGTGGATGAGCGGTTGATGCTGAAGGCGATGCCGGGCGTGTTCGTGGCCGGCGAGATGCTCGACTGGGAGGCCCCGACCGGCGGCTACCTGCTGCAGGCCTCGATGGCCTCCGGTGTCGTCGCGGCGGAGGGCGTGCTGGACTGGTTGGCCGGGGACGTTAGGACGGGCGCATGACCGACCTCCCCGACATCCACGGCGTCTGCCCGCCCCGGTTCGCGGCGGTGAAGGACGCCTTCGCCGCCAATTTCACCGACGCGCCGGAGAGGCTGAACGAGCGGGCGGCGCGGTTCAGCGTCTGCCTCGACGGCGAGCCGGTCGTCGATCTGTGGGGCGGCTGGGCCGACACGGCGCAGACGGTTCCCTACGGACCCCACACGCTGACGCCGGTGTTCTCGGCAGGCAAGGCGGTGATGGCCCTGCTGATCGCGACCTGCGTCGAGCGGGGACGGCTGGACTACGAGCGGCCGGTGGCCAGCTACTGGCCGGACTTCGGCCAGGCCGGCAAGGAGGCGATCACCGTCGGCGAGCTGATGAGCCATCAGGCGGGCCTGCCGGGGTTCTCCGAGGGGATCGAGCCGCAGGACTGGTTCGATCGCAAGCGGGTGCTGGAGAAGCTGTGCGCCCAGGCGCCGATGTGGGAGCCGGGGACCGGCTCGGGCTATCACCCGATCACCATCGGCTTTCTGGCCGGCGAGCTGTTCCGGCTGGTCGACGGGCGGACCATGGGAACGGCGCTGCGCGAGGACTTCCCGGGCCTGGACCTGTGGATCGGCCTGCCGGAGGCGGAACACGACCGGGTGGCGCAGATGAGGAAGCCCTCGGCGCCGCCGAGCCTCGGCGGGCTGGACCCGATCAAGCGCTCGGCCTTCTTCGACAGGGGCTCGTCGCCCGGGCCGCGCGAGGCGACCGAGTGGCGGACGACGGAGATCCCGTCGGCCAATCTGCACGGCACGGCGGCCGACCTGGCGCGGTTGATGACGGTGGTGGCGACCGGCTGGTTCGGGGGACGCAGGGTGCTGTCGGAGGCCACGCTGGCGGCGGCGCGGCGCGAGCGGGTGCACGGCCAGGACCGGGTGCTGCCGTTCGTGATGGGCTGGGCGGCCGGCTGGACCTCGAACCGGGGGCTGGAGATTTTCGGGCCGAACCCGGAGGCCCGGGGGCACTACGGATGGGGCGGCAGCTGCGTCTGGGCCGACCCGGAGGTGGGGCTGTCGGCGGCCTATGTGATGACCCGCCAGTCGCCGCACCTGATCGGCGACCCGCGGGCGGTGCGGCTGCAGGACGCGCTCTACTCGGTCTTCTGACGACGAGGGGCGGTCAGACCGCCGATGACGCCTGACAGGACGGCGAGCCCGGCGCAGGTCAGGATGACGGCGCGGAAGGCCGCGTGGAAGGCCCCGCGGGCGGCGGGCTCGAGATCGGCCCCGCCCATCACTTCACCAAGGAGAGCCCGGGCGTCGGGGCTGTCGGCCCGGGCGACGAACACCGCCGACAGGATGACGCCCAGCAAGGCGATGGCGAGCAGGGCGGCGACGCGGGCGACGGCGTTGTTGATCCCGGAGGCGACGCCCGTATGGCCCTCCGGCACCGCGCCCATTACGGCGGCGGTCAGGGGTCCGACGGCGAGGGTCACGCCGACGGCCATGGCTATCATCCCGGCCAGCGGACCGTCGACATAGCCCGCGCCCGGGGCGGGCAGGGCCAGCAGGGCGAGGCCGAAGCCGGCGAGGATCGGGCCGAGGCTGAGCGATAGCCGGGCGCCGAAGCGGTCGGCCAGCTTGCCGGCGTAACCCGAGAACAGGCCCATGATGACGGCGAAGGGCAGCATGGCGGCGCCGGCGGCGGTGGCGCTCCAGCCGTGCACCCGGATCAGATCGAAGGGCAGGAAGAACATCGCCCCGCCGAGCGCGAAATAGAGCAGCAGCGTCAGCAGATTGACGCCGCTGAACACCGGCGAGCGGAACAGGCGGAGGGGCATCATCGGATGACGCTGGCGCGCCTCCGCGAACAGGAAGGCGGCCAGCAGGACGATCCCGCCAAGGAGGCCGGTCAGAATCGACGGATCGCTCCAGCCGAGGTCCGGCGCCGCGGTCAGGGCCCAGGTGAGGACGCCGAGGCCGGTCATCGCGAACAGGGCGCCGCGCCAGTCGAGGCCCCTCGCCTGCTCGTCGCGGCTCTCCGGTACGGCCTTGAGGGTGACCGCGATGGTTAGCGCGGCCAGCGGCACATTGATCCAGAAGATCAGGCGCCAGTCGGCGGCGTCGGCGAGCCAGCCGCCGACCAGCGGGCCGATCATGCCAAAGACCGCTCCCGCCCCGGCCCAGGTGCCGAAGGCCTTGCCGCGCTCCTCCGGCGGGAAGGCGGAGCCGATGACGGCGAGCGCGCCGGGGGTCAGCAGGGCCGCGCCGACGCCCTGCGCCGCCCGTCCGGCGATCAGCAGCTCGACGGTGGGGGCGAGGCCGCAGGCGATGGAGGCGAGAGCGAACAGGGCGACGCCGATCACGAACACCTTGCGGCGGCCGAAGCGGTCCCCGGCGGCGCCGCCGATCAGCACCAGGGCGCCGAGGGTGAGCAGATAGGCGTTGGAGACCCACTGAACAGCGGCCGGACCGGCCCGGAGGTCGTTCTGGATCGCCGGCAGGGCCACGCCCAGCGCCGAGCCGTCGATGAAGGTCAGGCTGGAGCCGAGGACGGTGGCGACGAGAATCCAGCGCTTGCGGGAGGCCGACAACGATGGATCGGCCATGGCGCGCTCCGGACGGGGGATCGGAAGCTAGGCCGGTTCCGCTGCGTTCTTCAAGGCTTGCCGGGCGGCCCGGACGCGGAAGAAGGCGGCCGCCGCGAACACCCCGGCCCCGCCCCAGATGAAGGCGAAGGACACCACCCGCAGCGGGGTCAGCGCCTCGCCGGCCCAGACGCCGACCATGAATTGCAGGGTCGGGGCGAGGAACTGGATGAAGCCGATAGTTGACAGCGGCAAACGCCGCGCCGACCAGGCGAACAGGGCCAGCGGCAGCACCGTGGCGGGGCCGTTGGCCAAGGCCCAGACGGTGTTGATCGGGCTGTCGAAGGCGACGCCGGCGCCGGTGTGCTGCAGCCACAGCACCCAGGCGAGGCCGAACGGGACCAGCAGCAGGCACTCGACCAGCAGGCCGGCCTGGGCGTCGATCGGCACACGCTTGCGGATCACGCCGTAGGTAGCGAAACTGAGGGCGAGGACGATGGATATCCACGGCGGCCGGCCCAGCGCCAGCGCCTGGAACAGCACCCCGACGGCGGCGAGGCCGATGGCGATCCAGCCCCAGCGGTCGATCTTCTCGCGGAACAGCCACAGCCCGACGACCATGTTGAGCAGCGGGTTGATGTAATAGCCGAGGCTGGCCTCGAGCGTGGCCTCGTGGGTCGTGGCCCAGACGTAGATGCCCCAGTTGAGCCCGATCAGCACGGTCGAAAAGGCCAGCCACGCCAGCGTCCGCGGCGAGGCGAAGACGGCGCGGACCTGTCCGCCCTGTTTGGCCAGCCAGACCAGCAGCCCCGCTACCGCCACGGCCCAGAGGGCGCGGTGGGCGAGGATTTCGAGCGCGTCAAAGCCGACCGCCGCCTGTCCCATGAACAGCAGGGGCATCACGCCCCACAGTCCGTAGCAGGCGAAGGCGGACAGCAGGGCGGCGCGGCCCTGATCCGGGCCGGTCGAAACGGACATGGTCATCTCCTTCGCCGGGGAGGGCGAACGGAAGGTCAGACGGTGAGGGTGCGATATCCGGACGAGGGTTTGATGGTCCCGGTTTCGTCGAGCAGCTGGGCGATCTGGACGGCGTTGAGCGCGGCGCCCTTGCGCAGATTGTCAGCGACGACCCACAGCGACAGGCCGTTCTCGACCGTGTGGTCCTTGCGGATCCGGGAGACGTAGACGGCGTGCTCGCCCGAGGCGTCGACGGGGGTGATGTAGCCGTCGTGCTCCTGCTTGTCGATGACCATGACTCCGGGGGCCTCGCGCAGGATGGCGCGAGCCTCGTCGGGGCTGATCGGGCGGTCGAATTCCAGCGTCACCGCTTCCGAATGGCCGACGAACACCGGCACGCGGACGCAGGTGACGGTCAGCTTGATCGATGGATCGAGGATCTTGTGGGTCTCGTCCCACATCTTGGCCTCCTCGTCCGTGTAACCGTCGTCGCGGAAGGAGCCGATGTAGGGGATGACGTTGAAGGCGATCTGCTTCGGGAATTTCTTCGGCGTGGCGTCGCCGAGGCCGTAGATGGCCTTGGTCTGGTTCCACAGCTCGTCCATGCCTTCCTTCCCGGCGCCCGACACCGACTGGTAGGTCGAGACCACCGCGCGGATGATCTTCGCCGCGTCGTGCAGGGGCTTCAGGGCGACGACCAGCTGGGCGGTCGAGCAGTTGGGGTTGGCGATGATGTTCTTCTTGCGGGCCAGCTTGATGGCGTCCGGGTTCACCTCGGGCACGATCAGCGGCACGTCGGGGTCCTTGCGGAAGGCCGAGGAGTTGTCGATCACGATCGGGCCGGCCTTGCCGATCTTCTCGGACCACTGGCGCGAGACGTCACCGCCGGCGCTCATCAGCACGATGTCCACGGTCGAGAAATCGAACTCCTCGATGTCGCGGCATTTGACGACCTTGTCGCCCCACGCCACCTCGACGCCCTTCGACTTGCGCGAGGCGAGGGCGTGCATCTCGTCGACGGGAAATTCCAGTTCCTCGAGGATGTTCAGCATCTCCCGGCCGACATTGCCGGTGGCGCCCACGATGGCGACTTTGTAGCCCATGAGGTGGTCCTTCGACGCGCCAGGCTCGGCTCGCGGAGCCTCGCTGCTTGAGCGCAAAATTGAGTGATGCCGACCGTGCCGGACGACGATGGCTCTATGTGGGCCTTCGCAGGCGCGAAGCAATCGCTTTTCAGCGACGGCTGGCGCCGTTAAGGCCGAGAAGGATGGGATCACGCATACGCGCTGCTTATGAAAAGCGGCTGGCCGACGGCCGACTGACGCCCGACCCGTCGCAGGTCCCGGTGGTCGACGCGCTGGCGCGGCTGGAGATCGACCTTGGGAGGAAGGGTCGGTTGGGCGGGCTGCTGGGCGGACCGCCGGAGGTGCGGGGCGTCTATCTGTGGGGGCCGCCGGGGCGGGGCAAGTCCATCCTGATGGACCTGTTCTTCGCCTGCGCGCCGGAGAAGCGGAAGAAGCGCGCCCATTTCCACGCCTTCATGGCACGGGTGCACGGCCTGATCCGGCAGTGGCGCGAAGGCGACGCGGATGCGCGCAAGGCGGTGTTCGGGCAGTGGAAGGGCGACGATCCGATCCGTCCGGTGGCGGAGCTGATCGCCTCGGAGGCGCGGCTGCTATGTTTCGACGAGTTGCAGGTCGCCGACATCGCCGACGCCCTGATCCTGGGGCGGCTGTTCGAGGCCCTGTTCGAGCGGAAGGTGGTGCTGGCGGTGACATCCAACCGGGCCCCGGACCAGTTGTACCTTAACGGGATCAACCGCGAGCTGTTCCTCCCCTTCATCGACCTGATCGAGGCGCGTTGCGAGGTGGTGTCGGTGGCGGGCGCGCGCGACTGGCGGCTGGACCGGCTGATGGGCGACCGGGTCTGGTTCACGCCCCCCGACGCGCCGGCGCGGGCCGGGTTCGAGGCGCTGTGGTCGGACCTGAAGGGCGAGCAGGAGGAATGCCCGGCCCACCTGACCGTGCTGGGCCGGGACGTGGTCATCGAGCGCACCGACGGCGGGCTGGCCCGGGCGACCTTCGCCGAACTGTGCGGCCGGGCGCTGGGACCGCAGGACTATCTGGCCGTGGCCGAACGGTTCCACACCCTGTTCGTCGAGAACGTGCCGGTGCTGGGCCCGGCCAATCACCACGAGGCGCGCCGCTTCGTGACCCTGATCGACGCCCTCTACGAGGCGGGAACGCGGCTGGTGGCCTTGGCCGAGGCGCCACCGGAAGCGCTCTATCGCGAGGGTGTGGGGGCGTTCGAGTTCGAGCGGACCGTGTCGCGGCTGAACGAGATGGCGGGGGCCGATTGGCTGGCCCGCGAACGGGACTGAGCGGTCCGCGGAGCGCCTTGATTTCGCCCGCCATCCGTCGATAGGTGAAGGCTCGCAGGAGAAAACGATGATCCGTCTGGCCACCTTCGCCGCCGCCGCCGTCATGGCCATGGCCGCACCCGCCGCCGCGACCGCCTTTCCCGCCGCCCCCGTCCAGACGGCGACCGATCCGACCGTCTCCGTCGAGGCGGTCCGGTCATGGCTGATCTCGAAGGGCGGCACGGTCAGCGAGGTCAACCGCCGGGAGGGCGAGACCTGGATCAGCATCACCGACGGACCGCTGAACTGGGTGATCTTCTTCTACAGCTGCCAGGCCGACCTCTGCGGCGACATCCAGTACGCGGCCAGCTTCTCCAATCCGACCATCACCCCGACCATGATCAACGACTGGAACCGCGATCGCCGCTTCCTGAAGGCCTTCTTCAGGCCCGGCGAGGCGGGCGGGGACAATACGGCGGTGGTCCAGTACGACGTGCTGATCCACAGTTCCGACGTCGAGCAGCTGACCGACCACACGGCCCTGTGGCTGGACCTGGTGGGCGATTTCGGCACGACGGTCGGATATTTCGCCGCCGCGCAATAGCGGAACCTCGCTGCCCGGCCGCCGGCCTGCTAACGCGGGCGGATGAAGCCTGAACACCTGGACGTGCTGATCGTCGGGGCCGGCGCCGCCGGCATGATGTGCGCCATCGAGGCCGGCCGTCGCGGACGGACCGTGCGGGTGCTCGACCACGCCCGGGCGCCCGGCGAGAAGATCCGCATCTCGGGCGGCGGGCGCTGCAACTTCACCAATCTGGGGACCGGGCCGGGGAATTTCCTCGGCGAGAATCCGCGTTTCTCCACTTCGGCGCTGCGCCGGTTCACCCAGCACGACTTCATCAAGCGGGTGGATAGGGCGGGCATCGCCTGGCATGAGAAGACCCTCGGCCAGCTGTTCTGCGACGACAGCGCCAAACAGATCATCCGCATGCTGACGGACGACATGCGGGTGGCGGGGGCGCGGCTGTCGCTGGGCGTCTCGGTGGAGCGGGTCGCGCGGGCGGGAGAGGGATTCGAGGCGGCGCTGTCGGACGGTTCGGTGGTGCGGGCGTCATCGCTGGTGCTGGCCACCGGCGGCAAGTCGATCCCGAAGATGGGCGCGACGGGCTGGGCCTACGACACCGCGCGGGCGTTCGGGCTGCGGGTGACGGAGACGCGGCCGGCGCTGGTTCCGCTGACCTTCGAGGCCGGTCTGCTGGAGCGGCTCAAGCCGCTTGCGGGGGTGTCGGTGGAGGCGGTGGTCTCGCACGGCAAGACGAAATTCGCCGAAGGACTGCTGTTCACTCATCGCGGACTCAGCGGGCCGTCCGTGCTGCAGATTTCCAGTTATTGGCGCGAGGGCGAGGCGATCTCGGTGGCCATGGCCCCCGGGGTCGACGTGTTCGCGCGGCTGAAGGCGATGAAGGCGGAGAACGGTCGGCAGGCGGCGCATACGGCGCTGGGCCATATCGTTCCGAAGCGTCTGGCCGAGGTGCTGGTCGAGCAGGAGGCGGCGACGGGCAATCTGGCCGACCTGTCCGACAAGGCCCTGCGGCGGCTGGACGAGGCGGTCAATGGCTGGAGCGTCAAGCCGGTGGGGAGCGAGGGCTACCGGACGGCGGAGGTGACGCTGGGCGGTGTTGCGACCGACCAGCTGGACCAGCAGACCATGGCGGCGAAATCCGTGCCCGGCCTGTATGTGATCGGCGAGGCGGTGGACGTCACCGGATGGCTCGGCGGCTACAACTTCCAGTGGGCGTGGTCGTCGGGCTGGGCCGCGGGACAGGGATGCTGAGGCGTATTTGTCGCGGGTCTTGCGGGGATGGGCGGGTTGCCGGAACCACCGTCCGGCCATAGCTCTTCATCCAGCTTCACGGAGAACGTCCCGATGCCCCTGCTGATGTGCCCCAACGACAACGCCGCCATGCAGACGCTGGAGAGGGGCGGCGTGCAGTTCGACATGTGCCCGAACTGCCGCGGCGTCTGGCTGGACCGGGGCGAGCTGGAGAAGCTGATGGCCGCGGCCACCGAGGAGGGCCGCGCCTCGGCCACGCCGCCGGCCCAGGCCGCGCCCCAGCCATACCCGCCGCAAGCGGCGCCGCAGCCATGGGGTCAGCAGCCCCAGCAGGGCTATCGCGAACCGCCGCGCTACAAGGACGACCGGTATCGCGACGACGACTACAAATACCGCAAGAAGAAGCGCGACAGCATCTTCGACATCTTCGACTAGGCCTCAGGCGGCCAGACCCGCCGCCTTCATCAGCCCCTTGAGCGGCGCCAGCGCTTCCGGCGCGGCGGCGAGGACGGCCCGGTTGTCGGGCGCGCGGAACAGCTTGACCGCTTCAGCCCTCGCCCGGTCGGCGGCGGGCCCGAGCGGCGCGGTTTCGCCCGCGGCCATGCGCAGCAACACGGACAGCTTCTGCGGCAGCGGGGCCGGCGAGCGGGCGAGCATGACCGTGATCCTCGCCTCGGCCTCGACGGTCCCGCCCACCGCTCCGATGGCGGCGACGATCTCGGTCTCGTCCCGCTCCGACAGACCGCAACCGCGCACCGCGCGCGCCAGCCCGGCCAGGACGCCCAGCTTCTGGGCGGCGGTCTGATCGGCCGACGGCGTCCGCATCTCGCCCTCGAAGCGCAGCGAACCGACGCAGGCGGACAGCCAGCGGGCGGCGGCGCGCTTGTTGGCCAGTCCGGTGACGTTCTCGCACAGCCGGGTCAGGGCCTCGGCCTCGCACAGCACGGTGTTGCACGGCTTGACGTAGGCGGCGACGAAGTCGGCGGTGACCAGGGCCTTGGAGCGCTCGTTGAAGGCGGTCTGGACCTCCTCGAGAGTCAGCAGCCGTCCCGCCGTCGCCGTCAGGGTCATGGCCAGGGTGCGCAGGATGTCGATCTCGCCGCCGGCGTCGCTGGGGCGCAGGCGGCGCGGGCTCATCAGTTCGCGCACGACCATGCGGGCGAGCGACGCCGACAGCAGAGGGAACTGGCCCGCCGCGACGCGTTCGCCCAGCCGGGCGGCGGGTCCTTCGACCACCGGCACCTGCAGCGCTAGGCGGGGATCCTGGCTGATCAGGGCGGCGACCTCGCGCGGAGCGACCATCCGCACCACGGCCGCCAGCGAGGCGCCTTGGTCGAGGGCGGGGCCGAGCACATCGGCCAGATTGGTTCGGGCGGCGAAGAGTTCGCACATCACCTGTTCGATCGGCACCATGACCATGGCGTGGGGCGGCCCGTCCATCGGCGCCCGCTCGGCGAGGTCCATCAGCCGGTCGAGCCGCGCCCGGCCGCCGCGCACACCCTTCAGGGCGCCGGAAATGATGCCGCCCATGATGAAGGCGCGGTCGGACTGTCCGGCCAGCCGGTGGGCCAGATCGGCGAGGGAATGATTCTCGAGGTCGGGGAACTGATTCTTGCGCCCGGCGAACAGCAGGCGCTCGATCGTCCGGTCGGCGAGTTTCTGATAGTGGCGGACGAGGTCGTGCACCGGCTGGCCCACGGCCTGGCTCTCGGGCACGGCGACCTTCTGGATGGCGTGCTGCAGCTCGACTCCGGAGGCTTCCAGCCTTTCGGCCAGGTCGGGGCGGTGAAGCAGTTCGAAGGCGGTGACGCCCTGGCGGTTGAGCCAGTCCTCGAGCACCCGGCCGATCAGGTCGCGGGCCATCGGCGCATACAGGTCCTGGGGCGAGCCGCAGCGCGGGCCGGCCTCGTCCTCGGGGATCACCCGCTTGCGTTGCACCTCGGGCGCGCCGCGGGTCAGGACGGTGACGCTGTTGAAGGCCATGGTGTCCGGGTCGAGCGTCTCCTTGGTGACGCGGACGGCGGCGGCCCGGTTGTCCGCCAGCAGTTCCTCGGCCGTCTCGATGGCGTTGGCGCGGTCCTCCGTCGCCATCTGGAGGCTCCAGGGGGCGGGCGCTGTCTTGCGGATATAGACTTCGTAGTGAACGGGGCCGGCCATGAAACGCTCGCACTGATGACGCCGCATGATGGCGCCAAGGCTTTAAGGTCGGGTTTCATTGCGCATTCAGGCGGAGCGGCCCATTTTATCGCCGTAATCTCACCCAGTTGATTTAGAACGGTAACGCTTGCCGCGCGTTGAGTGCGGGAACGGGAAGCCTGCAAGGAGACCGCCTTGGCCAACATCACCCTGGTCGATGACGACGAAAACATCGTGGCGTCCGTCTCGCTGGCGCTGGAAAGCCATGGCCACAAGATCACCGCCTATCACGACGGGGCGTCGGGCCTCGAGGCGCTGGAGACGAATCCGCCGGACCTGGCGATTCTCGATGTGAAGATGCCGCGGATGGACGGGATGGAGGTGCTGCGCCGCCTGCGCCAGACCTCGCAGATCCCGGTCATCATGCTGACCTCGAAGGACGAGGAGATCGACGAGATCCTGGGCTTCAATCTCGGCGCCGACGACTACATCCACAAGCCGTTCAGCCAGCGACTGCTGATCGAGCGGGTCAAGGCGCTGCTGCGGCGCACCGGCGCCGACGGCGGCGAGCCCGAACCGTCGGGCGACGGCTCGACCAAGGCCATCAAGCGCGGCAAGTTGTCGATGGACCCGGCCCGGCACGAATGCACCTGGGACGGCAAGCCGGTGAAGCTGACGGTGACCGAATTCCTGCTGCTGCAGGCGCTGGCCCAGCGGCCCGGCTTCGTGAAGAGCCGCGACAATCTGATGGACGCCGCCTACGACGACCAGGTCTATGTCGACGACCGCACCATCGACAGTCACGTCAAGCGGATGCGGAAGAAGTTCAGGGTGGTCGATCCCGAATTCGACGCGATCGAGACCCTGTATGGCGTCGGATACCGCTACCGCGAGAGCTGAGCCGGCCGATCCGGCCGACGACGACCGACCGCGCCGCCCCCGGCGGTTCGGCGGCTCGCGGCTGGGCGGATTCATCCTCGCCCTCAACCTGCTCAGCCTGCTGATCCTGTTCGGCGGCGCCCTGGCGCTGAACGAGTGGCGGCGTGGCCTGATCGAGGCCCGGCAGGAGACGCTGGCGGCGCAGGCCGAGCTGCTGGTTCAGGTCCTCGGAGAGCCCGAGATCGGGGTCACCCGCGGGGTGCCCACGCCCTACCTCGACGGCCCGGAAGCCAGCCAGTGGCTGCGCGACAACTTTATTCCGGAAGGACAGCGGGCCCGGCTGTTCGATGTCGACGGCGTGCTCGTCGCCGACAGCTACGATGTGACCGAGGCCATACCGGGAGAACCCCTGCCCCCGGCCTTGCCGGCAGGCAGTCCTCCGGCGGTTCCCGACGCCGACGAAAAGGCGAACGACGCCCGCGAACTGGAACAGGCCCGGGCGGCGCTGGCCGCGGAAATCGAAAACGCTCTGGAAGGCCGATCCTCGGCGACCCTGCGGATGTCGGAAAGCGGCGACCGGGTGGTTTCGGTGTCGATCCCCGTTCGCCACGTCGAACAGGTGCTGGGCGTGCTGACGCTGGAGGCCGGCGACGTCGACGAGACGCTGGCGGCGCAACGTCTGGCGCTGATGCCGTTCGCCCTCGTCGCCCTGTTCGTGTCGCTGCTGTCGTCGCTGCTGCTGCATCTGTTCGTGGCCCGGCCGGTGATGCGGCTCTCGGCGGCGGCGGATGCGGTGCGGCTGCAGCGGGCCCGGGCCATCTCCCTGCCCGACCTCGACCACCGTAAGGACGAGATCGGCGACCTGGCGCGGTCGCTCGAAACCATGACCGAGACCCTGTCGGACCGGATGGACGCCATCGAACGCTTCGCCGCCGATGTGGCCCACGAGATCAAGAATCCGCTGACCTCTATCCGTTCGGCGCTGGAGACCCTGCCGCTGGTCAGGACCGAGGCCCAGCGGGAGAAGCTGACCGCCCTCCTGCAGCAGGACGTGCGGCGGCTGGACCGGCTGATCACCGACATCTCCAACGCCTCGCGGCTGGACGCCGAGTTGAACCGCGACCGGCCCCGGCCCATCGACCTGACCGTGCTGCTCAGCGAGATCGTCGGCGTCTACGAGGCCGGAATCGGGCCAGACGGAGGAGTGCATGTGCGCTTCGCCGCCGCCGAGCCGGAACACGCCGTCATCCGCGGCCGCGACGGACCGCTGGGCCAGGTGTTCCGCAACCTGATCGACAACGCCCGCTCGTTCAGCCCGCCGGGCGGGGAAGTGCGGGTCAGCCTGGCGCGCGACGACATCGATCCCGACCGGCCGGTGCGCGTCCGTGTCGAGGACGACGGGCCAGGCATCCCGCCGGAGAACCTCGAGACGGTGTTCGAGCGCTTCTACACCTCGCGTCCCCGCGGCACGGCGTTCGGGACCAACTCCGGCCTCGGCCTGTCGATCGTCAAACAGATCGTCGAGGCGCACGGCGGACAGGTCTGGGCCGAGAACCGCCGCGGCGCCGACGGCGAGATCGTCGGCGCGCGTTTCGAGGTGGCCCTGCCCACGGCGCCCTCGGGACGGCGGCCGTGATCAGGCTTCGGTCATGAGCGGACGGCAGCCGCTGCACGGCACCGTGGCGGCGCGGTGGCGGCCGGGCGTCGGCTGGCGCGCGGTGCTGATCACGGGTCCCGCCGGCGCCGGCAAGAGCGACCTGACGCTGCGGCTGATTGGACGCGGCTGGCGTCTGGTGGCCGACGACTACGCCCACGTGATTGCGTCCGGGGGCGTCCTCTATGCGGTCGCGCCGGAGACCATCGCCGGGCGGATGGAGGCCCGGGGGGTGGGCGTCGTGCCGGCCTGCGCGCGCGGCCTGACCCGGCTGTCTCTGACCGTGGATCTGACCGGAGACCCCGTCGAGCGCCTCCCGGAAACCGAGACCCGGGTCTTCGAGGGGGTGGCGTTGCCGCTGCTGCGCCTGAACGGATTCGAGGCCTCGGCGGTCGAAAAGGTCGCGACGGCGCTCGCCCGGCTTTAACCGGGGACGGAGTTGGGCTATTCCGCGCGGCTTGCGGCCGGTCCAGCGGACGGCCGGAGACGCGGGGCGCGAGTCTTGGTGAAGCCTTCATGATCGGCCTGGTGATCGTCACCCACGGGGGTCTGGCCTCGGAATTCCTGTCGGCCATGGAGCATGTCGTGGGGCCCCAGCGGGGCGTCGCCGCCATCTGCATCGGCCCCGAAGACGACATGGAGCGCCGCCGGCGCGACATCGTCGACGCCGCCCGCGCGGTCGATGACGGCGACGGCGTCATCCTGCTGACCGATATGTTCGGCGGAACCCCCTCCAACCTCGCCATCTCGGTGATGGAGGAGACCCACGCCGAGGTCATCGCCGGACTGAACCTGCCGATGCTGATCAAGCTGGCCAGCGTGCGCGGGCGCGAGCCGCTGCAGGCCTGTGTCGCCCACGCCCAGGACGCGGGACGCAAATACATCTCCGTCGCCAGCTGGGTGCTGCAGGGCGAGAAATGAGCGTCGTGACCGGCCGGGCGGCGGCGACCGCCAATATCTGCAACTCCCGCGGCCTGCACGCCCGGGCCAGCGCCAAATTCGTCAAACTGGCCTCGAGCTTCGACGCCGAGGTCCACGTCACCCGCGACGGAGTCACGGTCAACGCCCTGTCGATCATGGGCCTGCTGATGCTGGGCGCCGGCAACGGCTGCGGCATCGACATCGTCGCCGAGGGGCCCGAGGCGGAGGCGGCGGTGGCGGCGCTGGCCGACCTCGTCGGACGCCGCTTCGACGAGGACCAGTAGCGAAAACGCCCCGACGGCGGACCGTCGGGGCGTTCTTTCTGGTGCGCCGGCGCTCGCGACTCGGTCGCTCGCTGCGTGAGCCTACGGCGTTTCGGTGATCAGCAGGGCGGCCGAGGCGGTGCCGCCGTTGAAGGTGCCGATCCAGATGTCATAGGTGCCGCTGGACGGCTTGTTGAAGCGCACCTCGGCGTCGCCGTCGCCCCAGCTGTCGTCATCGCAGTACCACTGGCCGTCGGGGCCGTTGATGATCAGGGTGGTGTCGGTCGACGAACGGGTGCGGAACACCAGCGGCAGCGAACCGGCGCTGTAGGTGACCTCATAGTCCGGCGCGTCAGAGATATCGCCGACGCAGGCGCCCGGCAGATCGGTGTCGGTATAGGCGTCGATCGAACCGCCCGCGGTCAGGTCGACCCGGTGCGGATCCGGCGTGAAGCCCACGTTCAGGCGGATTTCGCCGAAATTGGCGGTCAGGTTGGCGTTCTGCGCGGCGGCGGCGCCGGGCGCGGCGAGCATGGCGGCCAGCGCCAGCGCGCTGATGAGACGTTTCATGTTGGTTCCCCCGGGGTTCCCTGTGGATCAGCCCGAGCCGACTCCACGCCAAACGCGGGGCGTCGTCAAGCTGGGCTAACGCCGTTGTCAGGTTTCGTGGGAGAGTGTCGTCGACGCGGCGAATCCCGCATCATCCTGCGAAGCGCGTCAGCGCGGAGCAGGATGGTGGAGCCGAGGGGAGTCGAACCCCTGACCTCGTCATTGCGAACGACGCGCTCTACCAACTGAGCTACGGCCCCCCAAAGTCCGACCCAGGTCGGGTTCAGGCGAGCGCGCGACATACGAGCGGGCGGGCGCGGCGTCAACGGGTTCGCGCCGATCGTCGCGCGGTTTCGCGAATCCTTGGACAGGCCGGAGCGACGCGGTAGAAGCGGAACCAGATAGGGAGCGCTGAATCCATGGGCACCGCCATCGTCTGGCTGGTCAACGCCGTCCTCGGTCTCATGACCTGGGCGATTATCATCTCGGCGATCATGAGCTGGCTGTTCGCCTTCGACGTGATCAATCACCGCAATCGGTTCGTGAACCAGCTGGCGTCTTTCCTCGACGCCGTCACCGGACCGATACTCGCGCCGTTCCGACGGGTCATTCCGCCGCTGGGCGGACTGGACATCACGCCGATCGTGGCGCTGCTGGCGATCCACTTCCTGCGCATCCTGTTCAACGAGATGAGCGCGCCCTTCCTGATACAGACGCTGGGCTAGGAGCGTGGCCTCCGGGCGACAGCGGCGGCGGCGGCGCGCGTGCTCGGCATCGGGCGCTTGCTTGACGCGGCGACCGTCCTAAGGTGCCGCTCCGATCGGGCCAAGCGCCTGCCAGAACTCCGGACTTCATGACCACGATCCGATCAGTCGCCATCGTCGGCGCGGGCCAGATGGGGGCCGGCATCGCCCAGGCCGTCGCCGTCGGCGGCTATGAGGTGCTGCTACACGACGCCGCGCCGGAGCGCGTGCCCCAGGCCCAGGGCGCGATCGCCGCCAGCCTGTCGCGGCAGGTGGCGCGAGGCCTGACCACCCAGGCCGAGGCCGACGCCGCCGTGGCGCGAATCCGGCCGGCGAAGTCGCTGGCGGAGGCGGCCCGGGCGGATCTGGTCATCGAGGCTGCGGTCGAGGACGAGGCGGTCAAGAAGTCGATCCTCGCCGATCTGGTCCCGCACCTCGGCCCGAACACGCTGCTGGCCTCCAACACCTCGTCGATCTCGATCACCCGCCTGGCGTCCGCGACGGATCGGCCCGAGCGGTTCATCGGCCTGCATTTCATGAAGCCCGCCCCGGTGATGAAGCTGGTGGAGATCATCCGCGGCATCGCCACCTCGGCCGAGACCTACGACACCGCCGTCGCCTTCGCCGAGAGCCTCGGCAAGACCACCACCAACGCCGAGGACTTCCCCGCCTTCATCGTCAACCGGATCCTGGTGCCGATGATCAACGAGGCGATCTACACCCTCTATGAGGGGGTCGGGAACGTGGCGTCGATCGACAAGGCGCTGAAGCTCGGGGCCAACCATCCGATGGGGCCGCTCGAGCTGGCCGACTTCATGGGGCTGGATGTGGTTCTGGCCATCATGAACGTGCTCTATGACGGCCTGGCCGACAGCAAATACCGGCCCTGCCCGCTGCTGGTGAAATACGTCGAGGCCGGCTGGCTGGGACGCAAGTCCGGACGCGGCTTCTACGACTATTCCGGCGAGACGCCGGCGCCGACGCGATGATCCGCCCCAGGCTTCCCCCGCTGGACCGGCCCGAGGACTTCCCGGGCCAGACGCGGGTGACATGGCGGCGCGAGCCGCACCGCATCGTGCTGGCCGCGGTGCTCGGCGGGCTCTGGCCGCCCCTCGTCCTGACCCTGCCGCTGTGGCGGCCGAAGAACTGGATGCCCGGGCTGGAGATGGACTGGCGGTTGCTGGTGCTGTTCATCGGCCTGCTGGCCGTGCCCGGCGGCCTTTGGCTGCTGGACAAGGAGCGGCGGCGGACCGGGCGGCCGGCGACCAGGCTGGGCGTGATCTGGCGCTTCATGTTCTACGGCGGCCTGTTGGCGGCGGGGCTCGGCGCCCTGTTCGCCCTCGTCCAGGCGCTGCTGCAGTGGCTGCACGCCGCCAATGTCGGCGAGGCGGTCGGCGGCAGCGAGACCTCGCTGCTGATCTACGGCGTCGGCGGCCTTTCGGTCGCGGTTCTGGTCGGCGTCAGCTATGCGCTGTGGGCCGGGCTGTGCGCGGCCTTCATCGCCTTCCGGCCGCAGCCGGAGGTGCGCGACCGCCTCGGCCTGATGGGCGAGCGCGAGCCGGACTGAGCCCCCCGCCGCGGCCGGCGCGGGGCGTTACAGGAAATTCAGTTTGACGCCGCGGCCGTTCGGGCCAAGCTGCCTGCGCCAGAGTGGGGGGAAAACGCCATGGCCGCTGCCGACAGCACTCTTCCGTTGAAGCCGGCGCAGGCGCCGATCGCGCCGAAGGACCGGATTTTCAATCTCGACATGCTGCGGGGCTGGGCCATCCTGGGCATCCTCGCCGTGAACGCCATCTCCTTCGCCTGGCCTGTCCAGCTGACCATGGCCGAAGCGCCGCCGCCCGGCGATCTCAGCTACTTCGACACGGTCGGGCTGTGGGTCACCGACGTCTTCTTCGCCGACAAATTCCGCACCCTCTTCACCATGCTGTTCGGCGTTTCGGTGTTCCTGGTCGGCGGCGAGCGGTCCGACCGCGAACGCGGCAAGGTTCTATGGCGCCGCCTGATCTGGCTGGGCGTCTTCGGCCTGATCCACGGGATGGTGTTCTGGTACGGCGACATCCTGTTCCACTACGCCTATTGCGGCATGCTGGTGATGCTGGTGCGGTCGTGGAAGGCTTCACGCCTGCTCTGGGTCGGGGGCTCCATCACCGTCCTCTGGGGTGTGGTGGCCACCCTCGGCTACTGGGGCATGTCGAACATGCCGCCGGAAATGGCCGAGCAGATGAAGGCGAACATGCCGACGGCCGACCCCGCCTCGATCGCGGCGGCCATTGACCTGTACCGCAGCGGCTGGCCGGCCGGGCTGATGGAGAACCTCAAGACCTGGGCGACCTTCCAGCTGATGGCCAGCCCCTTCCTGATCCCAATCTCCGTGCCGCTGATGATGCTGGGGCTGGGCCTGTTCAAGTCCGGCTGGTTCTCGGGCCGGGCGCCGCTCTGGACCTATCTGCTCGTCATCCTGGTCGGCGGCGCCAATCTCGCGCTCTTCGCCCTGTGGCGCTGGCAGGACCTTATGGCGGGCGAGGCGGTCGACCCCACGCGCGGACTGGCCGCCGGGGCGGGAGGCATGGCCTTCCTGATCACCCTCTTCTACGCGAGCGTCCTGATCCTGATCACGAAGTTCGGACTGCGGATGCTGACCGCGGTGCTGGTTCCGGTCGGCCGGATGGCGTTCACCAACTACCTGACCCAGACCCTGATCATGGTCACCCTCTACTATGCGCCGTGGGGGCCGATGTGGTTCGGCACGCATCACCCCGCCGAAATGTGGATGGTGGTCGTCGCCGTCTGGGTGGCCCAGCTGATCTGGTCGCCGCTCTGGCTGTCGGTGTTTCAGATGGGGCCGCTGGAGTGGGTCTGGCGCTGCCTGACCTACGGGCGACTGGTGCCGATCCGCAAGGCGGTGGGCGCGGTCCGCGCCGATCCGGTTTCGGTCTGACACAGCGCCGTGCCCCCGGGGGGGCCGGCGCCTCTCGCCACTCGCGCCTCCCTCCTTTAGGAAGCGCGGCATGACCCACGCCTCATCACGCCCCGAAGCCCGCGCTCCGCGGGGGTTCGCCGACCGCCGCGGCCGCGACCTGATCGCCGAGCGTCGGCTGGTGACGCGGGTGTCCGCCGTCTACGAACGCTGGGGCTTCGAGCCACTCGACACCGGCGCCTTCGAATACGCCGACGCCCTCGGCAAATTCCTGCCCGACGCCGACCGTCCCAACGAGGGGGTCTTCGCCCTGCAGGACGATCCCGACGAGGCGGGGAACGGCGAGTGGATGGCGCTGCGCTACGACCTGACCGCGCCGCTCGCCCGGTTCGCGGCCCAGAACTGGGAGACCCTGCCCAAGCCGTTCCGCCGCTACGCCTTCGGGCCGGTGTGGCGCAACGAGAAACCCGGCCCCGGCCGCTTCCGCGAATTCGTGCAGTGCGATGCCGACACGGTCGGCTCCGACCGGCCCGAGGCCGACGCCGAGATTATCGCCATGGCCTGCGAGGGCCTGCAGGCGGCGGGTCTCGCGCCTGACCAGGCGGTGATGCGGGTCTCGAACCGCAAGCTGTTCGACGGCCTGTTTGAGGCGGGCGGGATCGAGGACGCGGGCCAGAGGCTGACGGCGCTCAGGGCCATCGACAAATATGACCGGCTGGGCTGGGAGGGCGTCGCCGCCCTGCTGGGCGAAGGCCGGCTGGACGAGTCCGGCGATTACACCAAGGGTGCGCAGCTGCCTTCACCGGTCATCGCCAGAATCCAGGCTCTTCTCGCCACAGCAACGGTCGAGCGTTTCTCGCGCGAGGAGGTTTTGCGGGCGCTCAGCAACTTGGGCGGTCTCGGCGCGGCGGGCGCGGCGGCCTTGGCGGAACTGGCCGCCATCGACAGGGCCCTGGGCGCGATGAAGGTCGGGCAGGACGCCGTGCGCTTCGACCCGACTATCGTGCGCGGGCTGGAATATTACACCGGGGCCGTATTCGAGGCCGAACTGCTGCTGGAGACCACCGACGAGAAGGGCCGGGCGGTGCGCTTCGGTTCGATCGGCGGCGGCGGACGCTATGACGACCTGGTGGCGCGGTTCACCGGCGAGCGGCTGCCGGCGACCGGCTTCTCGTTCGGGGTGTCGCGCTTGGCCTCGGCCCTGCGCGCGGCGGGCCGCGGAGCGGCGGACGCGGTGCGCGGCCCCGTGGTGGTGATCGTCTTCTCGGAAGCCGACATGCAGCACTATCTCGACGCCGTGGCCGAGCTGCGCGGCGCCGGGATCGCCGCCGAACTCTATCTGGGCCGGGCGGGCATGAAGGCGCAGATGAAATACGCCGATCGCCGCGGCGCCCCGGCGGCGGTGATCCTCGGCGGCGACGAGATCGCGGCCGGTCAGGTGACCATCAAGGACCTACACGCCGGCCGGGCGCTGGCCGCCGGGATCGCCGACAACGAGGCGTGGAAGGCGGAGCGTCCGGGACAGCTGACCGTCTCCCGCGGCGAACTGGTCGCTGTCGTCCGCCGGATCGCCGACGCTCCGCACACGGATGCGTGAGTTATCATTGATAAGGGATGAAAACCGGCCGTTTCGGCTGCGACTTCATTGACTTGGCCGTGGGAATGTCGTCATTCTGACGCCACTCGAAAGCCGTGGCGTTCCGACGCAGCGGCCTTTCGGAGGCGTTTCGGGGAGGAAACGTCCGCTCCGTAGAGAGCGAAAGAAGCCCGCCGCGATGTATCCCCCGCGGCGGGCTTTTTCGTGCCTGAAAGCCGCCCCGTCAGTCGCCCTTGCAGGCGCGCAGCAGTTCGGCCGCCTCCGGCTGGTTTCCATGCAGGGCCCAGTCCAGCGGCGTGCCGCGCCACAGCGTGTCCTGCCTCTCGCGGCTCGCCCCGGCGGCCAGCAGCAGCCGCATCGTCGCCAGATCCCCCTCCAGCGCGGCCTGATGCAGAGGCGTCGAATGGGCGTGCACCGGCATCAGCGGGTTCGGATCGGCCCCGGCTTCGAGGCACAGGCGGACGGCCCCGGGCCGCTGGTTGATGACGGCGGCGGCCAGGGCGTCCTGAAGCTCCGGCGCGGCGGCCCCGGCGAGAAGCCGCGCCAGATCTTCGGTCCGGCCCAGTCCCCCCGCGGTCACGGCGTCGAGCGGTCGGCCCCGCTCCACCAGCCAGGCAAGCACGGCGGTCTGCCGATGACCCAGCGTCATCAGAACGGCACGGCGGGTGACCTCGGCGCCGGCGTCGATCAGGACAGCGGCGAGGGCGACCTGTTCCGGCCCGCTCATCAAGGCGTTGGTCATGACCAGCTCCAGCGCATAGGTCACGTCCTCGCGCTTGACGCCGCGCGCCAGCATCAGGCGGGCGATGTCGACGATGTTCGGCGGCGAGCGTGGGATCAGGGTGGGGTTGTTGGCGATGAACCAGAACAGCGCCGGGTCGCTGAAATAGCCTTTGGGGCCCATCTCCGGCTCGATGGCGCGCCCGGTCAGCAGGCGCGGATGGGCGTCGAGCAGATCGGCCAGCCCGGCCGCGTCGCCCGACTGGATGGCGGCGACGGCGGCCCGGAAGGCGGGGTCGGCGATCCTGGGTCCGTCGGCGAGCAGGGCCATGATCTGTTCGCGATCCGTTGGCGCGCCGTCCCGGGCGACGTCGAACGGCCGGCGGTCGCGGCCGTCGCCCTGCCAGAACAGGGCGCCGCGGCGAAGCAGCAGCTCGACCATCTCGGCCGGTCCGGTGCGGGCGGCCGCGTGCAGCGGCGTCGACCCGTCCTCGCAGAAGGCGCGCGGGAAGGCGCCGGCGTCGAGCAGGCTCCGGGCCACGGCGATGCGGCCTGCGGCGGGTGCGTCAGACCCGCAGGCGAGATAGAGCGGCGTATTGACCTCGCCAGGCTCGCCGTCGACGGCCGCCCCCGCCGCCAGCAACTCCCGCACGGCGGTTTCGTCTCCCCGGGCCGCGGCCTGCGACAGGGGCGAGCGACGGCCTTCGTCGATGCGCGTGACCACCGCCCGCATCAGCCTGGCCCAGTTGGGGAAGCCATGGTCATGCGCGATGCGGGCTTGGGCGGCGGTGAGGGGACAGGCCTCGGCCCGGGCCAGGCGCTTGGCTTCCTTGCGGAGAAATTCCTGGGACGGGTGGGCCGGCAGCTGACGGCGCGGAGCTTCGGGAGCGGACATGGGAAACCCTTTCCTCGGCGCCCGTGTCCGCTCGGCGGGCTGGAAAAGGTCGCTGTCGATCAGGGCGTGTGGAGGCGGGCTGAGCCCTTTCCGCGGACGGGAGGTCGCCCCTGACGACCGGGCGAAAGCCTATGCCGGGCGAAGCGCAAAGAAAAGGGCCGGAGCGTCGCCGCCCCGGCCCTTCCCTGTTCGATGGACCGCCGCTTACCAGATGCGGACGCGGTCTTCCGGAGCGAGGTAGTATTTGTCGCCGGGCTTGACATCGAAGGCCTCGTACCAGGCGTCGACGTTGCGAACCGGGCCGATGACGCGGAACTCGGCCGGGCTGTGCGGATCGGTGGCGATCTGGTTGCGCAGGGCGTCGTCGCGGTATTTCGACTGCCAGACCTGGGCCCAGCCGTAGAAGAAGCGCTGGTCGCCGGTCGTGCCGTCGAGGATCGGGGCCGACTGGCCGTTCAGCGACAGGTGATAGGCCTCGAGGCCGACCGCATTGCCGGCGGCGTCGCCGATGTTCTCGCCCATGGTCAGGGCGCCGTTGACCTTAAAGCCTGGCAACGGCTCGAACGCGTCGTACTGGGCGCCGAGACGGGCGGTCAGGGCCTCGAAATTGGCCTTGTCTGCGGGCGTCCACCAGTTGCGCAGCACGCCGTCGCCGTCGGACTTGGAGCCCTGGTCGTCGAAGCCGTGGCCGATCTCGTGGCCGATGACGCCGCCGATGCCGCCGTAGTTGACGGCCGGGTCCGCGTCCGGATCGAAGAACGGCGGCTGCAGGATCGCGGCCGGGAAGACGATCTCGTTATTGGTCGAGTTGTAGTAGGCGTTGACCGTCTGCGGGGTCATGCCCCACTCGTCCTTGTCGACCGGCTCGTTGAGACGTTCGAGGCGGTAGTTCCACTGGAACAGGCCGGCGCGCTCGGCATTGCCGAACAGGTCGTCGGCGCGGACCTGCAGTCCGGAATAGTCGCGCCACTTGTTCGGGTAGCCGATCTTGACCGTGAACTTGGCCAGCTTGTCCTGGGCCGCGGCCTTGGTCTCGGCGCTCATCCAGTCGTAGGTGTTGATGCGGTTGCTGAGCGCGGTGCGCAGGTTGGCGACCAGCTCCTCCATCTTGGCCTTGGACTCGGCCGGGAAGTATTCAGCCACATACTGGCGGCCGACGGCCTCGCCGAGCATGCCCTCGGCGAAGCTGATGCCGCGCTTGTCGCGGGGGCGCTGTTGCGGCTGGCCGTTCAGGTCACGCGAGCGGAACTCCCACTGGGCGTCGGCGAAGCGCTTCGACAGCACGCCGGCGGCGTCGTCCGTGGTGTGGAAGGCCTGCCAGGCCTGGATCACCTGGATCGGCGTCTCGGCGTAGATGGCGGCGATCTTCGGCATGGCCGTGTCCTGACGCACGATCAGGCGCGGGACCTCCCCGACGCCGATGGCCGAGAAATAGTCCTGCCACGGGAAGCCCGGAGCCTCGCCGGCCAGGCTGGAGATGGTGTATTCGTTGTAGGTCTCGTCGCGGTTGCGGTTCTGGACCGGAGTCCAGTGCGCCTCGGCGATGCGGGTCTCGAAGGCGAGAATGGCGTCGGCGTTGGCGGAGGGATTCTCCCAGCCGATCATCTCCAGCATGCGCTCCACATAGGCGCGGTACAGCGCCTTCTTCTCGGCCCAGCGCTGTTCCAGATAATAGTCGCGGTTGGGAAGGCCGAGGCCCGACTGGCCGGTGGTGACGACGTAGCGGTTCGGGGCCTTCTGGTCGGTCGAGATGCCGGTGCCGAAGATCGAACCGCCGAAGCGGCCCTGCGTCTCGCCCATGTAGACCGCGGCCTTGTCATGGGTGTCGGCGGCGCGGATGGCGGCGAGATAGGGCTGCAACGGCTGGGCGTCGAGCGCCTCGATGCGGGCTTCGTCCATATAGGCGCGGTAGGCGTCGGCGATCTTCTGCTCGTCGGAGCCGGGCATCAGGTCGGTGCGGGCGACGAGCGCGTCGATCATCACCTTGACCCGGTTGTCCGACAGTTCGCGCAGCAGGTTGAACGAGCCGTAGGAGGTGCGGTCAGAGGGGATCTGCAGCCGGTCCAGCGCGGCGCCGTTGGCGTAGCGCATGAAGCTGTCGCCCGGGCGAACCGAGGTGTCGCGGCCGTCGAGGTCAAAGCCCCAGGTCCCGTATTTCGGAGCCACGACGCCCTGGTAGCCGAGCACGGTCGCGCCCTCGGCCGGGGTCTGGAACAGTTCGAAGACCGTGCAGGCCTCGTCGACGCAGGCGTGGTCGTGACCATCATCCGCGAAATGCTGGGCCAGCGCGGGCGCGGCGGGCAGGAGCAGGGCGCCGACGGCGGCGCCGATAAGCAGCTTCTTCATGTGGGTTTCCCTCGACTTGACTTCGCTTGGAAGGTCGGCGGCGACCCTACGCGCGCGGGGAGACCTGTCGCCTGAATTTTTTGTCATGATGCGACGGAAACGCGGACAGGCGGGCGTTTCAGCCTGTAGGCTGAACGGGACGGAGGGCGAATGACGGGGCACGGCGGCGCGGGCGGCGAATACAAGGATCTGGTGGTCTTTCTGGCCGCCGCGGGCGTCATGGTCCCGCTGTTCAACCGCCTGAAGATCAGCCCCATCCTCGGATTTCTCGCCGCCGGCGTGCTGCTGGGCCCCGACGGACTGGCGCGCCTGTCCGACACCGCGCCATGGCTGGCCTGGCTGACCATTTCCGACGCCGGCCAGATCCGCTCGCTGTCTGAGCTCGGCGTCGCCTTCCTGCTCTTCATGATCGGCCTTGAGCTGTCGTGGGAGCGGCTCAGATCAATGCGCAAACTGGTCTTCGGCCTCGGCCTGACCCAGGTCGCGGTGTGCACCGTGGCGCTGGCGGCGCTGTTCATGCTCATGGGCCAGACGCTGGTGTCGGCCGCGGTGCTGGGCATGGGTTTCGCCCTGTCCTCGACGGCCGTGGTCATGCCGGTGATGGCCGAGCGCGGCCGGATGGGAAGCGCGGCCGGCCGGACCACCTTTTCCGTCCTTCTGGCGCAGGATCTGGCGGTGGCGCCGATCCTGATCACGGTGACGGTCATGGCCGCAGCCGCCCTGGCGGGCGCGACGCCGGCCGGCGAGTTCGATCCGTCGGTCCTGAGGCCGGCTCTGTTGACGCTCGTTCCCGCGGCGATCGGTCTGGCGCTGATCGTGGTGCTGGGGCGGCTGGTGCTGCGACCGATGTTCCGCTCCGTGGCCAGGGCCAAGGCGCAGGGACAGGGGCAGGAGATGTTCGTGGCGGCCAGCCTGCTGGTCGTCGTCGGCGCCGGACTGGCGGCCCAGGCGGCCGGCCTGTCGATGAGCCTCGGCGCCCTGATCGCCGGCCTGCTGCTGGCCGAGACCGAGTTCCGCCGCGAGGTCGAGCTGTCGATCGAACCGTTCAAAGGCCTGCTGCTCGGCGTCTTCTTCGTCGGGGTCGGCATCGGGCTGGACCTCGACGCCGTGGCCGCCGATCCGGCCGGGGTCTTCGGACTGGCCGTCGGCCTGACCCTGCTGAAGGCCGGGCTGATCTACGGCGCGGCGCGGCTGTGGGGCGTCAAGAACCGCACCGCCATCGAGGCGGCGCTGGTCCTGGGACCGGCCGGGGAGTTCGCCTTCGTCATCTTCGGGGCCGGGCTGGTCGAGGGCATCGCCTCGCCGGCCTTCACCCGCACGGTCATGCTGGCGGCGACGATCAGCATCTTCACCATCCCCCTGATGGCCCTGATCGCCGACCGCCTGACCCGGCGGGTCGAGACGGCGCAACCCGATCTGCCGGCCGAGGCGCTGGAGCCGGTCAGCACGGAGAACCAGGTGCTGATCGTCGGCTTCGGCCGGGTTGGCCGCCTGGTCGGGGAGATGCTGGCCGAGCACGGCCAGTCGTATCTGGCGCTGGACGCCAACGCCACCACCGTAGCCAGGGGCCGGGCCGAGGGGGCCAACGTCTTTTATGGCGACGCCGGCCGGCCCGAGATGCTCCAGCTGTGCGGCGTCGACACGGCCCGGGCGGTGGTGGTGACCATGGACGCCCCGGCCAAGGTCGACGAGGTGGTGCGCGCCGCGAGGGGGTTGAGGCCCGACCTGATCCTGATCGCCCGCGCCCGCGACGAGCGCCACGCCGAGCGGCTGTATCATCTCGGGGTCACGGACGCCGTGCCCGAGACGACCGAGGCGGCGCTGCAGCTGGCCGAGAACACCCTGGTGGATCTGGGCGTGCCGATGGGGCTGGTGCTGGCCTCGATCCACGAGCGCCGCGATCGCTTCCGCGCGCTGTTCCAGCAGGCTATCCCGGACGGTCCGAACCGGCCGCGCCGGGTCCGCGCCCTGCGCACGACGGCGCGAAGCTGATCGGGTCAAGATGTCGCGGCGTTAACCCCGGCGGTCAGCGGCACGTTAATCTCCGCACCCCATTTTGGTCATCGTTGCGTGATGACTGCCCCTGTTGTCGGAAGATGACTTCCCGGCGGTCGCACGGCGTTGCGTTCCGCTTCCTCCCCATCGCTTCGGCGGTCCGTTATCGATCGGCGAGTGTCAGCGCCGTTTAGTCGAGTACCCGTTTCATGCGAGATATCGCCCTGCCTACCCCCCAGTCCGAATCCGAGACCGAGACCCCCCGCCTGAATCGTCGCCAGGCGGCCAAGGTCCGCACCCGCCAGAAGGTTCTGGACGCCGCCCGGCAGCTGTTCGCCGAGCGCGGCTATGAGCCCGCCACCATCCGCGACATCGCCAAGGGCGCGGGCATGTCGACCGGCGCGGTGTTCGCCAATTTCCAGGACAAGGCCGAGCTGTTCGAAGCCGTCCTGTCGACCGACATGGGCAAGCTGGCCGGGACGATGAAGGCCGCGGCCGCCGCCGAAGGCTCGGTGCGCACCCGCCTGCTGGCCGCTCTCGGCTCCGGCTACCACGGCTCGCTCGAGCAGCTGCCGCTGGTCCAGGCGGTGATCGCCCGCTCGTGGTTCCAGCCGGTCGCCGCCGAAATGCGCACCCGCGACGCCATCAAGCCGATCCTGTCGGTCATCACCGACACCCTGCAGGCCGCGGTGCGCGAGGGCGAGCTGCGCCAGGACGCCGACATCCGGCTGCTGAGCGAGCTGATCTACGACGCCTTCCTGTCCAACTACCGCCGCGCCGCCTACGACGGCTGGGCGATGAACCAGCTGACCGAGCGAATGGGCAAGCAGGTCGACGTCATCCTCGCAGGGGCGATCAGCCGGCAGTAGTCGCGGCCCATCGGGACATGAAAAGCCGCGACGTTCCCACGTCGCGGCTTTTTCTTGCGCGCCGGCGTCAGACGACCGTGAAGTCGAGGCTCGTCAGGGCAAGGCCGGCGGTGACCCTGGCGAAGAGCGTCTGGGCCGCCGCCCCGCTGCCGTCCGGGTCGTAATAGATGTTCCCCGTGGCGCGGTCGTGGATGATCCGGTGGCTCGTGGTCTGCGCCTGCGTCCCGACGTGGAAGGCTGTGGTGGGCAAGCTGCCGGCGGCAAGAGTCGTGAAGACGGACCGGACCAGCAGCATCGTGTCGTCGGCGACGGAAAAGTCCACGATCGTGTCGACATTCGTCGTGGCGCCGAGGGCCGAGTCGAAGGCGAACCTGTCCCCTCCCGCCCCGCCGACCAATCGGTCGTTTCCCGATCCGCCGTTGACGAGGTCGTAGCCGTCTCCGCCGTCCACCGTGTCGCTCCCGGCGACGCCGTTCAGCTGGTCGTGACCCGCCCCGCCCCCAATGGTGTTCGCCGCGCTGTTGCCGGTGACCGTGTCGTGATGCGCCGAACCGACGAAATGTTCGAGGTTTCTGAGCGTGTCCACGCCCGATCCGCCTGTGTCCTGGGCGGCCGTAGCGCCGAGGTTCACCTTCACCGCCGCGTCGGCGTCGGCGTAGGTGACCGTATCGACGCCGGCGCCGCCGTCGATGACATCGTTGCCGGGACCGCCGTTGAGCGTGTCGTCGCCATCGCCCCCGTCGAGTGTGTCGTCGCCCCCCTCCCCGTGCAGATTGTCGGCGCCGGCCAGACCGGAGATCCGCTCGCCGCCTGCGCCCGGGAGAGGCTGCCCGGGCACTGTCGTCGACCGGTTGACCGTGTCAGCTCCGGCGGTGCCCGTAATCGTTCCGGCCACCGGGACGGGCGCCGCCGCGGAGCCGACGAACAGCAGGTGGTTGTTGACGCTCCGGGCGTCGGTCACCTTGCCCCTGGTCGCGCTTTGATAGAGCGCATCACGCAACGCCGCGGGCGAGGCCGAAGGCGTCGCCTCAAGCAACAGCGCCACGGCTCCCGCGACATGTGGGGCGGCCATGGAGGTGCCGCTCATCTGGGCCACGACGTTGGGTCCCGTGTGATACCCCGAAACAATGGCGGAGCCGGGGGCGAACAGGTCGACGCAGCTGCCGTAGTTCGAGTAACTGCCGCGTGCGTCCCGGTTGTCCGTGGCGCCGATGGTCAGGGCGTTCGGAGCCCGCGCCGGAGACACGCCGCACGCGTCGGCGGTCTCGTTGCCTGCGGCGACGACGGCCGCGATTCCCCGGCTGACGAGCCGGTTCACGGCATCATCGAGAGAGGCGGAGCTTGAGCCGCCCAGGGACATGTTGACGACGGCCGGACGGCGGGCGTTCGCCGCAACCCAATCAAGGGCGTAGATGATGCCGCTGACCGACCCGCTGCCCTGACAGTTGAGCACGCGGGCGGAGGCCAGGGTCACGCCGGGCGCGACTCCATAGCCATAGCCCCCGCCGATGGTGCCGGCGACGTGCGTTCCGTGACCGTTGCAGTCGCCCCCGTTCTGTCCGTCGTTGATGACATCGATGCCGCGGACCGCGCGACCGCCGAACAGGACGTGATCGAAGCGGATGCCGGAGTCGAAGACGTACGCGGTCACACCCCGACCGGTCGCTGTCGCGCTGTAGGTTCCACTCAACGGCAGCGACGCCTGGTCGATCCGGTCGAGTCCCCAGCTGTTGGCCGATTGCGTGATCACCACCTCCGCGTCCTGCTCGACGCGGACCACCCGGTTGTCGCGAAGCAGACCGCTACGGGCGAGATCCGACATGCGGCCCGCGAAGCCGATGAGAACGGTTTGATAGGTGAAGTCCGGCTCGACGCCGTGTTCGGCGGCGACGGCCCGGGGGTCGGTTCGCGGCTCGAGCGTGACGATGAAGCGACCGGGTATCGGGCGACCGGTCCGGCGCGGCGCGTCGAGCACGTGCTGCGGCGTGCCAAGGCCCCGCCCCTGCCCTTGTCCTTGTCCCTGTCCCTGCCCCTGACCGGGCGGCGGGGTTTGCGTCTCGTCTTGCGCGGCGGCGCTGGCGGAAAGCGCGAGAAGAGCGACTGAAAGAGAGATCGCGATCGATCGGATCCGGCCCGGAAGCATACCCATCTCCTCGCCCGACCTGCGTCTCAAAAACTACGAGGCCCAGTGGCGGGTTCCAGGAGGCCGATCCGGGCCCGATAGCCCTCAGCTCTTCCAGCGCAGAGTCGCCGCCTTGACCGGGTTGGCGAACGGCCGGCCCTCGGCGCGGCTCTTGCCCCACTCGCGCTTGAGCTGCTGGTACCATTTGGCCTGTTTGTCGGCGTCGTCGATCCAGATCAGGGCCGGGTCGTAGCGCAGGCCCTCGTTCTGCAGGTTCACCATGCCGCCGTCCTGCTTCAGGAAGGCGGCCACGCCCATCCGCAGGAAGGGCTTGGCGATGTTGAACACCCAGTGGTCGGACCAGAAGATCTGGGTGATGGTGGTCCGCGTGTCCGACCGGGGGGTCAGGCAGGTCAGGGCCAGCACCTGTTTCTCGCCGACCTGGATATGCTCCCAGCGGAAACCCGGCAGGCGGAAGGTGATCTCGGTCGCCGGCGCGCCGCCCAGAATCCTGTAGGCCCGGCTGTTCGACGACGGGGCATGGCGGACCATGGCGAAGCCTAGTTCGCGCGGCTCGAAGGCCTTGGCCTTCTCGTGCATCGAATGCTCGGAGCGCCACCACCACTGCTGGTGGACGTAGGGGCCGTGGGCGGGGTCCATCAGACCGACGACGGCGTGGTCGATATGGGCCTCGAAATCCATTGCTTCGACCAGCTTCGCCTCGCCGCCGACGACGCCGGGAAAGACCGGCGGCTCGTGATCGGGTTCGGCCGGGGTGCGCGGATCGGACGAGACCCAGACGAAGACCATGCCCTGGCTCTCGCGCACCGGATAGGAGCGCACGCGGATGCGCTCCGGCTCATAGGCCTGATCCTCGACCAGCGACGGAATGGCGGCGCAGACGCCGTCGGGGCGGAAGCGCCAGCCGTGGTAGCAGCACTCGATGGTCTCCCCCTCGCCGGGCTTTTCGACGAGCCGTCCGGCCGACAGCGGCGCGGCCCGGTGGGGACAGATGTCGCGCATGGCGTAGGCCTGACCCGCCCGGGTCCGGCCGATCAGGACCGGTTCCCCCAGCAGCTCGTGGCGCTTCAGCGAGGCCGGCTTCACGTCGCGCGACAGGGCGACGAAATACCAAGTGTCGAGAACGAATCCCTTGCCGAACGGCGCGGGCGGGGCGGCTCGGGCCCCGGTGGGCGCTTCGACGGGGGCGGTATCGGGAGGCGTCATGTCTGCTATTCTAGGCGCGGGCCCGGCCTCCCCGCCAGCCGCCGCGCGCGAGTATGAGAAAAGCACTTTACATCATAAAGTGCGGCGCGTATTCAGGACGGAACGTTTTGGAGAAAGCGAACCGATGAGACCTGCCCTTATGGCCCTGATGGCCGCCGCCGCCCTGACGACACCCGCCTTCGCCCAGGACGCCCACGGCGCCCATGCGCGCGCCGCCCACGCCGCCCACGGCCACCAGCACGCCGACTTCGAGTCGGGCCGCTTCCACGTCCGCATCGACGGGCCGGAGCACCCGGTCGGCGACGTCATCCTGATCCCCGGCCTGTCGTCCTCGCCCGAGGTCTGGGACATGCTGACGGATGAGCTGAAGGGCCGCTACCGCGTCCACCGCATCCATGTCCAGGGCTTCGCCGGCGCGCCGGCCGAGGCCAATGCGGAAGGGCCGGTCTCCGCTCCGGTGGCCGAGGACATCGCCCGCTACATCCGCGAGCAGGGCCTGCAGAAGCCGGCGGTGATCGGTCATTCGATGGGGGGCACGATCGGCATGATGCTGGCCGCGCGCCATCCGGACGCCGTCGGCAAGCTGATGGTGGTCGACATGATCCCCTTCATGGGCGCCATGTTCGGCGGCGCCAACGCCACGCCCGAGAGCGTCGCCCCGATGGGCGAGATGATCTACCAGGGCATGGCCAACTCGTCCCGCGAGCAGTGGCTGGCTGAGTCGAGCGCCAGCATCACCAGCATGATCAATACCGGGTCGCAGCGCGCGGGGCCGCTGGAAGCCGGCGCCACGACGGACCAGAAGGTGGCCGCCTCGGCGATGCGCGAGCTGGTCGTCACCGACCTGCGGCCCGAGCTGGCCAACATCACCGCCCCCACCACCGTGCTCTACGTCAGGTTCAACGATCCCCGCATGACGCCCGAGATCACCGACGGCATCTACCGCGCCTCGTTCACCACCCTGCCCGCCGCGACCCTGAAGCGGATCGACGACAGCGCCCACTTCATCATGCTGGATCAGCCGGCCGTGTTCGTCGCTGAGGTGAACGCGTTTTTAGAATAGCCCCGCCAAGGGCCATGCTTTCGGCGGAAACGTCCCTCACGGTCCGGTGACGACGTGAGGGGCGTTTGCGTGCGTCCGGCGAACGGCTAAGACCGCTACCGGACTGGATGAGGTTTCGATGGCGGGTTCCGGCTTCAGCTTCAGGCGCGGCGGCGGCGACGGTCAGCCGAAGGCCGCCCGCACCCCGGTGCAGCGGCTGATCTACTGGGGCTCGGTGCTGGCCGTCTGGGGCGCCATCTTCCTGGTCGTCTTCTTCGCCGTCTTCGCGCGCGACCTGCCCGACACCTCGACTCTCTACAACGTCGACCGCCAGCCCTCGATCACCTATCTGGACCGCAACGGCGCCCTGATCGCGGTGCGGGGGACGCAGCAGGCCCCGCCGGCCGACCTCGACGCCCTGCCCGACTATGTCCCGGCGGCCTTCATCGCCATCGAGGACCGGCGCTTCTACCACCACCCCGGCTTCGACCCGATCGGCATGACCCGCGCCATCGCGGCCAACATGCGCGCCGGGCGCGTCGTCCAGGGCGGCTCGACCCTGACCCAGCAGCTGGCCAAGAACCTGTTCCTGTCCCCGGACCAGAACATGAAACGCAAGGTCCAGGAGCTCATGCTGGCGGTCTGGCTGGAGATGAAATTCTCCAAGAAGGAGATCCTCGCCCTCTATCTGAACCGCGTCTATTTCGGCGCCGGGGCCTATGGCATCGAGGCGGCCTCGCAGCGCTATTTCGACAAGGGCGCCAAGGACCTGACCGTCGGCGAGGCGGCCCTGCTGGCCGGCCTGCTCAAGGCCCCGTCGCGCTACTCGCCGGTGTCCGAGAGCGAGCGGGCCGCTGCGCGCGCCACGGTGGTCCTCAACGAAATGGTCGACGCCGGGGTGATCTCGCCCGAGCAGCGCGCCCAGGCGGTGACCGAGCCGGTCCGCGTGTCGCGCACCCTGGCCAGCCAGCATGCCCAGTATTTCGTCGACTGGCTGGACAAGCAGATCCGCGAACTGGTCGGCGAGCCGACCGAGGACATGATCGTCGAGACGACGCTGGACCTGACCCTGCAGACCTCGGCGGAGCGGGCGGTGCGCCGCATCCTCGACCGCGACCGGTCCAGGGGCGTGCAGCAGGCGGCGCTGGTGGCGCTGGACGGCGAGGGCCGGGTGCGCGCCATGATCGGCGGCGCCTCCTACGCCGACAGCCAGTTCAACCGCGCCGTCGATGCCCGCAGGCAGGCGGGCTCGGCATGGAAGCCGTTCGTCTATCTGACCGCGCTGGAGAGCGGCTACACGCCCCAGACCCTGGTCAACGACGCGCCGATCCGCATCGGCAACTGGTCGCCGCGCAACTATACGGGCGACTACCGCGGCGAGATGACCCTGTCGCAGGCCGTGGCCCAGTCGATCAACACCGTCGCCGCCGGGCTCGCCGACCAGATCGGCCGCGACAACGTCGCCCGCACCGCGCGACGCCTCGGCATCAGTTCGCGCATCGGGCTGGAACCGGCCATGGCGTTGGGCGCGGTCGAGGTCTCGCCGCTCGACATGGCCCAGGCCTATGACGCCTTCGCCAACGGCGGCAAGCGCGTCCGGGCCTATGGCATCAGCCGCATCCGCACCCCGCAGGGCCGGGTCATCTACCAGCGCGCCAGCCGCGAGACCGGGCCGGTGCAGGCCATCTCCAATCCATATCTCTACTACCTGAACCAGATGCTGCGCGGGGTCATGACCTCGGGCACGGGACGGTCCGCGGCCATCGCCGGGCGCGACGTGGCGGGCAAGACCGGCACCACCTCGGACTACAAGGACGCCTGGTTCGTCGGCTACACCGGCGGCTTCGTCACCGCCGTCTGGGTCGGCAAGGACGACAACTCGGCGATGCGCGGCGTCACCGGCGGCTCGTCGCCGGCGGCCATCTGGCGCGGCTTCATGGAAGCGGCGCTGCCGCGCCTGAACGCCCCGCCGATCCCGGACGGCCCGGCCATGCCCGAAGGCTGGCAGCCGCCCAGCCCGGTCGAAAGCCTGATCGGCCGCATCGGCGACCTGTTCGGGGACAATCCGCCGGGCGACACGAGCGTCGATCCGCTGGACGAGGGGCTGCTGGACCCGCCGCCGCCGCAGCGCCCGACCTCACCCAACCGCAACGACACCCCGGTGCTGCGCCCGACGCAGCCCCAGCCCCAGCGCGATCCGCCGGCGCCGCAGCCGGAACCCGCGCCGCCGCCGGAGAAGAAGGCCGATCCGCTGTTCTTCTGAGGTGCTGTGAACACCTTTCCCCGTCATCCTTGGGCTTAGCCCGAGTACGACGCGGTGAAAATGCGCGGCCCTCGTGCGTGCATTTCATGGTCGAACTGGTCGAACTCGGGGGGTTTCGCGTCCGTAACCATGGTCGAAATGGTCGCGAACTGGTCTCCGGCCGCTACCGCCCCACCGCGTGCAACGCAGGCCCGTGGTCGCGCAGCCATTTGCGGTGCGGGCGGTGGTCGCCGATCAGGCGCTGGACCACCGACCAGTAGGCCGGGCTGTGGTCGGCGTGGACCAGATGGGCGACCTCGTGAGCGGCGAGGTAGTCGATCACCGCGTGCGGAGCCATGATCACC
>NZ_DASPNO010000061.1:0-24099 GCF_035626535.1 Brevundimonas sp.
GAGATCGCCGGCGAAAACGCCGACTTCGCTGAGTTACTGCGCTATGTGCATGAGCTGCCGCTGGAGCGCATCCGCTACACGACCTCGCACCCGCGCGAGTTCACGCAACGGCTGATCGACGCCCATGCCGAACTCGGCAAGCTCGCGCCGCACGTGCATCTTCCGGTGCAGTCCGGCTCCGACCGCGTGCTCGCGGCGATGAAGCGCGGCTATACCTCGCTCGAATACCGCTCGATCGTGCGGCGGCTGCGCGCGGCGCGGCCCGGAATCAGCGTGTCTTCGGATTTCATCGTCGGCTTCCCCGGCGAGACCGACGCCGATTTCGAGCAGACGATGGATCTGGTGCGGCGGGTGAACTACGCCTCGGCCTTCAGCTTCATGTATTCGCCGCGCCCCGGCACGCCGGCGGCGACGATGGCGGGGCAGGTTCCGGACGCCGTCAGCCGTGAGCGGCTGCATGTGCTGCAGGCCCTGCTGACGGAACAGCAGGTCGCCTTCAACGAAGCGCAGGCGGGGCGGACCCTGCCGGTGCTGTTCGAGCGCAAGGGCCGGCACGGGGCGCAGGCCATCGGCCGCTCGCCGTATCTGCAGTCGGTCCACGTCGACGACGCGGATCATCTGATCGGCCGGATCGTTCCGGTGACGATCGAGCACGGCCAGCAGAACAGCCTGACAGGACGACTGATGAACGAGAACGCCACGCCCCCGAAGCAGCGAGACGCCGCGCGCCGAGCGACAGGGGCAGCACAGAGTGGCGCGTGAGAGTGAGTTCCTGGCGCTGGACGACGCCGCCCTGCGCGCCGTCGTGGGCCCCCACAGCCGCCACGTCGCCCTGATCGAGGACGCCTTCAAGGTGCTGGTCGAGGCCCCCGGCGGGGGGGTGACCATCAACGGCTCGACGCGCGACCGGGCGCAGGCCAGGCGGGTCATCCAGACGCTGGCCGAACGGGCCGACACGGGGGCGACGATCACCGAGGCGGATGTGCGCACGGCGCTGGGCGCGGCGGCGACGCAGCCACGCGAAGGGCAGGGGACGGTGGCGCCGAACGCCATAGCCCTGCCGGTCGGGCGGCGCGGGGCCATCGCGCCCAAGACGGCGGCCCAGGCCAACTATCTGGACATGCTGTCGCGCTGCGAGCTGACCTTCGGGGTCGGGCCGGCGGGCACCGGCAAGACGTTTCTGGCGGCGGCCTACGGCGCCTCCCTGCTGCGGCGCGGGCAGGTCGACCGGCTGGTCATCACCCGGCCGGCGGTCGAGGCGGGCGAGAAGCTGGGCTTCCTGCCCGGCGACCTGAACGAGAAGGTCGATCCCTATCTGGCCCCGATCTGGGAGGCGCTGAACGATATCCTCGGCCCCGACGACGTGCGCCGGCGGCGCGACAAGGGCGAGATCGAGGCGGCGCCGATCGCCTTCATGCGCGGCCGCACGCTGGCGCACGCCTTCATCATCGTCGACGAGGCCCAGAACACCTCGCGGCTGCAGATGAAGATGGTGCTGACCCGGCTCGGCGAGGGCGCGCGCATGGTGGTGACCGGCGACCCGTCGCAGATCGACCTGCTCAATCCGCGCGACTCGGGCCTGCGTCACGCGCTGCGCATCCTCAAGGACGTCAAGGGCGTGGCCATCCAGACCTTCCAGGCCCAGGACGTGGTCCGCCACGCCATGGTCGAGCGCATCGTCCGCGCCTATGACGCCGACGCCGCGGCGCACCGGCCCACCGCCGATCTGGAAGACCCCGACGCATGATCGAGGTCGAGGTCGAGGACGCGGCCTGGACCGCCGCCCTGCCGGACGCCGCGGCGGTGGCGGAGCGGGCGGCGTCGGCGGCGCTGGGGACGGTCGGGGGCGACGTCGTCGTCCTGCTGACCGACGACGCGGCGGTTCAGGACCTCAACGCGCGCTTCCGGGGCCGGGACCGGCCGACCAATGTGCTGTCGTTTCCGGCGGCCGGGAGCGCGGCGCCGCACCTCGGCGATCTGGTGCTGGCCTATGGCGTCTGCGCTGCCGAGGCGGAGGCGCAGGGCAAGACGCTGGCCGATCATCTGTCGCACCTGACCGTGCATGGCGTGCTGCACCTGCTGGGCCGCGACCACGGGGACGAGACGGAGGCCGAGGAGATGGAGGCCGAGGAGCGCACCATCCTTGCCAGCCTGGGCGTCGCCGACCCATACAGGGCCGATGCTCAAGCTTGACCCCGCCTCCCGCCGCGACCGCCTGATCCTGCGTTTCGGCCGCATAGCCCTGGCGCTGCTCGCCGGCGCGGGCGCGGCCCTGGCGCACCCGCCGTTCGGCCTGCTGCCCGGTCTGCTGGGCTATCCCCTGCTGATGCTGCTGGCCGAGCGGTCAATGACGGGGCGCGGCGCCTTCTGGATGGGCTGGCTGGCCGGCTTCGCCTATTTCTTCATCAGCTGCTGGTGGGTGGCCGAGGCCTTCCTCGTCAATCCGGCGCAGGCGTGGATGGCGCCGTTCGCGGCCTCGCTGCTGCCAATCGGCCTGGGCCTGTTCTGGGGGACGGCGACGGCGCTGTACCGCCGCTTCAATCCGGGCGGCGTGGGCCGGGTGCTCGTGTTCGCCGCGCTGTTCTGCCTGCTCGAATGGCTGCGGGGCCATGTGCTGACGGGCTTCCCGTGGAATCCTGCGGGGGCCAGCTGGAAGGCCGGATCGGCCGGGTCGCAATTCGCGTCAGTGGTCGGCGTCTACGGCCTTGGACTGGTGACGGTGGCGGCAGTTTCGGCCTTCGGACCGCTGGCCGGGCCGGGATCGCGCCGGGCCCGGATCGGAGCCGCCGCCCTGGGCGCTCTCGCGCTGGCGGCGCTGGTCATCGGCGGAACCCTGCGGCTGGCCGGGTCGCAGCTGAGCCTGACCGACACCGTGGTGCGCATCGTCCAGGCCGATGTGGCGCAGGAGTCGAAATGGACGCCCGAAGCCTATCGCGGCATCGTCGACCGCTATGTGAACCTGACCGGCCGCCCCGGCGCGGTGGTCCCGGACGTGATCATCTGGCCGGAAGGGGCGCTGCCCGCCTCGGCCAATCAGGTGTTCGCCCCCGGGTCACCCGACGCCGCCGCCATCGCCCGGGCGGTGCGGCCGGGCCAGAGTCTGATCCTCGGCCTCGGCCGCGGCGTCGCCGATCCCGCCGCACCCGACGGGGCGCGCTATTTCAACAGCCTGCTGGCCCTGACGGACGAAGGCGGCGACGGGCTGAGGATCACCGCCGCCTACGACAAATACCGGCTGGTGCCGTTCGGCGAATACCTGCCGGCCGGCGACCTGCTCGGGTCGCTCGGGGTGCGCAGCCTGACCCATATGCCGCTGGATTTCAGCCCCGGCCCGCGGCCCGCACCGATCTCCATCCCCGGCCTGCCGCGGGTACAGCCGCTGATCTGCTACGAGAGCCTCTACCCCGGCTTCACCCCGGGCGGGGCGGACCGGCCGCGCTGGATCGTCAACATCTCCAACGACGCCTGGTTCGGGCGCACTTCGGGGCCGTTGCAGCATCTCAACCTGGCCAGCTACCGCGCCATCGAGACCGGCCTGCCGGTGGTCCGTTCGACACCGACCGGGGTTTCGGCGATGATCGATCCGTGGGGACGGGTGGTCGGCGACCAGCGGCTGGAGCCGGGCGAGAGCGGCGTCATCGACGCCCGCCTGCCCGCCCCGGCGGCGGTGACCGTGTACGGCCGGTTCGGCGACCTGCTGTTCGGCCTCGGCCTGCTTCTGGCCCTCTTCCCGGCGGTCGCTCCGGCCCTCGCGCAACGCCGACTCATCGTCCGTTCCCGGCGCTGATTTCCACGCCTTCCAAGCGAATTCTCGTCGGCGGAGAGGGGCTTAAGCGGTTTACGCAACCCCCGGCTGCGGCGGAGGGTGGAACGCGGCGTTTTTCCGTGACAGCGGGCCCAAGCAGGCGCATTCAAGCCGGGCGTCACCCATCAGAGGGCATAACGAACAATGGCCAGAGGTAAGGGCGAGGATGGACCTCATCCGGTGGATCGGCATGTCGGCCGGCGCGTCTGCGAAAAGCGACTGGCGCTCGGCTATAACCAGAGCGATCTCGGTCGGGCGCTGGGACTGACCTTCCAGCAGATCCAGAAATACGAGAAGGGCGCGAACCGGATTTCCGCCTCCAAGCTCTGGGACATCGCGCGGTTCTTCAAGGTCGACATCGGATATTTCTTCGAGGGACTGAGCGGCGCCCAGACGGCCGGCATGGCCGAGGGCGGCGCGGCCTTCGACCACGACTTTCCAGCGACCCGCTACACCATCGAGATCAGCCGCCTGGCACCGCAGCTTTCGACCCGGCAGCAGAAGCTGGCGCTGGAGCTGGTCCGCGACATGGCCGATCGCAAGGAGACGGACGAGGCCTGAGCCTCATCCGCCGTCCGCCCCCGATGCCCGCGCGCGCCGCGTTCCGAAGGTCGGCGCGGCCGCCCTCTGTTCGGCCCAGTAGGCGGCGCCGTCGCGCGGCTTGAACATGGTCTTGGCCACGCCGTCGCCCGATACCACGGCGAAGGTGTTGGTCGAGGCGTGATAGAGCAGCACATCGCCATTGGGTCGCTCGGCCCGCTCCGTGCCGGACGGCGGCCGGCTCGTGAAGCTCCGCACCTTGGCCAGATAATCCTCGGCCGAGGCGGCGCCGAAGTCGGCCCCGTTGCGCTCGAACAGCCGCGCCACCTTGGCGTCCACCGTCTCGCGCCGGTTGGCGGTGAGCGCTGGCTTCGCCGTTTCGGGCGCGGCCTCCGCCGCCTGGGCGGACGACCCCGCCGCCGAGGTCAGAACGGCCTCCGCGCCCTCGGCCGCCCGATCCCGCGTCTCGACCGCCGAGCCGCCGTTGCCGCAGCCGGCCAGCGCGAGCAGCGCCAGCGCCGCCGTGGCCGTCCAGCCCGTCCTAATGTCCCTGCCGATCATCACACCCTCCATGGTTCGAACCCGCGCGGAGTCCATAACGATGTTATTTTGTTCTTGCAATGTTCTTGTTTGGGGCCGCGTCCCTCGACGCCGGGGAGCGGGATCGCTAGATGATCGCCATGACCCCAGCCGCGCTTTCCGGACGGAAGATACTGCTGATCGTCGGCGGCGGCATCGCCGCCTACAAGGCGCTGGAGCTGGTGCGGCTGCTGACGAAGGCCGGCGCCGAGGTGCGGGCGTTGCTGACTGACGCCGGGGCGGAGTTCGTCACGCCGATGTCGCTGGCCGCCCTGACCGGCCAGCCGGTGCGCCAGGCCCTGTTCATGCCCGAGGACGAGACGGCCATGGGCCATATCGAGCTGTCGCGCTGGGCCGACCTGGTGGTCGTGGCGCCGGCGACGGCCGGGCTGATCGCGAAGGCGGCCAATGGCCTCGCCGACGATCTCGCCTCAACGACGCTGCTGGCCACCGACAAGCGGGTGCTGCTGGCTCCGGCGATGAATGTGCGGATGTGGCTGCACCCGGCGGTGCAGGCCAATGTCGAGCGGCTGAAGGGCTTCGACGGCTTCCACGGCGCGGCCGTGGTCGGCCCGGACGAGGGCGAGATGGCCTGCGGCGAGTTCGGGCCCGGCCGGATGGCGGAGCCGGCGGCCATTCTCCAGGCTATCGAGGGCCTGCTGGCGGGGCCCGACGGGCGGCCGCTGGCTGGACGCAGGGCGGTGGTGACGGCGGGTCCGACCTTCGAGCCGATCGATCCGGTGCGCGGCCTGACCAACCGCTCCAGCGGCAAGCAGGGCTACGCCATCGCCGAGGCGCTGGCGCAACTGGGCGCGGAGGTGACGCTGGTCTCCGGCCCCGTCGCGCTGGCCGCACCGATCGGTGTTGAGCGGGTCTGGGTCGAGACCGCGCGGGAAATGCAGGCGGCGGTCCAGTCATCCATGCCAGCCGACATCGCCGTGATGAGCGCGGCCGTGGCCGACTGGCGCGTCGACGGCGTCGCCTCGGGCAAGATCAAGAAGGCTCCCGGCGGCCCTCCGTCGCTGGCCCTGATCGAGAACCCGGACATCCTCGCGGGCGTGTCGGCGCCCGGAAAGACCCGGCCCAGGCTGGTCATCGGCTTCGCCGCCGAAACGGCCGACCTCGAGGGCAACGCCCGGGCCAAGCTGTCACGCAAGGGCTGCGACTGGATCGTCGGCAACGACGTCTCGGACGACGTGTTCGGGGCGGACAGCAACGCCGTGACCCTGTTCACGAAGAACGGGGCCGCAGAGAGCTGGCCTCGCCAGTCGAAGGGCGAGGTGGCGCGCAAATTGGTGGCCCGGATCGCCGAACATTTTGAGTCTTGAGGATCCTGACGACATGACCACCCTGCGCGTGGAACGCCTGCCGCACGCCGAAGGCCTGCCCCTGCCGGCCTATGAGACCTCGGGCTCGGCCGGGATGGACCTGCGGGCGGCGGTGGCCGAGGACGCGCCGGTCACCTTGGCGCCGGGGGCGCGGGCGCTGGTTCCGACCGGGCTGAAGATCGCTCTGGAGCCCGGCTTCGAGGCCCAGGTGCGGCCGCGTTCGGGCCTGGCGCTGAAGCACGGCCTGACCTGCCTGAACTCGCCGGGCACGATCGACAGCGACTATCGCGGCGAGGTCGGGGTGATCCTGATCAACCACGGGCAGGAGCCGTTCGTCATCAAGCGCGGCGAACGCATCGCCCAGATGGTCATCGCCCGGCACGAACAGGCGGTTCCGGTCGAGGTCGAAACCTTGGACGAGACGACCCGCGGCGCCGGCGGATTCGGCTCGACCGGCCGCTGAGCGGAGCCATTTCCGCGGACCGGCGTTAACCCTGTCCACGGCCAAGCTGGCCGCAGCAGACGGAGGTCGGCGTATGGAGTCCCTGTTCGATTGGATCGGCGCCGTTCCGGGCGCGGTGTTCGGCCTGGCCCAGGGCGGGTTCGACGGCGTCAACCAGGTCATGGGCCTGCTCATCGCGGTCATCGCGGCCCTGCTGATGCCGGCCTGGAACCGGCTGTGGGCGACATCGCTCGGCGCGGCGCTGGTGCATATCGCCATCGGCGTCATCCGTCCGATGCTGGACGGCGGCGCCTTCGTCCTGCCGGACCTGCTGAGCCTGACCTTCTGGATGGGGGTGTTCGCCCTGTTCCTGGGCTACGCCATCGTCATCGCCGTGTTCTTCCTGATCAAGTCGCTGTTCACCGGCGGTCTCGGCCACCGCCGCCATGCGCACTGAAGACCGAAGGTCTTCAGTCGGTCTTTAGTGGGCCGCGGTCGTCGGCCCTTCGGGATTTTCCCGACCCTGAGCCAGTCCTCGGGTCGACTGAAAGTCGGACCCGGGGGCGGCCTGGTCTCTTGCGGGCGTGAATTCCGCCAGGCGTCACGCCTGTCTGAACCCCAGCACGTCCTGCATGTCGTAGAGCCCCGGCTTTCGGCCGCGGACCCAGGCGGCGGCGGCGACGGCGCCCTTTGCGAACAGGGAGCGGTCGACGGCCGAGTGACTCAGGGTCAGGGTCTCGTCGTCCGAGGCGAACAGGACCGTGTGCTCGCCGATGATCCCGCCGGCGCGCAGCGAGGCGAAGCCGATGCGGCCGCTTTCGCGGGCGCCGGTGATCCCGTCGTACGGCGCGCTGCGCACGTCGGCGAGATCCTCGCCCCGGCCGTTGGCGGCGGCCTCGCCCAGCATCAGGGCGGTGCCGGAGGGGGCGTCGGCCTTGCGGCGGTGGTGAGCCTCCAGCACCTCGATGTCCCAGTCGCGCGCGTCCAGCCGCTGGGCGGCGTGTTCGACCAGGCCGATCAGGATGTTGACGCCCAGAGAAAAATTGCCGCTGCGGACGATGGCCACGGTCTCCGCGGCCCTGAGGATCTCGGCGTCCTGCTCCGGCGTCAGGCCGGTCGAGCCGATGACGAGGGCGGGGCCGCCGCGGGCGGCGCAGGCGCGGGCCATTTCGACTGAGTGGTCCGGCGTGGAGAAGTCGATGATCACGTCGCACAGCGAGAGATCCGGGCTTTCGCCGCGGTCGAAGCGGGCGGCGACGACGACGTCTTCGCGGGCGTCCAGCACCGACGAGACGGCCCGGCCCATGCGGCCGCGGGCTCCGGAGATGCCGACGTGGAAGATGGCGCTCAAATCAGACCCCTGAACATGTCGGCGGCACAGTGAAGGGTTTCGTGCGCGCCGTCATCCTCGGGCGGGCGAGAGGGGCTACTGCGCCGTTTCCTTCGCGTCGCCGAGAATGTCGGCCCAGAAGCGCTTGGCCTTGCCGGCGAAGGACGAGTTGCGCGGCGTCTGGGTGTCGCCCAGCGAGGCGGCCAGCTCCTCCAGCAGCTCCTTCTGGCGAGGGGTCAGGTCGGTCGGGGTCTCGACGAACAGCTCGACCACCAGATCGCCGCGCTGGCGGCCGTTCAGGTGCGGCATGCCCTTGCCCTTGATGCGGACCGTCTTGCCGGTCTGGGAGCCGGCCGGGACCGTTACCGGGGCCTTGCAGCGGCCGTCGCAGGCCTCGGACACCAGGCAGGGGGCGTCGATCTCGCCGCCCAACGCCGCCGTGGTCATGGGCACGGGCACGGTGACCAGCAGGTCGAGGTTGTCGCGCTCGAACAGTTCGTGCGGCGTGACCGAGATGAAGACGTAGAGATCGCCGCGCGGGCCGCCGCGCTGACCGGCGTCGCCCTCGCCCGACAGGCGGATGCGCGAGCCGTCGTCGACGCCGGCGGGGACCTTGAGCTGGAGTTTGCGGTTCTTCCGCACCTGGCCGTGGCCGTGGCAGGTGGTGCAGGGCTCGGCGATCATCTGGCCGTGGCCGCCGCAGCGCGGGCAGGTCCGCTCGACCTGGAAGAAGCCGTTGGCGGAGCGCACGCGGCCCGCGCCCTGGCAGGTGGTGCAGGTGGTCGGCTTGGTGCCTGGCTTGGCGCCCGAGCCCTCGCAGGTGTCGCAGGTGGCGGTGGTGGGCACGCCGATCTCGACCTCGGCGCCCTTGTAGGCCTGCTCGAGGGTGATCTCGAGGTCGTAGCGCAGGTCGGAGCCGCGGCGCGGGCCGTGCTGGCGGGCGCCTCCACCCTGACGGCCGCCGAAGACGTCCCCGAAGGCGTCGCCGAAGACCTGGGAGAAGATGTCGTTGACGTCGGCGAAGCCGGCGCCGCCCTGGCCGAAGGGATTGCCGCCGCCGTTGACGCCGGCGTGGCCGAAGCGGTCGTAGGCGGCGCGCTTCTGGTCGTCCGAAAGGACGCTGTAGGCCTCGGAGATTTCCTTGAAGCGGGCCATGGAGTCCTCGCAACCGCCGTTGCGGTCGGGGTGGTGCTGCATGGCCAGCTTGCGGTAGGCGGATTTCAGGCCGGCGGCGTCGATGGTCCGCTCGACGCCGAGGATTTCGTAATAGTCACGCGTCGCCATCTGGCGTTCGTCCTCTTACCCTGCCGTTCCCGCCGCCGCCTCTATGGGCCGCTGACCGGAAAGGCTGACCGGGCTGACATGGGCGCCCGGCCGACTGATGCAAGTTTCATGAAACGGCCCCGCCCGTCGGGAGACAAGCGGGGCCGTAGCGATTACGCCGAGCCTGTGGCTTACGCGCTCTTCTTCTCGTCGCCGGCGTCGGCGCCAGCGTCGGCGTCGGGGGAGACTTCCTCGAACTCCGCGTCGACCACGCCGTCGTCAGCGGGAGCCCCGGCGGCGGCGCCCTCACCCTGATCCTGCGAGGCGGCATACATGGCCTCGCCCAGCTTCATCGACGCCTGGGCGAGGGTGTTGGTCTTCTCGCGGATGGCGTCGGCGTCCGTGCCGTCCTTGGCCGCCTTGAGGTCGTCGAGCGCGGTCTGGATGGCGGTCTTTTCGGTCTCGCCGACCTTGTCGCCGTGGTCCGCGAGGGCCTTTTCGGTCGAGTGGATCAGGCTGTCGGCCGAATTCTGGGCCTCGACCAGGTCCTTGCGGGCCTTGTCCGCCGCGGCGTTGGCCTCGGCTTCCTTGACCATCTTCTCGATGTCCTCGTCCGACAGGCCGCCATTGGCCTGGATGCGGATCGACTGCTCCTTGTTGGTCGCCTTGTCCTTGGCTGTGACGTGCACGATGCCGTTGGCGTCGATGTCGAAGGCGACCTCGATCTGGGGCATGCCGCGCGGGGCCGGCGGAATGCCCATCAGGTCGAACTGGCCGAGAATCTTGTTGTCGGCCGCCATCGGGCGCTCGCCCTGGAAGACCCGGATGGTCACGGCCGACTGGTTGTCGTCGGCGGTCGAGAAGGTCTGGCTCTTCTTGGTCGGGATGGTGGTGTTGCGCTCGATCAGCGGGGTGAACACGCCGCCGAGGGTCTCGATGCCGAGCGTCAGCGGAGTCACGTCGAGCAGCAGCACGTCCTTGACGTCGCCCTGCAGCACGCCGGCCTGAACCGCAGCGCCCAGCGCCACGACCTCGTCCGGGTTGACGCCCTTGTGCGGCTCCTTGCCGAAGAAGGCCTTCACGGCCTCCTGCACCTTGGGCATGCGGGTCATGCCGCCGACCAGCACCACCTCGTCGATGTCCGAGGCCTTGAGGCCGGCGTCCTTGAGGGCCTTCTGGCACGGTTCGATAGTGCGCTGGACGAGGTCCTCGACGAGGGCCTCCAGCTTGGCGCGCGACAGCTTGATGTTGAGGTGCAGCGGGCCCGAGGCGTTCATGGTGATGAACGGCAGATTGACCTCGTACTGGGTGGTCGAGGACAGCTCCTTCTTGGCCTTCTCGGCCTCTTCCTTGAGGCGCTGCAGGGCCAGCTTGTCCTGACGCAGGTCGACGCCCTGCTCCTTCTTGAACTCGTCGGCCAGGTAATCGACCAGGCGCAGGTCGAAGTCCTCGCCGCCGAGGAAGGTGTCGCCGTTGGTCGACTTCACCTCGAACACGCCGTCGCCGATCTCGAGGATCGAGACGTCGAAGGTGCCGCCGCCGAGGTCGTAGACGGCGATCTTCTGGCCGTCGTTCTTGTCGAGGCCGTAGGCCAGGGCGGCCGCGGTCGGCTCGTTGATGATGCGCAGCACCTCGAGGCCGGCGATCTTGCCGGCGTCCTTGGTGGCCTGACGCTGGGCGTCGTTGAAATAGGCCGGGACGGTGATGACGGCCTGGGTCACGGTCTCGCCCAGGTAGGCCTCCGCGGCCTCCTTCATCTTGCCGAGGGTGTAGGCCGAGACCTGCTGGGGCGAATAATCCTTGCCGTGGGCTTTCACCCAGGCGTCGCCGGTCGGGCCCTTGACGATCTCATAGGGCACCATGCCCTTGTCCTTGGCCACCACAGGATCGGAGAAGTTTCGGCCGATCAGGCGCTTGATGGCAAAGAAGGTGTTGGTCGGGTTGGTCACGGCCTGACGCTTGGCGGGCTGGCCGACCAACACCTCGCCGTTGTCCTGGATGGCGACGACCGACGGGGTCGTGCGGTTACCTTCCGCATTCTCGATGACCTTGGGGTTCTTGCCGTCCATGACGGCCACGCACGAGTTGGTGGTGCCCAGGTCGATGCCGATGATCTTGGCCATGTGTTGGTCTTTCACTCCATTTCAGCGGGCGGTGCGGCGGCCTTTCAAGCGAAGCGCCGCGCGTGACCGCCCCCGGTATCAGGGTCTTGGTCGATTGTACGGTTCCGGCGCAAAGCCCCACGTCGTGCGGGGTTTTCCGGCGGGTTGTCGCCGATATGGGAAACACCCCCCGCCCCGCAAGGCCTGATCGCGATTCAGCGTCAGTCTCCGTCAGGTGTGTCACGAAGCGCGCAACGGCATATAATGGGGTTAACGAACCGCCCGCCGCGGCGGTCGGGAGGAGAGGTCATGTTCGCCCGGAGACTGTTCACCGCCGCCGTGATCGCCGCCTCGCTGGGCGTGGCGGGCCTGGCCGGCGCCGCGCCGACGCCGGAAGGCCAGTCCGGCGACGGCCAGAACCGCCGCGTCCGTATCCACAACCAGACCGGCGTGGCGCTGCAGAAGCTGCAGGCCGCCGATGTCCGCACCGGAACCTTCGGCCCGGACCTGCTGGGCGGAACCCCGGTGGCGACGGGCGCCAGCGTGCCGGTGACCATCGACGACGGCGCGGGCGGCTGCCTCTACGACCTGCGGGCCGAACTGGCCGGCGGCCAGACGCTGCTGCGCGAGAACATCAACGTCTGCCGCATCGCGGATTATTATCTGACGCGGTGACGGCGCCAGTCGCCATCTCCAGCCGCCTTGTCATCCCGGACGCCGCGAAGCAGTGATCCGGGACGACGACCGCTCTGTGAGACCCCCCGGAAATCGCCCTCGAGATTGTCCGGGAGACAGGTGGCGACCAATGCGCCGTCCGACCCTTCTCCCGGACAGCTGCCGGCGCATCTTCCGGGAGGATTGATGCAGACGGGCGGAGCGCCCCGGATCGCCCGCGGCGCCCGGGATGACAAGGCTTTCATCACTCCCCCGTGACTCGACCCCCGGCCTGACAAGCGCCACTGTCCCGCTTTCCTGTGATGGAGGCTCCCGAATGCCAGACCTCGTCCGTCCCGAAGGCCCAGAGGCCGACGATTTCCGCTTCAGCCGCCGCGCCCTCGCCACGGGCGGTCTGGGAGGCCTGCTCTTCGCCGGCTATGCGCCCGCGGCGCTGGCGGCGCAGGCGGCGCCGATCACGACCGACGATGAAAACCTGACCATCGAGACCACGACCACCCCGGCCCCGGACGGCTTCGACCTGCCGATCTACGTGGCCCGCCCGACCGGCGACGGTCCCTTTCCGGTGGTCATCGTCGTGTCCGAGATCTTCGGCGTCCACGAGTACATCCGCGACGTCTGCCGACGGCTGGCCAAGGCGGGATACGCCGCCATCGCGCCGGCTTTCTTCGTACGGGTCGCCGACCCGGCCGGGGCCGAGATGGCGCGGGTGCAGGAGATCGTCGCCGCCGCCGGCTACGAGCAGGTCATGGGCGATATCGCCGCCAGCCTCGACTGGGCCAGTCAACAGCTCTGGGCCAATGCCGACAAGGTCGGGATCACCGGCTGGTGCTGGGGCGGCAAGGTGGTGTGGCAGGCCGCCGCCCGTTTCGCGGCCATCGACGCGGGCGTCGCCTGGTACGGCCGTCTGGCCCCGCCCGCCAACGCCACGCCGGAGCAGATCGCCGCCGGTGCGCCATGGCCGGTCGATATCGCCGACGACCTCAAGGCGCCGGTCCTGGGGCTCTACGGCGAGGCGGATCGTGGCATTCCGCTGCCGAGCGTCGAGGCCATGCGCAGCGCCCTGCAGCGGGCGGGCCAGACCGAGAGCCTGATCGAGGTCTATCCGGCCGCGCCGCACGGCTTCCACGCCGACTACCGCGACAGCTACCGCGCCGCCGACGCGGCCGACGGCTGGTCGAAACTGCTGGCGCTGTTCGAGCGGCGGCTGAAAGCCTAGGCCTTGCCGTCGAAATTGCCGCCATCGGCCTCCATCGCCTTCGAGTAGGCGGCGTTGCCGGCCGCGGCGCCGGACCCCTTGGCGGCGACCACCACCATGGCCGGGCGCACGGTGCGGCCGAACAGGGCGTAGCCGGCCTGCAGCGTCTGGATCACCTGACCGCCCTGAACCGTGTCGGACGGCTGCTCCATCATGGCCTGATGCAGGTGCGGGTCGAAGGGCTCGCCCGCCTCGGGAGCGACGCGTCTGAGATTGTTGGCTTCGAAGGCCTGCAGCAGCGACTTCTGGGTCAGCTCCAGACCGGTGACCAGACCGGCCTCGCCGGCGTCGGCGTTCTTCGGCGCCGCCTGGAGCGCCCGCTCGAGGTTGTCGGCCACGCCCAGCAGGTCGCGGGCGAATTTCTGGATGGCGTAGGCGCGGGCGTCGTTGTTCTGGGCCTCGGCGCGCTTCTTCGTGTTCTCGGCCTCGGCCACCGCGCGCAGGGCGCGGTCCTTCCACTGGTCGCGTTCGGCGATCAGGGCGTCGATCGGCCCGAGGCCGTCGTCCGGCTCGCCCTCGAAGCCTTCCGTCTCGCCGATGTCGGCCGCCAGTTCCTCGGAGGTCGGGGTGTCGTCGTGAATGTCGCTCAAGTCTCTTGTCCGTCCAGAATCCGGCCCAGCACCCGCGCGGTGTAGTCCACCAACGGGATGACGCGGGCGTAGTTCAGTCTCGCGGGGCCGATGACGCCGATGGCGCCCAGAACCCGCTGCCGGCCCGTCATATAGGGCGCCGCGATCACGGCGGAACCCGAAAGCGAAAACAGACGCGTTTCCGCGCCGATAAAGATGCGCACGCCCTGGGCCGTGGAGACGCCGTCGAGCAGGCCGATCAGCTGCTCCTTCTGCTCCAGATCGTCGAACAGGACGCGCACCCGCTCCAGATCCTCGACCGTCTCGCGGTCGTGCAGCAGGTTGGCTCGGCCGCGCACGATCAGGGCCCGCTCGCGCTCGGCCCCCCCCGACCAGGCGGCCAGCCCGTCCTCGACCAGCCGGGCGGCGGCGGCGTCCAGCTCGCGGCGGGCGGCATCCAGTTCGGTGCGCATCTCGGTGCGCGCCTCGTGCAGCGGGCGGCCCTTGAGCCGGGCGTTGAGGAAGTTCGACGCCTCCGTCAACGTAGAGGGCGTCACCCCCGCCTTGAGCGGCATCAGCCGGTTCTCGACCGTGCCGTCGTCGGCGACCAGGACGGCCAGCGCCTGGTCGTGGCCCAGCGCCACGAACTCGACGTGCTTGACCCCGGCCTCGCGCACCGGGCTGGCCACGATGCTGGCCCCGCCGGCGAGGCCCGAGAGCAGGGACGAGGCCTCGTTCAGCGCCTCGTCGAAACTGCGGCCGCTGCCGGCCAGCCGGGCGTCGATTTCGCGCCGCTCCTCGGCCCCGACGTCGCCGATCTCGAGCAGGCCGTCGACGAACAGGCGCAGGCCGGCGTGGGTCGGGATGCGTCCGGCCGAGGTGTGCGGCGAGCCCAGCAGGCCGGCCAGCGTCAGGTCCTGCATGGTGTTGCGAATCGAGGCCGGCGACAGGGCCACGCCGGTCAGCGACAGGGTTCGGGATCCGACCGGCTCCCCGGTCTGCAGATAGGTCTCGACGATGCGGCGGAAGATGTCGCGGGCCCGCTCGTCAAGGGCGGGCAGGCCGACGGTGGGTCCGCCGAACGGGGCGCCGGTGAAGGTGGTCATGGGCGCGTTTCCCAGCGTTCCCGCTCCAGCCGGTGGACGAGGCAGTCGTCCGCATCGAACAAGCGCCGCCCGACCGGCTCGAAGCCGAGCCGCCGGTAAAAGCGGTGGGCGTCAGTGTTCGAAGCCAGCGGGTCGATGACGATGGCGGTGACCGCCGGGTCCGAGAAGCAGTCGTCGAGGGCGAGGGTCATCATCTGTGTGCCGTAGCCGCGGTTCAGCGCATCCGCCGGGCCGATCCAGATGTCGATCGCGCGCAGGTTCGGCTCGATGTCGCCCCAGTAGTGGGTCGGCTCCAGATGAGGGTCGCAGATCTGCATCACGCCGATGGGCCGGCCCTTCACCTCGGCGATGCGGTAGAAGCCGACCTCCGACTGGTCTGCCAACTCCTCGCGCCATTCGATGCCGCCGAAGGCGATGTCGGCGTCGGGATCGTCGGTCGAGCAGGCGATGACGTGGGGCTCGCGGTCCCAGCTCGCCAGCAGGTCGGCGTCTTCCACCGTCGCCGGGCGCAGGCGGAGGTCGGACGATCCTGACAGGGGGGAATACAGGCTCACGGTTTCAGGATAAGCAGCGCCGCGACCGCTTCCAAGGATTTCCGCCATGACGACCGCCCGCCCCTCCGACCGCGCTCCCGAACAGCTCCGCGCCGTGACGCTGGAGACCGGCGTCAACCGCTACGCCGAGGGGTCGTGCCTGGTGACGTTCGGCCATACGAAGGTGCTGGTCACCGCCTCGGTAGAGGAGAATGTGCCCGGCTGGATGCGCGGCAAGGGCCAGGGCTGGGTGACGGCGGAATACGGCATGCTGCCCCGCGCGACCCATACCCGGGGCCGGCGCGAGGCCGCCTCGGGCAAACAGACCGGCCGGACGCAGGAGATTCAACGATTGATCGGCCGCTCGCTGCGGGCCGTGGTCGACCTGAAAGCGCTGGGCGAGCGCCAGGTGGTGCTGGACTGCGACGTGGTCCAGGCCGACGCCGGCACCCGCACGGCGGCGATCACCGGCGCCTGGGTGGCCATGGCTTCGGCCTTCGACTACCTGCGCGCCGAGGGGGTGTTGAAGGCGGATCCGATCCTCGACCAGGTGGCGGCCGTCAGCTGCGGCGTCTGCGCCGACCAGCCGGTGCTGGACCTCGACTACGAGGAGGATTCCACGGCCGAGGCCGACTCCAACTTCGTCCTGACCGGTTCGGGGACCATCGTCGAGATCCAGGCCACCGGCGAAAAGCGCGGCTTCACCCGCGCCGAGTTCGACCGCCTGTTCCAGCTGGCCGAGGGCGGTTGCGCGGAGCTGTTCGCGATGCAGCGGGCGGCGCTGGGGCGGTAGGGTCTAGCCCTCCTCCCCGTCCGGCAGGCCCATCATGTGGAAGCCGGCGTCGACGTGGATGATCTCGCCGGTGGTCGACAGGCCGAGGTCGGAGCACAGCCACAGGGCGCAGCCGGCGACGCCCTCCATCGTGGTGTCCTCCTTCATCGCCGACATGGCGCGGCCCTGGGCGATCATGCCGCGGCCGCCCGAGATGCCGGCCAGCGACAGGGTGCGCATGGCCCCGGCCGAGATGGCGTTGCAGCGGATGCCCTTCGGGCCGAGGTCGCGGGCGATGTAGCGGGTCGCCGCCTCCAGCGCCGCCTTGGCGACGCCCATGGTGTTGTAGTTGGGGATGGCCCGCTCGGAGCCGAGATAGGTCATGGTCACCAGCGAGCCGCCGTCGGGCATCAGCTTCGAGGCCCGCCTGGCCACGTCGACGAAGCTGAAGGCCGAGATGTTCATGGCCAGCAGGAAGCTGTCGCGGCTGGTGTTGTCGACGAAGCTGCCCTTGAGCTCGTCCTTGTTGGCGAAGGCGACGGAGTGGACGACGAAGTCGATCGTGGCGAACTCGCGCTCCAGCTCGGCGAAGGCGGCGTCCATCGAGGCGTCGTCGGTGACGTCGGCCTGGATCAGCAGCCTGGCCCCGACGCTCTCGGCCAGCGGACGCACCCGGCGCTCCAGCCCCTCGCCGAGGTAGGTGAAGGCCAGCTCCGCGCCCTGCGCCGCCAGTTGGGAGGCGATGCCCCAGGCGATGGAGTTGCTGTTCGCGACCCCCATGATCAGGCCCTTCTTGCCCTTCATCAGGGTCCCGGTGGGCATGTTCCAGCCTTCGGCGCTCGCCATGGTCAGTCTCCGTGTTTCGAGCCGGGAGGGTTAGCAGGGGCCGGGGCGGCGGGGAAGCTCTGGCGCCGTCGGGCCAGCCGCTCGAGCAGGGGCGCGGCGGTGACGCCGTGGACGAGGATCGAGACGAGGATGATGAAGCCGACCACGGCCCACAGCCGCTCGCTGTCGCCAAAGTCGCCGTGGTTGAGACCGTAGGCCACATAGTAGACCGAGCCGACGCCGCGGATGCCCAGGAAGGCGAGCAGCAGCCGCTCGCGCATCGGCTGGCGGGCGCCGAGCAGGGCGATCAGGCCCGCCGCCGGCCGGACCACGAACACCACCGCGAGGCCGATCAGGGCGTCGGTCCAGGTCAGGGCCGACAGCAGTCCGTTGGCCAGCGCCCCGCCGAACAGCACCAGCAGCAGCATCATCAGCAGCCGTTCGATCTGATCGGAGAAGTCGTGCATCTCCTGATGGAAGTCATGGTCCCGCTCGCCGGCGCGGATGGTCAGGGCGCAGATGAAGACGGCGAGGAAGCCGTAGCCATGGGCCAGCTCCGTCGCGGTGTAGGCGATCAGCGTCGCGGCCAGGGCCACCAGTCCGTCCCCGAACCGCATCCCGCCCGCCCGGGCGTTGTGAAACAGCAGGAGGGCGAAGCCCCGTCCGACGACGAAGCCCACCCCGGCGCCGGCCAGCAGTTTCCAGACCACCTTGACGGCGACCCAGTCCGTCATCGCCCCGGCGGAGGCCAGACTTCCGGCCGCCGCCAGTATAGCCAGGTGTACGAACGGGAAGGCGAGGGCGTCGTTCAGGCCGGCCTCCGAGGTCAGGCCGAAGCGGACCTCGTCCTCCTCGCCCGACCCCGGCGGCCCGACCTGGACGTCCGCGGCGAGCACCGGGTCGGTCGGGGCCATGGCCGCGCCGAACAGCAGGGCCATGGCGAGGCTGAATCCCAGGCCGGCGACGCCCAGCCAGGCCACGGCCGCAATGGTCAGGGGCATGGCGATGGCCAGCAGCCGCCACGTCGAGGACCAGCGCCGCCAGCCGATCGGCCGGTCCAGCTTCAGCCCCGCCCCCATCAGGGCGATGATGACCACCAGCTCGGTCAGCCGCTCGGTCACCGTATCCCAGGTGCGCGGATCGGGATCGAAGGCGAGCAGGCCGGTGCTGAACACCAGCACGCCCAGCGCCACGCAGATGATGGCCAGCGTCAGCGGCAGCCGCTTCAGCCCGATCGGGGCCCATGAGACCAGCAGGACCACGGCGCCGAGGCCGAACAGGAAGAGGATGTAGGGGTCGGGGGTCAGGCCGGGCTCCGGCGTCAGGTTCGGTGGGCTGTCGCTTTGGCGGGAAGCGGGGCAGTCTGCAACAACGCTGTTGGGAGTCCTTCGGATGCGCGGCCTGAGTCTTCTGCTCGCCCTGCTGCTCTGCGGACTCGCGAATCCCGCCGTGTCGCAAAGACCTGATACACGCCTCAGGGTGGCCGTTGTGGTGGTGACCCTCGATGAAGTGCGTCAGGTCCAGGCCCGGCATGGTCGTTCAACGCTCGCGTCGCTCGGCGACAGGGCGCGCAGCCGTTTCGAGTTCGCAGAGCCGGCGCTCGAGGCCGGACTGTTCGTCGCCTGCGAGGACGACCGACCCGACCGCGCGCTGGACTACTGCGTCCGGTACTATCTGACCCGCGCTCCGATGCCGGCCGATGCGCCTCCGACCATCGTGGTGGCTTTCGATGACCAGACGCCCGCGGCTCGCGACCGACGTCGGCCCGGCGCGATGCGCATCGTCTGCTACGGGCGCGGCGTCGTGCCCGCCGATCCGGCGGCCCAGGACACCTGGCTATGGCCTGACTCTGCGCGACTGCACGGCGTCAGGGAATGGGATCGCGATCGGGACGCGCTCGCCGCCTGCATCAACGCGGCCGCGTCGGAGCCGTGGACGGGCCTGAGGCAGCCCGACCTCGACTGACCTCAGACCTTTGACAGGATCAGCGTTCCGTTCGTCCCGCCGAAGCCGAACGAGTTGGACATGACGTGGGTCAGTTCCCCGTCGTGGCGCTCGCGCAGGATCGGCATGCCCTCGAACTCGGGGTCGAGGTTTTCGATGTGGGCGCTCTCGGCGGCGAAACCGTGCTTCATCATCAGCAGACAGTAGATGGCCTCCTGCACCCCGGCGGCGCCGAGCGAGTGACCGGTCAGGGACTTGGTCGAGGAGATCATCGGCAGGTCGTCGCCGAAGACGTTGCGGACGGCGCCCATCTCCTTGGAGTCGCCGACCGGTGTCGAAGTGCCGTGCGGGTTGAGGTAGTCGATGCGCGGATGGCCGGCCATCTCCAGCGCGATGCGCATGCAGCGCTCGGCGCCCTCGCCGGAGGGGGCGACCATGTCGTAGCCGTCCGAGTTGGCGCCGTAGCCGGTGACCTCGGCGTAGATGGTCGCGCCGCGCGCTTTCGCCCGCTCGTATTCCTCGAGCACCACGATGCCCGCGCCGCCGGCGATGACGAAGCCGTCGCGGTCCTTGTCGTAGGCGCGGCTGGCCTTCGACGGATTGTCGTTGAAGTTCGAGGACATGGCGCCCATGGCGTCGAACATGTTCGACATAGACCAGTCGATGTCCTCGCAGCCGCCGGCGAAAATCACATCCTGCTTGCCCCAGGCGATCTGCTCGGCGGCCGCGCCGATGCAGTGGGCGCTGGTCGCGCAGGCCGAACTGATCGAATAGTTGATCCCCTTGAGCTCGAACCAGGTGGCCAGCACCGCCGACGGGCCGGACGCCATGGCCTTGGGTACGGCGAACGGGCCGATGCGCTTGGGCGAGCCCTTCTCGATGGTGGTTTCGGCGGCCTGCAGGATGACCTGGGTCGAGGGACCGCCCTCGCCGACGATCACGCCGATGCGGTCGGACCTGATCTCGTCGGGCGCGAGCCCCGAGTCCTTCAGCGCCTCCTCGAAGGCGATGTGGCCCCAGGCCGTGCCGTTCGCGAGGAAGCGGGCGGCGCGGCGGTCGACGTGCGGGGCCCAGTCCTCGGCCGTATGGCCCAGCGCGGGCGGGGCCCAGACCTGCGAACGGAAGCCGTGCGCGGCGTGGTCGGCGGCGTGCTGCACGCCCGACCTGGCCTCGCGCAGGGAGGCGGCGACCTCGTCCTGGCCCGTGCCGATGGATGAGACGATACCCAGTCCGGTGACGACGACACGCCGCATGGTGTGGTTTCCTTCTTGAACTCAGACGCCGCGTTGCCCGCGGTCTCTAAACGGGTTTAGCCGCCGACGGGTTCTGTCGCGCCGAACAGGCCCACCCGCATGTCGGTGGCCGTATAGATGGGGACGCCGTCCGCTTCGAGAACTCCGTCGGCGATACCCATGACCAGACGGCGGTTGATGACGCGCTTGAGGTCGATCTTGTAGACCACCTTCTTGATGTCCGGCGTCACCTGGCCGGTGAATTTGACTTCGCCGACGCCCAGAGCGCGGCCGCGGCCCGGGCCGCCGATCCAGCCCAGGTAGAAGCCGACCAGCTGCCACATGGCGTCGAGGCCGAGGCAGCCCGGCATCACCGGATCGCCGATGAAGTGGCACTGGAAGAACCAGAGGTCGGGATGGATATCCAGCTCGGCCTCGACATAGCCCTTGCCGTGCGCGCCGCCGTCCGCGTCGATCCGGGTGATGCGGTCGAACATCAGCATCGGCGGGGCGGGCAGTTTGGCGTTGCCCTCGCCGAACAGCTCGCCCCGGCCGGAAGCCAGCAGCGCCTCATAGTCGAACGAGGAGGGACGGTCGGGTTGGGTCACGGGCGCTCGCATCTCAGGGGGCCGGCGGCGCGGACGCCGCTCATGGCCGGTGTGGCCGCCGGGTTACACGAGCAGGGGAGCGGGCTCAACCACTCCCGTCAGCGCCGGCCGGTTCCCGCCGGGCGGGCGGCGTTGCACAGCGGCCGGTCCTGGGCCCCGAACACGGCGGACTGGCGCACCCAGCCGCGCAGCCGTCCGGCGCGAATGCGGCACCAGCCGTCCTCGCACTCGTCCATGGCCACCACCGATCGCGGCGACAGCCGGGCGCGGACCGGCGAGGATTCCGACCGGCCCGAATGGATCGGGATCTCCTCGTGCGAGGCGTTGAAGACGCTGCGACGACTCGACACCACGCTTCGGTGGACCCAGGCTACGGCGCCTTCGGGATCGCAGATCTTCCGCCACTCGGTGGTCTCGGCGATGACCTGCACCGGCAGGCCGGAGACGCGGTATTCCCACAGGATGCGGTGGTCGAGGCCGGGGCCGAAGCGGGCGTGCACTTCGGACGACTTCAGCGACAGCCAGCGCGGCACAGGTTGCCCGCTGGGGGTGGGACGGCCGTCGGGCATGGTCTGGGCCGCCCCGGCCAGAACCGCCGCGCAGACGGCGGCGGCCGTGACGACCAGCCTTTGGAAGCGGGGACGAGCTTTGCTAGACACGCGAAGGTCCGTGAAATCGAAGGCTTCGAATGTCCGCGCCCAGGCTTAAGGTCGTGTTAACCAGACGGCTGCCGGACGCGGTCGAGACGCGCATGCGCGAGCTGTTCGACGCCGAACTGAACCTGACCGACACGCCGATGGACCGGAACGCGCTGGAGGGGGCGGCGAAGCGCGCCGACGTGCTGGTCCCGACCATCACCGACTGCATAGATGGGCCGCTGATCGCGGCGGCGGGCGAGCAACTGAAGCTGATCGCCAATTTCGGCGCCGGGGTGAATCACATCGACGTCGAGGCGGCGGTCGGGCGCGGGCTGATCGTCACCAACACCCCCGGCGTGCTGACCGAGGATACGGCCGACCTGACCATGGCCCTGATCCTCGCCGTCAGCCGGCGCATCGTCGAGGGCGCGCAGGTCATGGCCGAGGGCCGCTTCGAGGGCTGGACCCCGACCTGGATGACCGGACGCAAGCTGTGGGGCAAGCGGCTCGGCATCGTCGGCATGGGCCGCATCGGCCAGGCGCTGGCCCGGCGGGCGAAGGCCTTCGGGATGCAGGTCCACTATCACAACCGCAAGCCGGTCCCGGAGATGATCGCCGAGGAGCTGGGCGCGACATACTGGGACGATCTGGACCAGATGCTGGCCCGGATGGACATCATCTCGCTGAACTGCCCCGCGACCCGCGAGACGCATCATCTGCTGTCGGCCGAACGGCTGGCGAAGCTTCAGCCGCACGTTCTGCTGGTCAACACCGCCCGCGGCGAGCTGATCGACGAGGCGGCGCTGGCCGAGGCCGTGGACCGCCGCGCCATCGCCGGGGTCGGACTGGACGTCTACGAGCACGAGCCGGCGGTCCATCCCGGCCTGCCCGGCCACGCCAACGTCGTGCTGCTGCCGCACCTCGGCTCGGCGACGCTCGAGGCCCGCCAGGACATGGGCGACCGCGTCATCGCCAACATCCTCACCTTCCAGAACGGCCACCGGCCGCCGGATCGGGTCATCCCGGCGATGCTCTGATCGAGCTTGACCGCCTGTTCAACGACGGGTTGAGTGGCGGCGGGGTTGTAGTCGGGGGCGTAGGGTCATGGCGGGATTTTCGGACGCGGCGCGGGCCGCGGTGTCGCGGCGCGGTCTGCTCGGTGGAGCGGCGGCGTTGGCGGGGATCACCCTCTTGCCGCCGGGCCTCGCCCGGGCCCAGACCGCGGCCTATCCGCTGAGCGAGTTCTTCAAGCCGACCCTGAGCAGCGGCGCGGCGCTGTCGCCGTCCGGAAGCCGGATCGCCGTGGCGCAGAATCTCGGCACGGACGAAGACCCGCGAAGCGCCGTCGACTTCCTCAACGCCGCTGACCCCGAGGGCCAGCGAAGCCGGATCGATCTGGGCCCGGTGACGGTCAGTTCGATCGCCTGGGCCAACGACGACCGCCTGCTAGTGAGCGTGGTCCTGAAGGACGAAGTGGGGCCCCGATCGATTGCGGGGTCCAACCGGAAGACGGAGGCCATTGAGTACTTCATGCGCCGCGTCGTCTCGGTGAACGCGAGAACGGGCGACGTGGTCGTGCTGTTCAGCGATGAGCGCACCCGCATGCGCAACACTTTCGACATGGGCCGCATCGTCGACATGCTGCCCACCGATCCCGACCATGTCCTGATGGCGGCCTGGGACGCCGACGGGGTCATGGCCCTGCACCGGGTCAATGTGAACACGGGGCGGGCGACCCGGATCGAACGCGGTGGGTCGGGCACCTACCACTGGCGCACCGTCGACGGCGTTCCGGTCCTGCGTCACGACATGAACAGCCGCGGCACGGTCGAGACCATCATGGTCCGGGCGCCGGGCGAGACCGAGTGGAAGATGGCGCGCCGCACCCGGGTGCGCGAGGCCCCGGATTTTCTCTGGGTCGGCGCCGGCGAGACCCCCGGCAAGGTGCTGGTCATCGCCCGTCTCGACGACGAGGACGTCCAGAGCGTCCGCGAAATGGACCTGACGACGACGGCGCTCGGTCCGCCGCTGAACGCCCGTCCGGGCCGGGACGTGGTCTACGGCCTGCCGGATTCCGCGGGCAATTATCTGGGCGCCGCCTACTACGGCGACCGGCTGGAGTATGAGTTCGTCGATCCCGCGCTGGCGGTCCACCACCGGGCCCTCGACCGCTTTTTCGACGGGACGTGCAACGTGCACTTCACCGACGTCGACCAGGCGCGGAACCGGTTCATCGCCTATGTGAACGGACCGGAGGAGCCGGGCGCCTGGTTCTTCTACGACAAGGCGGCGCGGGCGATCGTCAATGTGGGTCAGGCGCGGGAACTCGATCCGGCGCGGCTGGGCTCCAGCGAGGTGCTCAAGGTGATGACCCGCGACGGCGCGACCATCGAGGCCTATCTGACCGCGCCTCCGGGCGGAGCTCCGGGGCCGCTGGTGGTGCTGCCACACGGCGGGCCCGAGGTGCGCGACACGCCGAGCTGGGACCGGCAGGTGCAGGTGTTGGCGGCGCAGGGCTGGTGGGTGCTGCGGCCGAATTTCCGCGGCTCG
>NZ_DASPNO010000062.1:0-23111 GCF_035626535.1 Brevundimonas sp.
GCCGCGCGCGAGGCGGTGGTGCACGCCCTGCACCTCCTGGACACGGGAAAGTTCCGCGTCGCCGAGAAGGACCCGGCGAGCGGCGAGTGGAAGACCGCCCAGTGGCTGAAGAAGGCCGTGCTGCTGAGCTTCCGGTTGTCGCCCAACCGCCTCATGGACGGCGGCCCCGCCCGCGGCGTCGACCATGTGCCCGGCCCCTGGTTCGACAAGGCGCCGTCCAAGTGGGGCGACTGGAACGAGCAGGCCTTCAGGGAGGCCGGCTTCCGCGCCGTGCCCGGGGCCATCGTGCGCTACGGCGCCTACGTCGGGCCCAACGTGGTGCTGATGCCCTCGTTCGTGAACATCGGCGCCTACGTCGACGAAGGGGCGATGGTCGACACCTGGGCGACGGTCGGCTCCTGCGCCCAGATCGGCAAGAACGTGCACCTGTCGGGCGGCGCGGGCATCGGCGGGGTGCTGGAGCCGCTGCAGGCGAGCCCGACGATCATCGAGGACGGCTGCTTCATCGGGGCCCGGGCGGAGGTCGCCGAGGGCGTCATCGTCCGCGAGGGCGCGGTGCTGGCCATGGGCGTCTATCTTTCGGGATCCACGAAGATCATCGACCGCGCCACCGGCGAGGTGTTCCGCGGCGAGGTGCCGGCGTATTCGGTGGTGGTGCCGGGCTCCCTGCCCGGCCCGAACGGCGGGCCGTCGCTCTACTGCGCGGTGATCGTCAAACGGGTGGACGCCCAGACGCGGGCCAAGACCGGCGTGAACGAACTGTTGCGGGACTAGCGGGCCGCCAGCCGCACCAGCTTGCCGTTCGGCTCGTCGGTAATGGCCCAGACGGCGCCGTCGGGAGCCACGGCGATGTCGCGGATCCGTTCGCCGAGGTCGGTCAGCAGCCGCTCCTCGCCGACGACGCGGTTTCCGTCCAGCACCAGCCGGGCGATGTGCTTTTCCCTCAGCGCGGCGACGAGCAGGTTGCCGCGCCAGCCGGGGAACATGGCTCCGTCGTAGACCGCCATGCCGCCGGGCGCGATCACCGGGTCCCAGTAGTAGACCGGCTGCTCCATGCCCTCGCGGGCGGTGATCCCCTGGTTGATCGGGCCGCCGCGGTACTCGATGCCGTAGGCGATCACCGGCCAGCCATAGTTGAGGCCCGCACGGTCGAGGTTGACCTCGTCACCGCCGCGGGTGCCGTGCTCGACGGTCCAGACGTCGCCGTTCGGGGCGATGGCGATCCCCTGCACATTGCGGTGCCCGAGCGACCAGATCTCGGGCCGGGCGTCTTCGCGATCAACGAAGGGGTTGTCGGATGGAACCGAGCCGTCGGCGTTGATGCGGATGGTCTTGCCCATGTGCGAGCCGGGATCCTGCGCCTGCGGCCGCATCGGCGCATCGGAACGGTCACCGAGGGTGATGAACAGGTGGCCCGCCCGGTCGAACGCCAGCGAGGAGCCGAAATGGGCGCCGCCGTCATAGGTGGGCAGGGCGCGGAAGATGACCTGCACATTCTCGACACGGTCGCCGCCGTCCGACAGGCTTCCTCGCGCCACGGAAGTGGCGTTGCCGCCCTCGCGGGGTTCTGCGTAGCTCCAGTAGATCAGGCGGTCCTGTGCGAAGGTCGGGCCCACCGCGACGTCGAGGAGACCGCCCTGCCCGCGCGCGTCGACGGCCGGGAGACCGGCGATCGGCTCGCCCACCGCGCCCTGTGCGGTGAGTATCCGCATCCGGCCGGGGCGCTCGGTGACCAGCCAGCGGCCGTCGGGCAGCAGGGCCAAGCCCCACGGTTCCTCGAGTCCCGAGGCGACCACCGTATGCTCAAGGGCGACTTCGCTGCGGACGCCCGGCGCGCGGGTCTGGCCGGCAAAGGCCGGCTGCTGGCCCGCGCCGTTGGCGGGACGGGTTTCCAGAGGAGCGCCCTGACCGGGGGCGGGCTGGCTCTGTCCTTCGATCCCGCAGGCCGCGGCCAGGACCACGGCGGATACGGAAACGGCTAGGGCGAGGAGGCGCATGGCGAAATCCCGGTGGTGTCGTCGGTGTGGAAGCGGAGCGGTGGACCTTGGGGTTCCCTGAACTGAACGCAAGCCCACAAGCGCGCGCAAGGCCTTCGGGACGACTTGAATCCGTCTGCGCCCCCCTCTATAGGCACGCCTCTTCCGGCGGACAGACCAGTTCCCGCCGGACCCCGGACGCCGGGGCTGGGTAGCTCAGCTGGTTAGAGCGGTGGATTCATAACCCACAGGTCGGCGGTTCGAGCCCGCCCCCAGCCACCATCCCTTCGAACCTAGCGGGAACGGCAGGTCTGGCGGACGCGGAGAGCCATCTGGCGTTCGCCGGCTTCATTGGCCATGGCGCGAGCCTCGCGGCATTTGCCTTCGTTGACCAAAGCCTGCACACGCTCGGCCAGCTGCACGCGTTCCGCGCCATATTCCGCTTCGGCTTCCTCCGGCGTCATGGCGTTGCGGCGGCGCATCTCCTCGCTTTCGAAGCGCCAGCTTTCCTGCTGCGCGGTCATCCGGCCGTAGGCGCCGACGCCGACGCCGCCCGAGCTTCCGTTGGTGTTTTGCGGAGGCTGCTGCGCCGAGGCGGAGGCGGGCGCGAGGAGCGCGAGAGCCAGGGCGCCGGTGAGAACGGCTTTGCTGATCATGAGCTTTCCTCCCGTGTGATGGCACGAGCGTATCACGCGAGGCCTGCGGGGCAAATCGCAACCACCGGGCAGGCGCGGCGTTAGCGGCAAAGGTTCAACGCCGAAGGGGATTTCCCATGCGCATTCGTATCGCCGCCACCGCCGCCTTCGCCGCCCTGGCGCTGGGCGCGGCCGCCTGCACCGAAGCCGAGCAGGACACGGCCCAGACCGAAACCGCTGAAGCCGCCGCCGACACGGGTTCGGCCATCGAGGAAGAAGCCGCCCAGGTCGGCTCCGCCATCGCCGCCGGCGCCGGCGAGGTGGCCCAGGAGATCGACGAGGGAACCGACCGTCTGGCCGAGGAGGCCGACGAGCAGAAGGCCGAGACCCAGCGCGACACCAAGGGCAACTAGGCTCCGGCGGGCTCGGCCAGCAGGGCGTCGATCAGCGCCCGCGCCTCGGGGCTGGCCCAGTCGGCCTCGCCGGAGAAGTGCGCGCGGATGCGGCCCTGCCGGTCCAGCAGCACGGTCTGGGGCATCTTGCCCTCGCCGGGCAGTTCGAAGGGCAGCTGGAACTTCATGTCGCTGTAGAGCGGCAGGGGTTCGTGTACGTCGATGAAGCTGCGCGCGTCGGCGAGGCCGTCCTCGGTGGCGTCGACGTTGATCGGGAGGACGATCAGGTCTGTTCCGACATAGGCCTCGGCCAGACGGGCGAGGGTCGGCATCTCGGTGCGGCAGGGCGCGCACCACATCGCCCAGAGGTTGACCACCACCACCTTGCCGCGGAAGTCGGCGAAGCGGGCGTCGCCGCCGTCGCGGGTCTTGAAGACGTAGTCGGGGGCCGGGACGAGCGCCGCGGGGGTTTCGAGGCGGGTCAGGGAGCCCCTGGCGAAGCGGGCCAGTTCGCTCTTCGCGGGCTGTTCGGGCGCGGCGGCTTTGAAGAAGGCGTCGCGATTGGCGTATAGCAGCCCGGCGCCGGCGATCATGCCGATCACCAGGGCGCCCGCGATCGCCATCCCCACCGCCCTAGAGCCCTTCATGACACAGCCTTCCCAACCCCGTCCCACAGTTAAGCCTTCTCCGGGCGCGGAAGGTCAAGACATGTGGGGCGGACGCTTCTCGGCGCGGCCGGCGGACATCATGCAGGCGATCAACGTCTCCATCGGGGTGGACCGGCGGCTGTGGGCCCAGGACTTGGCGGGGTCACGGGCGCATTGCCGTATGCTGGCGAAGCAGGGGATCGTGAGCGCTGCGGACGCGGAGGCCATCCTCGGCGGGCTGGATGCGATCGAGGCCGAGATCAGGGACGGGACCTTCCCGTTCCGCGACCAGTTCGAGGACATCCACATGAATGTGGAGGCGCGGCTGGCCGAGCTGATCGGCGAACCGTCGGGGCGGCTGCACACGGCGCGGAGCCGCAACGACCAGGTGGCGACCGACTTCCGGCTCTGGGTGCGGGACGCCTGCGACGCCGCGGTGGAGCGGCTGAAGGGGCTGCAGCGGGCGCTGCTGGCGCGGGCGGAGCAGCATGCGGGCGATCTGATGCCGGGGTTCACCCATCTTCAGCCCGCCCAGCCGGTGACGTTCGGGCATCATCTGATGGCCTATGTCGAGATGTTCGGGCGCGACGCGGGGCGGTTCGCCGATGCGCGGAACCGGATGAATGAGAGCCCGCTGGGGGCGGCGGCTCTGGCCGGGTCGCCCTTTCCCATCGACCGGCACATGACGGCGAAGGAACTGGGCTTCGACCGGCCGATGGGCAATTCGCTGGACGCCGTGTCGGACCGGGACTTCGCGTTGGAGAGCCTCGCCGCCGCCTCGATCTGCGCGGGGCATCTGTCGCGGCTGGCCGAGGAGATCGTGGTCTGGATGACGCCACAGTTCGGCTTCGTCAGCCTGCCGGACGACCTGACCACCGGCAGTTCGATCATGCCGCAGAAGCGCAATCCCGACGCCGCCGAGCTGGTGCGGGCCAAGACGGGGCGGATCATGGGCTCGCTGGTGGCGCTGTCGACGGTGATGAAGGGCCTGCCGCTGGCCTATTCGAAGGACATGCAGGAGGACAAGCCGCCGGTGTTCGAGGCGTTCGACGCCCTGACGCTGGCGCTGGGGGCGATGACGGCGATGGTTTCGGCCCTGCGGCCGGACGCGGCGCGGATGCGCGAGGCCGCCGGATCGGGCTTCTCGACGGCGACCGATCTGGCCGACTGGCTGGTGCGCGAGCTGAACCTGCCGTTCCGCAAGGCGCACCATGTCACGGGCGCGGCGGTGAAGCGGGCCGAGGCGCTGGGCGTGGATTTGTCGCAACTGCCGCTGGCCGAACTGCAATCGCTTGAACCCGGGGTCACGGAAGCGGTTTACAAGGTGCTCACTCCCGAGGCTTCCTGCGCCAGCCGCCAGAGCTTCGGGGGCACGGCGCCGGAACAGGTCCGCGCGCGGATCGCCGAATGGAAGACGCGTCTGTGATGAAGAAGATCGTTCTCGTGGGCGCCGCCGCCCTGATCGCCGTCTCCGCCGCGGGATGCGGCCGCATGGCCGACCTCGACGCGCCGCCGGCCAAGCGCACCGAGCGCAGCCTGCCGGACGCCCGCGGCCCCGGGCCGGTGGAGCCCGCCACCGTCTACCGGCCGCCCAGCCAGGCGCCGATCGACGGCGGGCCGAGCTCGAACCCCTACGGCGGTTCGGGTTCCAACCCCCGCTAGAGCCTTGCACCATTTCGACCGGATCGACGGCGCCCTCCATGCCGAGGCCGCGCCGCTGGAAGCCATTGCAGAGACGGTGGGCACGCCGGTCTATGTCTATTCGACCGCGACGCTGACGCGGCACTACCGCCTGCTGCGCGAGGCCGTGGACACCCACCGGTCCGCCTTGGGGGACGCCCTGATCGCCTTCGCGGTGAAGGCCAACTCCAACCTGTCGGTGCTGGCGACGCTGGCGCGGCTGGGCAGCGGCGCCGACACGGTGTCGGAGGGCGAAATCCGGCGGGCGCTGGCGGCGGGCATACCCGGGGAGCGGATCGTCTTCTCGGGCGTCGGCAAGACGGACGCGGAACTGGCCTTCGCCATCGAGGCCGCGGTGCGCCAGATCAACGTCGAGAGCGCCGTCGAACTGGAGCGGCTGATCGCGGTGGCGGCGGCCAAGGGCGCGGCGCCGGAGATCGCCATCCGGGTCAATCCGAAGATCGGCGCCGGCGGACATGCCCGGATCACCACCGGCGGGGCGCGCGACAAGTTCGGCGTGCCGGCCGAGGAGGCGCCCGCGCTATACGCCCGCGCCGCCGCCTCGCCGCATGTGACGCCGGTCGGGCTGGCCTGTCACATCGGCAGCCAGATCACCACGCTGGAGCCGCTGGAGGCGGCGTTCCGGGCGCTGCGCGAGATGACTCTGGCGCTGCGGGCGGAGGGGCTGGCGGTCAGCCGGCTCGATCTCGGCGGCGGGCTGGGGGTGCCCTATCACGGCCAGTCGGACCTGCCCTCGATCGCCGACTATGTCGCCATGGCGGCGGGAGTGCTGGACGGGCTGGAGGTCGAGGCGGCGTTCGAGCCGGGACGGCTGCTGGCCGCCAACGCCGGGGTGCTGCTGAGCCGGGTCATCCAGGTCAACGCCCGCAGCGACGGGCGGACCTTCCTGGTGCTGGACGCGGGCATGAACGACCTGATGCGGCCGGCGCTGTACGACGCCTTCCACGACGTCGTGCCGGTGCGCGAGCGGGACGGAGACGCCGCGGCGTACGATCTGGTCGGGCCGATCTGCGAGTCGACGGACGTGTTCGCGCGGGAGCGGCGGCTGGCGCCGCTGCAGGCGGGCGATCTGGTCGCCTTCATGGGCGCCGGGGCCTACGGGGCCGTGCTGGCCAGCGAGTACAATTCGCGGCCGCTGGTCCCGGAGGTGCTGGTCGACGGCGGCCGCTGGGCCGTGGTGCGGGGGCGGCCGTCCTACGACGAGATGTGGGCGCGGGAGCCGAAGGCCGACTGGCTGGACTGAGGTCGGATTTTATCCGGGTGAAATTCGGAAAAATCGGTGTGGCAGAGTCGGCAGCGTCGGCAGGGTCTGCGGAAATTCGCTGTGGCAGAGTCGGCAGAGTCTACATCGGCGCACCTCGGGCGCTGCGGCGGGGATGCGATTGTCAAAGACCGGCGGGCGGACGAACGGCGCATTATGCGCCGGGTGTTTTCTCAGGCGGGAAGATGGGGTCGAGAAAAGGGGATGTATCTGAAAGCGCAGAAAGTTCTCCCCGCAACCGGACTATATTTCCGCGGATTGCCAGCAGAGCGACCGTTCACCTCCCCGTCGGCGTAGGCCGAGGGGGAGGACAGATCGCGAAGGGGGAGGTGAAGCGCTCCCCCTTCAGTCCAGCGCGCAGATGTCCGGGAGGCCGCGGAGGGTTCCGGCGTGGTCGAGGCCGTAGCCGACGAGAAAGCGGTTGGGGGCTTCCCAGCCGACGAAGTCGGGCTCGGGAGCGCGGGGGAGCGGCCAGGGCTTTTTGGCGAAGACGACGGTGAGGACCTCGGCGGCGCCGGCCTCCCGGGCGATGCGCACCGCCTCGGCCAGCGACAGGCCGGTGTCGAAGACGTCGTCGACGATCAGGACCTTGCGGCCGGCGATGGGGCGCTGAAAGGGGGCGTAGACGTCGATCTTGCCGCGACTGGACTGTTCGTCGCCGTAGGAGGCCAGCCACAGGGCGTCAAAGCGGAGGTTGCGGCCGATCCGCGACAGGGCGCGGGTCAGGTCGGCGGCGAACCACAGGCCGCCGGTCAGCAGCACCGCGGCCACGGTGTCGTCGTCGGTGACGGGAGCGATCTGGCGCGCCAGGTCGGCGACGATGCGCGCGACCTCCGCCTCGGGCAGCAGGACGGTGGGGGTCGGGGTGTCAGCCATGCGAGGCGGATACCGCCGCGGGGCCTTGCGAGTCGATAGCCACCGGAACCGCGTCGATCGGCTGCATGTTCAGCGGCGCGGACGGGTCGGGCGGAAGAGCGGGACGGAGACCGGTGACCCCGGCGGTGGGCAGGGGCCGTTGCACGGCGGGCGCGGCGGGGCGCAGCGGGACGGCGTCGGCCGGAGCGGCGCGGGACGCCGAAGTCCGGGCGGGGGTGGTCCGGGCGGGGGCGGCGCTATCCAGCACGAAGGCCACGCCCACGCCCTGGCCCTTGCCCCCGGGGTCCGGAATGACGGCGGCGAAGCCCTGCACCTTGCCGGGCAGGACCGGGGCCGCGTCGATGCGCACGACGGAATGGCCGATCTCGGCGCCCTGGGCGTCGAGCAGGGCGACGCGCACGGGCGGGGCGATCCGCTCCTCCTCGCGCACGTTCCTGAGCGCGCCCGAGATCAGCACCTTGCCGGGGTCGTTCGGCGCGGCGCGGGCGGAGACAGCCTCGAACTCGAGCCCGGTCGGATTCACGGTCAGGCCGACGGCGGCATAGGCGGCGGCGGCGCGGGGGGCCATCTCCACCACCTCGACGCGGAACAGCCAGGCGGCGGCGAGCAGGGCGGCGAAGCCGGACGCGATGCCGGCCCAGACCACGCCGTGGGCGGCGGCGCGGCGCAGGCGGCGCTGCTGCTCGGCGCGGGCGCGGAAGGCGCGGGGCAGTTCGGGGGCCGGGGTCTCGGCCAGTGATTCGGCGGGGTCGGCGGCGTCCTCGCCGCGTCCGAAGCTCTTGCTTTCCGGGCCGGACGGCGAGACCGACAGCTCCAGCGGCTCTTCCAGGGTGGCGCGCCAGGTGTGTTTGCAGGTCTTGCAGCGGACGGTGCGGCCGCCCGGGCCGATGGCTTCGTCAGGCGTGAAATAGCTGGTGGCGCAGGACGGGCAGGTCAGTATCATGTGCGCTGACTGAGAGGCGTTCCGCCCCCTCCCGTCGCGGCTTCACGGCCGCGTCCTGACCCAAAATCGATGCCCGTTCAGCCCCGCCGCGCCGCCTTGACCGACTCCGCGACCGACACCGTCCGCCTTTGGGGCGTGGGCTTCGGCTATGCAGGCGGCCCGAGCGTGCTGCGGGACGTTAACCTCATCCTGACAGCGGGCTCTTTCCACTTCCTTACCGGGCCGTCGGGAGCGGGGAAGTCGACGCTGCTGAGCCTGCTGACCCTGGCGCGCCGTCCGACCGCCGGTTCGCTGGAGCTTTTCGGAGAAGATGCGGGCGGGCTGTCGCGGTCGGCCCTGCCCGGCTTCCGGCGGCGGATGGGGGTGGTGTTCCAGGACTTCCGGCTGCTCGACCATCTGTCGGCCTTCGACAACGTCGCCCTGCCGTTGCGGCTGACGGGAGCGAAGCGGGAGGCGTGGGCGGCCGACGTGGAAGAGATGCTGGACTGGGTCGGGCTCGGCGACCGCATGGACGACCGGCCGCCGACCCTGTCGGGCGGCGAGAAGCAGAGGCTGGCCATCGCCCGGGCCGTGGTGACGCGGCCCGACCTGATCCTCGCCGACGAGCCGACCGGCAGCGTCGACGCGGCCATGGGCGAGCGGCTGCTGAAGCTGTTTCAGTCGCTGAACCGGCTGGGCACGACGGTGCTGATCGCCAGCCACGACGAGGCGCTGGCGGCGGCGTCCGGCGCCTCGGTGCTGCGCCTCGAGGGCGGGCGGCTGGCGGGAGAGCGGGCGTGATCGGGCGCTGGATGGAACGGCGGGCGCCGATCCTGCCGCGCGACGGCGGCGGCGAGCCGTGGCTGGCGGCGGTGATCGCGGTGCTGTGCTTCCTCGCCTGCCTGTCGGCGGTCGGGGCCGTGGCGGCGGACCGCGCGGCGCACGGCTGGGCCCGGCAGCTGCGCAGCGAGGCGACGGTGCAGGTGCGGCCGCGGGTCGACGAGACCGGGGCGGAGGCGGCGGCGCGGGCGGCCCAGACGCTGGCCGGCGTCACCGGCGTGGAGGAGGCCGAGGCCATGGACCGCCAGACGGCCGAGGCCCTGCTGCGGCCATGGGTCGGAGACGCGGTGCTGCCGGACCTGCCCCTGCCCCATCTGGTCACCGTCCGGCTGGACCCGGACGCGCCGGCCAGCCCCGTCAGCCTGAGCCGGGCCCTGGCCGAGGCCGGGGTGGACGCCACGGTCGACGACCACAGCCTGTGGCGCGGCGAGGTCGAGCGCTCGGCGGCCCTGATCACGGCGCTGGCCGTGGCGGCCTTCCTGCTGACGGCGGGCGGGGCGGGCGCGGCCATCGTCTATGCGACCCAGGCGGGGATGGCGGCGCAGCGGACGGTGATCGAGACCCTGAGCCTGAACGGGGCGTCGGACGGGCGCATCGCCGGCCTGTACCAGACCCGCTACGCCCTGCTGGCGGCGGGCGCCGGGGCGGTCGGAGCGGCCGTGGCCATGGCGCTGACGGCGGGGCTGCGGTTCCTCGGCGGCGCCGACGGCGTGACGCCCGCCCTGCCGGTGGCGTGGAGCGACGTGCTGATGCTCTCGCCATGCCCGCTGGTCGCCGCTACGGTGGCGCTTGTCGCGGCGCGGATGACCGCGCTGGCGCGTTTGCGGGGCGGTCGTTAAGTTAACGCCATGAAGTTTCTCACCTTCATCGCCATCATCGCCGTCATCTGGCTGGTCGGGCTGTTCGCCTTCGCCGACCGGGTGCGCAGCTATACGCCCGCCGCCGAGCCCGCGCGCGCCGACGCCATCGTGGCCCTGACCGGCCCCTCGGCCGAGCGGGTCAACGCCGCCATCCGCCTGCTGGAGCAGGACAAGGGCAAGCGGGTGCTGATCTCGGGGGTGAACCGCGAGGTGCGGCGGCAGGAGCTGCGCGCCCTGACCCCGGGCTCGAACAAGCTGTTCAACTGCTGCGTCGATCTGGGCTTCGAGGCGGAGGACACGATCGGCAACGCCCAGGAGATCGCCGCCTGGGCCGACGCCAAGGGCTATGACAGCCTGATCGTGGTGACCTCGGACTACCATATGCCGCGGGCGCTGACGGAGATCCGGGCGGCCTCGCCGGGTCTGGAGCTGACGCCCTACGCCGTCGAGACGCCGTCGCTGGACAATTCGCGCTGGTGGCGGGCGGCCGTGACGGCGCGGCGGATGACGCTGGAATACATGAAGTATCTGGCCGCGCTGGGTCGGGCGCTGGTCGGCGGCGGGTCCTGGGAGCCTCCGGCGGCCGAAACCGGGGCCCCGGCCGCGAAGAAGGCCGCCTGACGTGACCACCCTGCGTTCGCTGCTGTTCGTCGCCTGGCTCTATCTGTCGATGGCCCTGTTCGCCGTCGGCCTGTCGCCGGCGCTGCTGCTGCCGCACCGCTACGCCATGGGGGTGATCCGCGGCTGGTCGAGGTTCGTGCTGTTCGGCCTGCGCTGGATCGCCGGGGTGAGGGTCGAGTTCCGCGGGCTGGAGCACCGGCCGGCCGGCGCCGCCCTGATCGCCGGCAAGCACCAGAGCATGCTGGACGTGATCGCGCCGTTCGCGGTGCTGCCCGACAACTGCTTCATCATGAAGAAGGAGCTGCGGCCCCTGCCCTTCTTCGGCTGGTTCGCGTGGAAGACGGGGATGATCGCGGTCGACCGGTCAGCCCATTCGAAGGCGCTGAAGGACATGGTGAAACAGGCGCGGACGCGGTTCGCGCAGGGGCGGCAGATCCTGATCTTCCCGGAGGGGACGCGCGTGAAGGTCGGGGCGGCGCCGGACTACAAGCCGGGGATCGCGGCGCTGTACCGCGATCTGGAGTGTCCCTGCGTGCCGATGGCGACCAACTCGGGGGTCCACTGGCCGGCGCACGGGTTCCGGCGGCATCCGGGGACGGTGGTCTACGAATTCCTGCCGGCGATCCCGGCGGGACTGAAGCGGGCGGAGTTCATGACGGCGCTGGAAGAGCGGATCGAGGGGGCGTCGAACGCCTTGATCGAGCGGAACATCTGAGGACGCGCGATGATCAGGATGCTCCTGGCCCTGACGGCCCTGGTCGCCTTGGGCGGCTTCGCGGAACCGGACCGCTATGCCGCGGGACAGGTCTGGGAATACCGGACCCGGGCGGCCGATGCCGGGTCGCTGCTGAAGATCCGGCGCGTCGAGGAGCACGCGGAACTCGGGCCGATCTATCATGTCTCGGTGATCGGACTTCATTTGCGCAACCGGGACATGGATCAGGTGTTGTCGCACACCCCTGTCAGTCGCGAGACGCTGGATGCAAGCGTGACGCGCCTCAGCGACAGGAGCCCGCCCTTCCCGGATTTCGAGCCGGGGATCGCGCAATGGAGGGCGGACCAGGGCGGCGTCTTCACCATCTCCATCGCAGAGATCATCGAGATCGTCGACCGCCAGACATCCGGCGGCTAGCGGGCCCTAGCGCAGCGTCTCCCACGCCAGGGCGTGGACCTTGTCGCGGCCGAGGGCGGCGGCGAGCGGGGGCTCGGCGAACAGGCCCGCGATGGCGGGATCGCGGACATCCAGGCCGCCGGTGAAGGCGCCGAAGGCGGGGAGGACGGCGCGGCGGCCGTCGGTGACGAAGGCGGGACGGCGGACGCCCCGGCCATGGGCGGCGACGCGGGCGGCCGGGTGGAGATGGCCGGCGATCTCGCCGGGCTGAACGCCGGGCTGCGGTTCGTGGATCAGGCGCAGCGAGCCGAGGGAGAGGGTTTCGACGACCTTGCCGGGCAGGAGGTCGATCGTTCCGGCGAGGGCGTGAATGTCGTGGTTGCCTTCCAGCCAGATCCAGTCGCGGCCCGTGGCGAGGCGGTCGAGGCGGGCCCTGTCATCCGGGGCCATGCGGGCCACGGATTTCGAGTCGTGGAAGCTGTCGCCGAGCAGGACGACGGCGGCGGGCTGGACGGCGTCGATCTCGGCCTCGAGGCGGTCGAGGGTGGCGCGGCTGTCGTAGGGAGGCAGCATCTGGCCGCGGGCGGCGAAGGCCGAGCCCTTCTCCAGATGCAGGTCGGCGGCGATCAGGGTGCGATGGTTCAGGACCCAAAGGGCGCCGGAGCAGCGCAGCACGCAGGGCTCGCCCTCGATCGAGACGCGCAGGCCGCCGCTGGGGCAGCGGGCGGGGGACAGGGCCTGGCGCAGGGCGGCGTTCACGAGGCGGCTCCGGCGAGGGCGGGGGCGGTGTCGCCCATCACCTCGGCGATCAGGCCGGCCTCGTCGAAGCCGTAGGCCGAGGCGTCGAGGATCATCTCGGCCGCCTGGCCGCCGCCGACGCGCTCGCGGCCGATCTGGACGAGGACGGGGACGCAGAAGGGCGAGGGACGCTCGAGATGCACGTGTTTGATATGGCCCTGGATGCGCTGCAGCAGCTGTCCGAGGCGGGCGACGTCGAGCAGGCCGGCGGCCGCGTCGGCGCGGGCGGTCTTGAGCAGCAGGTGGTCGGGCTGGTGGCGGCGGAGCACGTCGTAGATCAGGTCGGTCGAGAAGGTCACCTGCCGGCCGGTCTTCTCGTTCCCCGGCTGGCGCTTCTCGATCAAGCCGGAGATCAGGGCGCAATTGCGGAAGGTGCGCTTCATCATGAAGCTCTCCTCCAGCCAGCTTTCGAGGTCGTCGCCGAGCATGTCGGGCTCGAACAGGGCGTCGAGGTCGAGACCATCCATCGGCCGGATCGACCAGATGGCCAGCGAATAGTCGGTGACCACGAAGCCGAGGGGGCCGACGCCGAGCCGGTCGAGGCGGCGGGTCAGCAGCATGCACAGGGTGCCGTGGGCGAGGCCGCCGGCGAAGGGATAGGCGACGAGGAAGTGGCGGCTGCCGCGCGGGAAGGTCTCGACCAGCATGGTCTCCGCGTCCGGGATGGCCGACTTGTCTTCCTGCAGCTCAAGCCACTCCTGCACGTCGGGCGGCAGGACGCGCCAGTGATCGCGGTCCTGGATCATGGCCCGGACGCGGTCGGCGAGGGAGCGGGACATGGGGAATTTGGAGCCGCCCCAGGAGGGGATCTTCGGGTCGCTGTGCTGGGCGGGAGTGACCAGGGCGTCCATGCCGGCGATGGCCTGAAAGGCCCAGACCTGACCGGCGAAGACAAAGGTGTCGCCCGGGACCATCGGCTCGAAATAGGTCTCCTCCGCCTCGCCGACCTTGCGGCCCGCGATCAGGCGCTGGCCGCGGCGCGAGGCGACGCGGACGTTGAGGGTGGCGGCGGCGACGATGGCGCCGACATTCATGCGGTGGCGCTGGGCCGTCTGGGCGTTGCGCACCTTCCACTGGCCGTCGCGGGTGCGGACGATGCGGGCGAAGCGCTCGTAGGTGCGCAGCGCGTAGCCGCCGGTGGCGACGAGATCGACCACCTCCTCGAACTGCTCGTACGTCAGGCCGCGGTAGGGGCCGCAGCCCGTGATCTCGGCGTAGAGCTCCTCCATCGTGAACGGCTCGGAACAGGCGCAGCCCATGACGTGCTGGGCGAGGGTGTCGAGGGTGCCGGTGTGGACCGGCTCCCAGTCGAAGGCGTTTTCGGCGACGGCCTCGCGGGCGGCCTGGCATTCCAGCATCTCGAAGCGGCTGGCCGGGACCATCAGGGCGCGCGACGGCTCGTCGAGCCGGTGGTTGGCGCGGCCGATGCGCTGGACGAGGCGGGAAGCGCCTTTCGGAGCGGCCAGCTGGATGACGAGGTCCACGTCGCCCCAGTCGATGCCGAGGTCGAGGGTCGAGGTGCAGACCACGGCGCGCAGGTCGCCCCGGGCCATGGCCGCCTCGACCTTGCGCCGCTGCTCTGCGGCGAGGGAGCCGTGGTGCAGGGCGATCGGCAGGCTGTCCTCGTTGATGGCCCAGAGGCGCTGGAAGACGAACTCGGCCTGCCAGCGGGTGTTGACGAAGATCAGGCTCATCCCGGCGCGGCGGATGGCGTCGTAGACCTCGGGGATGGCGTGCTGGCCGGTGTGACCAGCCCACGGGACATGGCCCTCGGAGACGAGGACGTCGACGACGGGCGGGGCCCCGGGGTCGCCGCGGACGATCACCACCTCAGCGCCTCCCTTCCCCCTCGATGGGGGAAGGGTCGGGGATGGGGGTGGATCCGGACTGTCTCCGGACGTGGAACGGGAGGCGCGGTCAGAGCCTTTCGCGCCGGCTTCATCGAAAGTGGGGCGCGCACCCCCACCCAACCCTCCCCCACCGGGGGGGAGGGCTTGAGGACCAAGCCAGTCTGCGATCATGTCCGGATCGTCGACGGTGGCGGACAGGGCGACGCGGCGCATGGCGGGGGCGTATTTCTGCAGCCGGCCCAGTCCCAGCGAGAGCAGGTCCCCGCGCTTGCCGCTCCAGATGGCGTGGACCTCGTCCAAGACGACGCATTTCAGGTCGGCGAAATAGCTGCGGGCGCCGTCCCAGGCGCAGAACAGGGCGAGCTGTTCGGGGGTGGTCAGGAGGATGTCGGGCGGGAAGTCGCGCTGGCGCTGGCGCTTGGACTGTTTGGTGTCGCCGGTGCGGCTCTCGACGTGGATGTTGAGCCCGATCTCGCGGATCGGCATCATCAGGTTGCGTTCGACGTCGGTGGTCAGGGCCTTGAGCGGCGAGAGGTAGAGGGTGTGGACGCCGGAACCGGGGCCGGTCTCGGGTTTCGGACCGCGTTCGGCCAGCTCGATCAGCGAAGGCAGGAAGCCGGCCAGGGTCTTGCCGCCGCCGGTCGGGGCGACGAGCAGGGCGTGGGCGCCCGCCTCGGCGGCCGCGATCATCTCGAGCTGGTGACGGCGCGGCGCCCAGCCGCGACGCGCGAACCAGTCGGCGAAAAGCGGCGGAAGCGTGGCTGGAGCGGGCGGCGGCGTCACATCGCGCCTATAGCATGTTCCCGTTCCGTTTCACCTCCCCGGAGCGCCGCTGGCTCCCACGGCGGCGCGCCGCTATCGTGGCTGAAGGGGGATGTGATGAATCCGACCGTTCAGGCGTTCTTCGACGACGCCACCAACACCGTGACCTATCTGGTCAGCGATCCGGCGACGCGGGCGGCGGCGATCATCGATCCGGTGCTGGACTATGACGCGGAGAGCGGGCGGGCCTCGACGGGATCGGCCGACGCCGTTCTGGCGGAGGCGCGGGCGCGGGGGCTGGAAGTGGTCTGGCTGCTGGAGACCCACGCCCATGCCGATCACCTGTCGGCGGGCGACTATTTGCGCGGCCTGACCGGGGCGCCGATCGGGGTCGGAAATCGCATCGTCGAGACGCAGAGGACCTTCGCCGAACGGTTCGGGATGGAGACGCCGCCGCTCACGGTGTTCGACCAGCTGTTCGAGGACGGCGACCGTTTCCGGCTGGGCGAGCTTGAGATCGAGGTGCTGCACACGCCTGGCCATACGCCGGCCTGCGTCAGCTACCGGATCGGCGACGCGGTGTTCGTCGGCGACACCCTGTTCATGCCGGACTTCGGCACCGCCCGGGCGGACTTCCCCGGCGGGAACGCCACCACGCTGTACCGTTCGATCCAGCGCCTGCTGAGCCTGCCGCCGGAGACCCGGGTGTTCGTCGGCCACGACTACCTGCCCAAGGACGGGCGCGGCGACTTCCGCTGGGAGACCACGGTCGGCGCCCAACGCGACGGCAACATCCACGTCGGCGGCGGGGCGACGGAGGCGGGCTTCACCGCCATGCGCAGCGCCCGGGACGCGACGCTGCCGCCGCCGAAGCTGCTGGAGCCGGCGTTGAGGGCGAACATCCGGGCGGGGGCGGTGGGCTGAGCTTGTCATCCGGGATCGACGCTGCGCGGCGTCCGGCATGACAAGGGCACAGCGAGTGATGTTCCCGTTCCGTTTCCGCTTCGGAACGGCTATCTACGGACGGTGCCCACCTCCACCCTCACCTCCTCCGCAGGCCTGACCGGCGCCGAGCCGTGGCTCGCGCTGCCGGCGGCGCTGGCCGTGCCGCCGGGGGCGGGGGCGGTGTGCGATGACGAGGGGGCGCGCAAGATCGGGCGGGGGGCTGCCGAGGGGGCGTTCACGACCGGCCCGGTGCTGGTGGCGCATGCGTCACTGACCGCCCGGAGGCTGGGGCTGGCGCCGCCGCCGCGGTCGAATGATCTGCTCGACGTGCTGGAGCTGTTCGCCTTCGTGCGGCCGGCGCGGTTCTGCGCCCCGTCGCCGAGCGGGCTGGCGCTTGCCATGGGACAGAGCGAGCCGAAGGGGGCGGAGGCGCAGGCCGAGGCGCTGCGGCGGGCCGCCGATGGACTGCTGCGGGAAATGGCCGATCCGGCCTGGCCGGGACGGGAAGAGGCCTACACCCTGGCGGAGACGCTGGGACGAGCGGGCTGGGCATGGGGCTGGCGGGTGCTGGGCGCCCTGCAGCACCAGCCGGTGCGCGAACGGCAGCTGCGCGGCAGCGGGCTGGACGCCTGGTCGCGCCTGCCGGAGTGGGAAGACGAGGCGCCGCGCGGCGAGGCGGGGTCGGCGCCGGTGGATTCCGAGAGCGCGCGCATCCGGCTGGAGAAGCTGCTGCAGGCCTCGGGGCTGGACGAGACCCGGCCGACGCAGAGCGACTACGCCGCCGAGGCCGCCTTCGCCTTCTCGCCGCGCAACGAGGAGGGCCGGCCGCGCGTGCTGCTGGCCGAGGCGGGCACCGGCACCGGCAAGACGCTGGGCTATCTGGCGCCGGCGTCCCTGTGGGCCGAGCGCAATCAGGGCGCGGCCTGGGTGTCGACCTACACCCGCGCCCTGCAGCGGCAGATCGACCGCGAGAGCGCGGCCCTGTGGCCGGACCCGGTCGAGCGCAAACGCAAGACCGTCGTGCGCAAGGGACGGGAGAACTACCTGTGCCTGCTGAACCTGCAGGACATGGTGCAGGCGGCGCAGCTCGGGAACGGTGACCTGATCGGCATGGCGCTGGCCAGCCGGTGGGCGATGCACACGCGCGACGGCGACATGACCGGCGGCGACTATCCGGGATGGCTGCCGGGGTTGTTCGCGGTCGGGCCGAGCCATCAGGCCAGCGCGGCCAATCTGGTCGACCGGCGTGGCGAATGCGTCCACGCGGCCTGTCCGCACTACCGGACCTGTTTCGTCGAGAAGACCATCCGCGCCAGCCGCCGGGCCGACCTGGTCGTGGCCAATCATGCGCTGGTCATGACCCAGGCCGCGTTCGACGGGGCGCGGTCGGCGCGGGGACTGAAGCAGGACGGCGAAACGGCGGCGCTGAAGCGGATCGTCTTCGACGAGGGCCACCATCTGTTCGACGCGGCCGACAGCGCCTTTTCGGCCTGCCTGTCAGGGCAGGAGGCGGCGGAGCTGCGGCGCTGGATCCGGGGACCGGAAGGGCGCGGACGGCGCGGGCGCGGGCTGGAGCAGAGGCTGGGCGACCTGTGCGCCGACAACGAGGCGGCGACGAAGGCGCTGCAGGACGCGGTGCGGGCGGCGGCCCAGCTGCCGGGCGAAGGCGTGTCGGGGCGGATCGCGCCGGCTTCGGGCGAGGTCAATCCGGTGGGGCCGATCGAGCGGTTCCTGCTGGCCGGGCTGGAGCAGCTGAGGGCGCGGACCAGCGAGAACGCCTCGGGCTCGGGGGTAGAGTTCGGCATGGAATGCGCGCTGCGGCCGGTGACCGATCCGGTGCTGGAGACAGCGCGGGAGGCGGCGCAGGCGCTGGCCGCCGTCGAGGCGCCGCTGCTGGCCCTGTCGCGGCATCTGGAGGACATCCTCGACGACGAGGCGGCGGAGCTGGACGGTTCGCAGCGGTCGCGGATCGAGGGGGCGTTGCGCGGACTGGACCGGCGGGCGCGGATGACCCTGCCCGGCTGGCGGTCGATGCTGGCGGCGCTGGAGGTCTCGTCGGACGAGCCGGACCCGGACTTCGTCGACTGGCTGTCGGCCGAGGCGGCCTTCGGGCGGATCATGGACGTGGCGCTGCGGCGGCACTGGATCGATCCGACGGTGCCGCTGGAGGCCGCGGTGATCATGCCGGCGCACGGGGTGCTGGTGACGAGCGCGACCTTGTCCGATCCCAACTCGGACGATCCCTTCGACATGGCACGGCTGCGCACCGGATCGGCGCGGCTGATCGAGCCGGCGCGGACGCTGAAGGTCGAGAGCCCGTTCGACTATGCCGCCAACGCCCGGGTGATCGTGGTCAATGATCTGATCAAGGACGACACGCGCCAGACGGCGGCGGCGATGCGGGAGTTGTTCCTGGCGGCCGGCGGCGGGGGGCTGGGGCTGTTCACCGCCATCCGCCGGCTGAAGGCCGTCTATGAGCGGCTGGGGCCGGTCCTGGCGAAGGCGGGAATCCCGCTCTACGCCCAGCACGTCGATCCGTTGGAGGTCGGGGCGCTGGTCGACGTATTCCGCGCCGAGCAGGACAGCTGTCTGCTGGGCACCGATGCGGTGCGCGACGGGGTCGACGTGCCGGGGCGGAGCCTGCGTATCCTCGCCTTCGACCGGGCGCCATGGCCACGGCCCGACCTGCTGCACAAGGCGCGGCGGGCGCGGTTCGGCGGCGAGGGCGCGGGCGGGCGGAATTTCGACGACGCCCTGACCCGGGCGCGGATGGCGCAGGCGTTCGGGCGGCTGATCCGGCGGGCCGATGACAAGGGCGTGTTCGTCATGCTCGACGCCGCCACGCCGACCCGGCTGTTCGCCAGCCTGCCGCCCGGGACCGAGGTGCAGCGCATGGGTCTGGCCGAGGCGGTCGAGCTGGTGGGCGAGTTCCTCGCCTGAGGTCAGGCCTCGAAAGTGACCTCGACGCTGTCGGCGCTGTTGCGGGCCTCGCCATGATAGACGGCCTCGACGTTGTTGCCGTCGGGATCGAGCAGGAAGGCGGCGTAATAGCCGGGATGGTAGGGCCGTTCGCCGGGCGCGCCGTTGTCGACGCCTCCGGCCTGCAGCCCCGCCCTGTGCCAGGCCTCGACCATGGCGCGGTCGCGGGCCTGAAAGGCCAGGTGGTGGCGGCCGGTGAGCCTGCCCGCCGCCGCCTTGCTGTCGGCGGTGGAGACGAACAGCTCGTCGAGCCAGAAAAAGTCGTCGCCCTCGCCGCTGAGGGGCAGTTCGAGCACCTCGAACAGGGCGCTGTAGAATGTGCGGCTGGCCTCGAGGTCCCGCACCACCAGCTGGATGTGGTCGATGAGGCGGCCGCGGTGCAGGGTCTGGGTTTCCATGGGAGTTCTCCCGTCTGGCGGACTCGAACGAACCGCCCGTGCAGGCGTTCCGGGCGGGGCGGTCGCTTGACGCCGCCGGACTTCGCCGCTTCACAGCCTCTGGCCAGTCTTCCGGAGCCTCGATGACCTCTCCCCGCCATTCCCGCCGCGGCCTCGTTATCCCGTTCGCGATCTTCGGCCTCCTGCTGGCGGTCTGGACCGGCTGGTGGTTCTGGCTGGCCGATCAGGTCGAGACGCGGCTGGCGGTGCAGACGGAGAGCCTGAGCGAGGCGGGGTGGCAGGTGGCGCACGAGCCGGTGTCGGTGACCGGCTGGCCGTTCCGGGTCCGGGTCGCCTTTCCCGCCGCGAATGTCGTGGCCCCCTCCGGCCATGGCGTGGCGGCGTCGGAACTGGTGGCCGAGGCCAACGCCTGGAATCCCGGCCACTGGATGCTGATCGCGCCGGACGGCCTGGTCCTGACCCGCCCCGGCAAGGGCCAGATGGCGGTCGAAGGCGAGGCGCTGCGGCTGAGCGTCAGCCATCTGCGCGATCGCTTCCCCGATCTGCGGGTCGAACTGGTGCAGCCGACGTTCACGCCGGTGGCGGGGGCCGAGCCTTTTCCGCTGGCCTCGGCGGAGCGGGTCGAGCTCTACACGCGGCCGCATCTGACGGACGGGCAGGCGGCGACCGACGAGATGGACGTGCTGTTCCGCCTGACCGAGGGGCGCGGACGGGCCGGCGGGCCGGTGGAGGGGGCCACCCGGCAGGGGCGGCTCTCGGCGGAGGTCGAGCTGACCATCGAACAGGCCAGCCGGCTGCGCGGCGTGGACAGCGCCGGGGTGTTCGCCAACTGGACGGCGGGCGGCGGCCGCTTCACCGCGGTGAAGGGGCGGCTGCAGGCGGGCGAGAGCAGCGCCCGGATCGCCAGCGAGGCCCTGCGCGCCCGGGCGGACGGGCGGCTGGAAGGGCGGATTTCGCTGACCGCGGAACGGCCCGGCGAGGCCATCGCGGGACTGGCGGGGTCGCGCTCGGGGGCGGTGAACCGGGTCGGCGCGGCCGGAGCCGCCGCCGCGGCGGGCGTGCAGGGCGATCGCCCGGTCGATCTGGTGCTGCTGTTCCGCGACGGCCGCACCTGGCTGGGTCCCTTCGCCCTGGCGCCGGCGCCGCGGCTGTTCTGATGCTGGTCGAGCCTCCCGAGGATCCGGCTCGGCTGGCGCAGGATCGGGCCTTGGTCGAGGCTGTGCGGGCGCGGCTGGCCGGCGGGCCGCGGGCGACGCCGGACGCCGAGGCCATCGCCCTACGGACGCTGCTCAAGGGCCTGTCGCCGGCGGAGGCGGCGGCGGTGCGGTCGGTGCTGGGGCGGATCGATGCGGCGCATGGAGCGCCGCTGATCGTGTGGGGACCGGCCAGCCAGGTGCTGGCGGCGGACCGCTACGGGCTTGTCGCGCGGATGGCCGGCAAGCCGGAGGCGGCGCTGGCGGCGGCGCGCGAGGGCGGCCGGGCGCTGATGGACCTGACCCCGACCTCGGCCTGGTGGGGCCGGCTGCTCGCAGAGCCGGAGCTGCGGGTCGTCGCCGCCCTGCCGGATCATGGCGCGGGACTGCCGCGCGCGCTGATGGTGCGGAAGGCGGAGATCGGCCCGACCGGGGACGACCGCACCTTCTGGGTCACCGACAGCCCGCTCGCGGCGGGGCGGATCGTCTCCGGCCTGGGAGCCTCCGGCCTCGCGGCCAGCCCGCTGATTGAGGCCGGCGGGTTGAAGCTGTTCGCCCTGGCGGGCTATGTGCAGGCGCAGGACGGGCGGCTGAGCGACGCCCCCGGCTCGCTTCACGGCGTCATCGGCGCCGCGCCCGTTTTCTGACCTCGAGGACCCGAATGACCGACGCACCCGCGCCCAAGCCCGGCATCCTCGACATCGCCCCCTACGTCGGCGGCAAGTCGCGCATCGAGGGCGTGGCCGAGCCGATGAAGCTGTCGTCCAACGAGAACATGCTGGGCGCGGGGCCGAAGGCGCGCGAGGCGTTCGAGGCGGCGGTCCGCAACATCCACATCTATCCGGACGGCCGGGCGACGAAGCTGCGCACCGCCGTGGCCGATCATCACGGGCTGGAGCCGGAGCGGCTGATCTTCGGCAACGGCTCGGACGAGGTCTTCGCCCTGCTGAACCAGTGCTATCTGACGCCGGGCGACAACATCGTCACCGGCCAGTACGGCTTCCTCGCCTATCGCATCTCGGCGAAGGCCAATCAGGCCGAGGTCAAGCTGGCCCCCGAGCCGCAGTTCAAGGCGACGCCGGAGGCGCTGCTGGAACAGGTCGATGAGCGCACCCGCCTCGTCTACGTCTCCAGCCCGTCGAACCCGACCGGCAGCTACAACACCGGCGAGGAGATCCGCCGGCTGCACGAGGGGCTGCGTCCCGACATCCTGCTGGTCATCGATGAGGCCTATGCCGAATACGTCACCGAGCCGGATTGGGAGACCAGCCTCGGGCTGGCCCGCGACAGCGAGAACATCGTGGTCACCCGCACCTTCTCGAAGATCCACGGGCTGGGCGGCCTGCGCATCGGCTTCGGCTATGCGCCGCTGAAGGTGGCCGAGGCGGTCGACCGCATCCGCCTGCCGTTCAACGTCTCCGTGCCCGGCATCGAGGCTGCGGTCGCGGCGCTCGGCGACGAGGCGCACCAGCAGGCCTCGCGCGAGCTGATCCACACCTGGCGGCCGCGGATGACCCAGGCGATCCGGGGTTTCGGCTTCGACGTCCTACCCAGCGCCGGGAATTTCGTGCTGGTCCGCTTCCGCGACGCCGAACAGGCGCAGGGCGCCAATGACTATCTGAACTCGAAAGGCGTGATCGTGCGGCCGGTTGGCGGCTACGGCCTGCCGGAATGCCTGCGCATCACCATCGGCACCGAGGACCAGAACCGCGCGGTGCTGGACGCCCTGAGCGAGTTCGCGGCGCGTTGAACGGCGGCGTCAGCCAGACTGGCAGTTGGTCTCGGCGCAGGTGACGTAGCACTGCGTCCACGCCGGGCCGCCGCCCGGATGCGCGGCGAAGCAGCGGTACTGGCATTGTTGGTAGCAGTAGTCGTTCCGCTGATCGGGCCCATCGGGAGCCTGGGCCGCGGTGGCCGTCGCCATGGCGGCGGCGAGTACTGTGACGCTAAACAGCTTGCGCATTCAAACCTCCATCCCCGTCAGAAAGCGTGACTGCGCCGAACAGGTTCCCGAGGGAGGATGGTTAACTCAGTCGCGGCGGAAAATCCGGCTGGCGCCCCAGCCGGTGAAGGCCGCCAGCAGCACGCACAGGACGCCGTAGCTCCACGGCCGGTTGTGGGCGAACTCATAGATTTCGCGCTCGATCCCGACCTTTTCGACGGTCAGGGTGAGGTTGGACACCGACACCGGCTCGCCGTCCTGAAACAGCCAGACCTCGGCGAAATACTGACCGGTCGGGGCCACGGCCGGCAGTTCGATCTCGGCGCGGAACAGGCCGCGGTCGACGAAGCGGACGCCCTCCGGATCGGTGTTGTAGAGGGCCGCCGCCTCGCGCAGGCGGAT
>NZ_DASPNO010000063.1:0-78912 GCF_035626535.1 Brevundimonas sp.
CGCCTGCTCGACGACCTTCGAGCGTCCGTGGGCGATGATCCCGCCGAGTGGATGGCGCCGCTCCTGGAGCAGGCATGAGCATCGCCGCCTGTCCTTCCCTGTCCACCGGCGACGCGTTCCTCTCGACGCTGCTGCGTCACATCGACTGTCAGGCGCAGACGATCGGCGCGACGGGCTATCAAGCGCTGGCCGACCCGGGCTCGTCCCTGGCGGCCGTATTGACCGGGGTGCTGACCATCTTCGTCGCACTCTTCGGCTTTCGTATGATCCTCGGCCAGGCGCCGACCCTGCGCGACGGCGTCATGGCGGTGATCAAGATCGGCGTGGTGCTGACCCTCGCCACCAGCTGGGGCGCCTACCGGACGGTTGTCTACGACGTGGTGGTCGATGGCCCGTCGCAGCTCAGCGCCGCCATCGCTGGACCTGCCGTCTTGCCAGGCGCCGAGGGCGACCTCATCGGCCGTCTTCAGGCGGCGGATAGCGCGATCATCCGCCTGACCAATCTGGGGACCGGGCGTGAGGAGGCCGCGTCCCGGCCGCTTCCCGGCCGGACGGGTCCGAACCAGCCTCCCGACCGCACCCCGCTTCCCGACGATCCTGCGCTCGGCTGGGCGCGCGTGCTGTTCCTTTCGGGTGTGGTCGCCGCCGTCGCCACGGTCCGGGTGACCGCCGGCGTTCTGCTCGCTCTGGCGCCGCTCATGGCGGGCCTGTTGTTGTTCGACTTCGCGCGCAGCATGTTCGCCGGATGGGCGCGCGCGCTGATGTTCACCGTGTTGGCCTCGATCGCCGTCACCATCATGCTCGGCATCGAGCTGGCTCTGCTGGAGCCCTGGTTGGCTTATGTCCTGCAACTGCGCGAGGCCAAGATTCTGACCGCCTCGGCCCCCGTCGAACTGCTGATCCTGTGTCTGGCGTTCGCCCTGGCCTTGTTCGGCTCATTGGCGATCCTGTTGCGCCTGGCGTTCACGGTCCATCTTTCGCTCAGCCTGCCTCGTCTGCCGTTGCTCGACCGCGAACGGGAAGAGCGCCTTGTGATGGCTCCGGATCAGCCCGCCGCCCATCCGTCGCCGTCCCGCGCCCTGGCCGTTGCGGACGCCCTGCGCGCCTCGCAAAGCCGCGATCGGACGAGTCCCGGGCCGGCGTATAGCGGATCCATCATCCGGCCCCTCGCCCCCCAACGTGCCGCCGCCGGCGGCGCCGACGCGTTCGCCGCTCCGTCCTTCGGACAATCCCTGCGCCGTAGCAGGCCGAGGAAGTCGCTCGGGGCCGCACTTCGGGATCGTCGCACATGAAGAAATCAAGCCGCGAGGCCCTCAACGCCTACTACCGTGAAGCGGGAAGCTGGGCATCGGACAGAATCGGGGCCCTTCAGGCTTCCCGTCGCCTCGCCTGGATCGTGGCGATCACGGCGGTCGCCGTCGCTGTGGTCGAAGCTCTGGCGCTCGTCATCCTCATGCCGCTGAAGACCGTGGTGCCGTACACCCTGCTGGTCGACCGTACGACGGGCTTCGTCCAGGCGCTTAAGCCGCTCGAACCAAACCAGATCACGCCCGACCGGGCGCTGGTTCAGTCGATGCTCGTGCAGTACGTGATCGCCCGCGAAAGCTTCGACATCGCGACCCTCCAGGCCAACTACCAGAAGGTCGGCCTGTGGTCGGCGGACAAGGCGCGGGACGAGTATCTCAACCTGATGCAGCCCTCCAATCTCGATAGCCCGCTGATCCGGTATCCCCGGAGCGCGGTGGTCGAGACCCGGGTGAAAAGCGTTTCACGGCTGGACGAACAGTCCGCACTGGTGCGCTATGAGACGGTCCGTCGCGACGAAGGCGCCCAGGCCATGCCGGCGCAGCACTGGGTCGCCATCATCCGGTATCGCTTCTCCGGCGAGCCCATGTCCGCGGAAGACCGGTTCCTGAACCCCTTGGGCTTCCAGGTCGTGGAGTACCAACAGGACCCGGAGGCCTTGCCACAGGCTGATGCCGTGGCCGCGGTTGACGCCACGGATCCGCTGGCTCTTGAGGTCGACGGACCCGTGACGGTCTATCCCGCGGATGAAGCGCCGTGAGACCTCTGATCCTCATTCTGTCGCTGCTGGCGGGGCCGGCCTGGTCGCAGACCCTGCCGGGTCCGGCCGACACCCGTCTTCAGACGATCCAGTACGACGCCGGCAAAGTCGTGCGCCTGAACGTGGCGACCAATTTCCAGCTGACGGTGATCTTCGACCCGGCCGAGCGGGTGGAGAATGTCGCGATCGGCAACAGCGACACCTGGCAGGCGACCGTCAACAAGCGGGGCGACACGCTCTTCCTCAAGCCGCTCCGGCAGGATGGCGCGACGAACATGACGGTCATTACCGATGCGAGGATCTATAATTTCGAACTGACATCGAGCTACGGCCCGACGGCCGACTCGCCGTTCACGGTCCGGTTTCTGTATGGCGACGCGCCGCCCGAGGCTCCGACCGCTCCGGCTGCACAACCGGGCGTCGGTCGATACAGACTTAGCGGGACCCGCGCCTTGCGGCCTCTGACCATAACCGACGATGGTGTTCGCACGTATGTGGAGTGGCGGCCGGAACAGCCGTTACCCGCCGTCTTCGCCATCGATGAAAGGGGTGACGCCACGCTGGTGGACGGCCATGTCCGGGACGGCCAGTACGTCATCGACGCGGTCTACCGGACGCTCGTGTTTCGTCTTGACGGCCAAAGCGCGCGCGCCCGGCGCAATGCCGTGAGGAACCGCCAGTGAACCCGGGCGCTGGCAAGCCTCGCCCCATGGCGAAGGCGGTGGATATCCGCCCCGTCGTCGCCCGCGATCACGGCCAGGCGCCCGCGTGGCTGATGATCGGCGTCATTCTCCTCGGAGGCGTTCTCCTGTTCGTCGTCCTGGATGGCCAAAGGCGGGCCCCCACTGCGCCGACCACCCAGGTGAGGACGGTCGACTCGCTACAAGGCCTGTCGGCGCTGCCGCCGCTCTACATCACCCCTGAGCCTCCACCGCCTCCGCCCCCGCCGCTTGCACCGGCGGAACTGGTCACGCCGCCACCGCCGCCCCCGCCGCAATATGTTCCGCAGCCTCAGCCGCCTCCCTATGTGCCACCGCCTCCCTACGTGCCGCCCCAACCCGCCCCAGCGCCGCCCATAACCTCAGGGGGACCGGCGCTGGTCTTCGACACGACAGTGGCGGCCGAAGCGAGCGCCGGCAGCGCCGCCGCCGCCGTTGCAGCCCGGCTCAGCCGGCCTTCGACGACAGTCCCGCAGGGCACCCTGATTCCCGCCGTACTTGAGACGGCGCTCGACTCGACCCGGCCGGGACACGTGCGGGCTATCGTGTCTCGCGATGTGAGGGGGTTCGACGGCAGCCAGGTGCTGATTCCGCGCGGGACCCGGGCGTTCGGCGAATACCAGGCGGACATGTCCGCTGGCCAGGACCGGGCGCTGGTGCAATGGACGCGTCTTGTGCGGCCCGACGGCGTCACCATCGCGATCGCCTCTCCGGCGGCCGACCTTGAAGGCCGCGCGGGGATCGAGGGACGGGTCGACAGTCATTTCCTCGAGCGGTTCGGAGGCTCGCTGCTGCGATCGATCCTGACCGTCGGGACCAGTCTGGCAGGTCAGAAGATCGGCGGTGACGGCTCCGTGATCATCTTCCCCGGAGGGATGCAAGGCGCCGAAGCGCTGACGGCCAATACTGGCCCGCGTCCCACGCTCCGGGTCGACGCAGGGGCCCGGGTGACGGTGTTCGTCGCCCGGGACCTGGAGTTCCCGCCGAGCGAGTCTGGCCGGTGAGAGACGGCCACTCCGAGGGTCAGGTCTATCTCCGGAGCTATCTGGCGCCGTTCGCCGAAATTCTCGGGCGGTCCGACGTGACGGACGTCTACGTCAACAAGCCCGGCGAACTCTGGGCCGAGACGCTCGGAGGAACGATCGAACATCACCACGTGGCGGGTCTCGACAGCACCGTCCTCGCCCGGCTCGCGGGTCAGATCGCCGCCTATACCCATCAGGGCGTCAATCGCGAGCATCCCATCCTGTCCGCAACGCTACCGGGCGGCGAACGTGTTCAGGTCATCGTCCCGCCGGCGACGCGAGGCGATCTGGCCCTGGCCATCCGTAAGCATGTGTCGTCGGATCTTGGTCTGTCCGACTACGTGGCAGCCGGGGCTTTCGAGAACGTCCACCGTGGCGGTGGGCGCGTTCAGGGTGATATCGACACGCAGCTCCAAGCGCTTCTGGAAGCCGACGATCTCGCAGGCCTGTTGGCCACCGCGGCTAAAAGCCGTCGCAACATCCTTGTCTCTGGCGGGACCTCCACCGGCAAGACGACCTTCCTCAATGCCCTGATCCGCGAGATCCCGCCAGAAGAACGCCTGATCTTCATGGAGGACACCCCCGAGCTGCACATTCGTCACCGCAATGCGATCGGCCTCCTCGCTGCCCGTAGCGCCCTTGGAGAAGCGGCGGTAACCGCGGAGGATCTGTTGAACGCATCGCTGCGAATGCGCCCGGACAGGATCATCCTTGGCGAGTTGCGAGGGCCGGAGGCCTATACGTTTCTTCGGGCGGTCAACACCGGGCACCCGGGATCGATGACAACCGTTCACGCGGACAGCCCCGAACGCGCCGTCGAACAGATCGCCCTGCTTGTCCTGCAGGGTGGTACACGGCTCCGACGAGAGGACGTTCTTCACTATGTTCGTTCAACGATCGACGTCTTCGTTCAGCTAACCCGGGTCGCAGGACGCAGGAGCATCTCCGAGATCCGGCTGCGGTCCATGAGCCCGCGGCAGGCGGAGAAAGCGGCGCTGGACTGACCGCACCGCCCACCGGCTTTCTGTATATTTATCAATAGCTGAGCCGCATCGCGGCAACCAAGGCCACCTATACGGCCTCGTTCAACGGAGATGACTCGCCATTGATGGGGCCACCTCCATCTGGCGTCAGATCTGCGCCAGAAGCGGACACTGGCCTGGGCACGAGACGCGGACCTTCTGCGGATCGCGGACGGAGCGTCCGTTTTCGACGGCGGTCGTCGTGATACGGCTTCAGGATGCACGGCTGTGAGCCGGTGAGCCAAGGCCTCATCGACATCACCCGCCGCGGCGCTGGACGCCGGTGGGGTGTCGGGCTCGGGCGGCTGAGGACAGACCGGCGGCGAATTCCCTGACGGCGCTCAGCTGGCTTTCCCCACCGGCGCGGGCCATGCCGCGCCTCAGGAACTGTCGGACACCAGGACGGCGCCGAACAAGGGCGGCAGGGTCAGCCGCATCGTCGGGCCGGCAATGATCCGTTCCCCGGTGAGGGCGTCAACATAGGCGCGACCGCGCAACGCCGGCGGCAAGTCGATCTCGACCGTCCGCTCCGACTCCGCGTTGTTCACAGCGACCAGGGCGACCTCGTCCTCCAGCGTCCGCGGCGCGACCACTACATGCGTGTCCGTGTGGAGCGGCGCCCCCAAAACGCCAAGAGCCAGGATCGGGTGCTGGCGCCGAAGCGCCATGAGCCGGCGCATCTCGGCGTACATCGTCATGTCCGGATCGCCACCCGCGTCAGCCCAGGGGAAGGTGCGGCGGTTGTCGGGATCCTCACCGCCCGTCACGCCGACCTCGTCCCCATAGAAGATGGTCGGGGCTCCGGGCCAGGCGACCTGCATCAGCACCGCCAGGCGATAGCGGCGACGCGCCTGCGCCCTCGCCGCCGGATCGTCTCCCCTATCCCCCAACAGCCACAGGCTCCGGGCCGTGTCGTGTGTGGACAACAGGTTCATCGACGCGCGCCAGGCCTGCGGGGGATAGAGCTCGCGCATCAGCTCGATGTTGCGGTAGGCGGCAGCGACGTTGCTTCCGGAGGCGATGTTCAGCGCCGTGTCGCGGAAGATGTAATTCATCGTCGCGTCGAAGGTGTCGCCCAGGAAGTATTTGGACGCGTCGAACCAGGTTTCCGCGATGGTCACGGCGTCGGGATTGTGGACCTTCACCGCCCGACGCCATTCCCGCCAGAAATCGTCCGACACCCACGGCGCGACGTCCATCCGCCAACCGGCGGCGCCGCGATCGAGCCACAGGCGCGTCACCGAATCCGGAGCGCCATAGGCGAACGACCGGAAAGACAGCGACTCCTCGTTCAGTTCCGGCAGGTCCCGCGCACCGGTCCAGCCGCTGTAGCGGTCGTCCGGGTCGGCCCGGGCGGGGTCGAGACGGTACCAGTCGGCGTACGGACTGTCGGCCCGCACCTCGCCCCCCTCAAGCGCACCGATACCCGGGTGTTTGGCGAAGCGATCGAAATAGAGGCTGTCGCGGCCGGAGTGGTTGAACGAGGCGTCCACCACCACTCGGATGCCGCGCCGGGCGGCTTCGCGCGTCAGCCGCTCGAAATCGGCGTTGGCGCCGAAGGCCGGGTCGACGTTCCGATAATCGGCGGTGTCATATTTGTGGTTGCTGGCGGCTGTGAAGATCGGCGTCATGTAGAGCGCGGTCGCGCCCAGCGCGGCGATATGATCGAGCTTCTCGATGATCCCGGCCAGGTCGCCGCCGAAGAAGTCGTTGCTGCCGCTGTTGTCCGAGCCATCGCCCGAACCAGGTCGAAACGGCCGGGCGTTCCAATCGGCGTGCGTTTCAACCGACCCGTTCTGGAAGGTGTTTGGACCCGGCCTCGGGTCATTGGAGGCGTCGCCGTTCCGGAACCGCTCGGGGAAGAGATAGTACCAGACCGCCTGCTGCGCCCACTCGGGCACCACATAGTCACGAGAGGTTACGGTCAGCCGGAATCGCCGCACCGCGCCTGAATCCAGGGGTGCGTCCGACGCGACGCCCAGCCCGTTGCCGCCCCGTTCGCGGGTCCAGTACATTGGCGCGCTGTTATTCTGATAGACGAACCGGCGTCCACCGATCTCCACGTCGAACCAGTAGCCGTACACACCCGGCGCAGCGAACACGTACCGGCCGGACCAGCGGCCGTCCGCGTCGCGGACCAGCGGCACACGTTCCAGTTCGTCGTAGGCCAGGATCTCCTGATTGCCCTCGAGACGGCGCCGGTCGATCACCAGCGTCGCCCGATCAGCGTCCGGTGCGTCGAGGGCGAACGCCACCTCTCCGCCGGCGGTGACGGGACCGAACGGCGCCTTGTAGGTCACGTCGCGGCTGTCGTGTCGCAACGATTGCGCGCGGGAATCCGAAGGCGGCTCGACCCGGGGTGTCGCCTGCGCCACCGTCAGCACCGAGCGGCCGTCCCCAAACTGAAGGCGAAGCGTGCTCCAGCCGTCGAACCGAAAGCGCAGATTGTCCGAACCGCCTTCGTCCGCGCGCGCCGTGGGTATCGAGGATCCTTCGGGTTCCGACCCCCGTGACGCCCCGAAGGTGGAGAGGTTGGTCCAGTCGGCGTCGGCGATCTTGAAGTCCTGGGCGCCCTGGAGCTCGGCGGTGACGACGTAGGCGTCGCAATCCCACCGCATGGCGTATTCGTCCACGGCGGCCCAGCCGCTCATGGCCCCGCGCAGGTAGAGCCGTGTGTCGCCCAACGGCGGAGCGCCGCACCGGCCGACCGACTCGCCCGCGACGCCGGCGCAGCCCGCGAGCACGCTGCAGGAGACCGCCAGCGCCGCGACCGCCGCGCCTCTCCCGGCCCGTCCGCAGCGATGTAGCCGGCTCGATGGTTCGCGGGGTGTTCGGTGCGCGCGTTCGACACGCCCTTCAGCCGTCCCCGATCCAACCCCGCCAGTCGCCATGCGTCGGTCTCCGCGCTGTTTGATTTCTGCAAGTTTTCACAAGAATGGACATTGCGCCACCGCGAGCGCGCCACAGAGCAAGTCTGGCGCAATGCTGACGCGCTCATCTGGCTCAGCTTGTTGTGCAAAACGCTGCAAAATCGAACGCCGGCGGGACAGTCTCGATCGGCGAGGCGATCGCGAATGCAGAGTCTGAGCGCCTCAACCGGCGGCGCCCGATCCATTCGCCACCGAGGCCTGACGGGCGCGCCGACGTCCAGTCAGGGCGATGCCCGGGGACAAGCCACCCCCCCTTATGCGCTCGCGTCCCTGTGTTCAGGCGATGTCACGGGCAGATCCTTGTACGCCCACAGGGCGCCACCCAGGAGCCTGTCCTGGCGCTGGCATATCGCGGGGCCAGTGATGAACGGCACCCGAAGGCCCAGCGCCGTATCGCACTCAGCACGAGTGCGGATGTTGGTGACGCCGGTCCAGATCTGACGCCGCTTGAACTCGTTGGCCCGGGCGCCGAAGCGGCGAAGCGCCGCCAGGCGGACATCGGACCGGGCTGTGGGAAGCGAGAGGGTGACGCTGCGCACCGCCCGGGTGGACAACTGAAGGACCTCGAAGCCGGGATCGAAAGTCTGCAGATCGATCGCCGAGAAATGCTCGTCGAGGGTGTCGTGGACGACTCTGAGCGCCTGGTACGACATCACCCGTGGGACATCGTAGACGGCGGCGGCGAGACTCGGGCGGGCGGAGAAGGGCAGGCAGTGGAGCAACTCGGCATATCCGGAGCGCATCGTCGGCCGCATGAGCTTCGAGAAGCTCACCGGAAGGTAGAGCGGGGCTCGCAGTCCCCTCTGACCGATGTGACGCAGCGCCGCGAGGACGCAGCCGTTGTCGAACTCGACCGCGTCGGACGGAAGATGAGGCTCGCCCTCGACCAGGCTGGCATGGCGCTCGGCATCGCCTGGCGTGCAGCTGAGGACATCGCCCACGAACAGCTCCCGTCCGGCGAAATAGATACCCTGGACCGCCTCATCGACTGGTGGGGGAAGGTCAAGCGGGAGCAGCATGGGCTGCGAGAGCGATGGGGGCACGGGACTAAGAGCGCCGTCCGGACCGATCCGGCTCAGGCGCCCTTCTTTCGGCAAGTTCCGGTCGCTGGACAGGAGATCGCGAACGTCCGCGTCCGAAAGAGCAGCAAATTCCTCGATCGCTTCCGCCGGCCCCTCGAACAACAGGAGCGTCAAGGCTTCGCTGGCGGCGGTGCCGAACAGGCGTACTTCCAGTTCATCGGACAGTCGGGCGAGTTCCGCCGTGTCCAGCCGGTCGGCTCGCGGATCCGCCAGCAGATAGCAGTAGTGGCTGAGCGCCGAGGAGGTGCGAGGCCAGCACCAGCGGACTTCGAGGAAGGCGTTCGCGTACTTCGCCACCAAGGGGCCAAGAGCCTCGACGGGGACCTCGGTCCGATTGGCGTCCAGAGACACTCGCAAGCAAGCCGTTGCCGTCATGGGACCTCCGGCGCCACGAGTTGTCAGGAGAGGCGAGCGCCGCTCCCTTCCCCTATCCCCGGGACCGCTTCGATCTGGTGAAGATTATGCGTGAATGCCCATTAGGGCCTGAGCCGCACCGAAAACCGCCCGCCGCCAACCGGTCACCGCCCTCCACCCGCTGCTGACGTTCAGGGGGGATCCGGGCTGGTCCATCACCTGCGCAAATACTTCACGGTGGCGGAGCACTCGCAGTCCTGCCGCTCGAGGCGCCGTTGCATGCTTCCGTCAAAGGCCTCGCGGTAACGGGCCGCAGGGCCCCGGAGCGCGGGCCCGCTCATTTGCGAACGACGAGGGCGCCCCCTCCGCAGGCCTCGATGCGGCACGTTGCAGACATCCACGGACCCTGGCGGGAGGCCTTCCGGGTCTACAGCCCCAGGGCCACGCGAATATCGCGCCAGTCGATGAACTTGAAGTTCTGCGTTCCGGCGTCGTTGACGTCGTCCTGGACGACCACCACGCCTTCCGGAAAGGCGTCGCCGACGGGGCCGCCGAGGGCGTCCAGCCCGTCGGTTCCGGTGACGCGGTCGACCGCGCCGGCGTCGACCACGAACCGGCCGCTGTACACCGGCTGCGGGCCGTCGATGCGCCAGACCGGGAAGGTCGAATCGCCCTGGCTGGAGCCGATCAGATAGCGGGCGGCGCCATCCTCTATGATGGTCAGTCCCTCGGCGTCGGCCACGAGGACTCCGGGGGCGACCGGCTGGACCAGAGTGCGGGCCGCGCCGGCGGATGGGTCGAGCCGGTAGCGCCAGACCCCGATGTTCTCCTCGGCGATGTAGAGGGCGTCGGTGGCCTCGTCGGCGGCGCAGCCTTCAGAGATCGTGCCGATGTCGAAGTGGCGGACCTCGCGCGCGGCGGGGCGGCCGGCGGCGTCGGCGGTCAGGACGAACTGGCGGACCTCGCCCTCGTGCCCGACAAGGATGGCGTGCACCTCGGCGCCGCGCCGGGCGAAGCAGAAGCCGTAGGGCTCGACCACGTCGGAGGTGACGGCGCCCCACGGGCGTACGCCGGTCCCGGCCGCGGGGTCGAAGAGATAGAGGGCGACCCCGGTCTTGCCGGGGGTCCGATCGCTGGCGCCCAGCACCACCTGTGGCCGGCCACCGAGGGCGAGCCCCTCGGTCAGGTCGACATTGTTCAGCAGGCCTTCGGGCAGGAACTGCAGCACGGCGCCGTCGAGGCCGTAAATGTAGAGGCCGGCCTTCTTGTCGGTGCCGGCGACAAAGCCGCGCGTCGACACGCCGCCGATCCGCACCGGAACGGCTGAGGCCCAGATGGCCGGATCGTCGGCCGCATCCTGCCCCGCCGTGCCGACGGAGGGGGTTTCGAGCCGCGCCTGCACGGCCACGCCTTCACCGACGAAACCCTCGCCCTCGCCCGGATAGTCGACCTCGTGGGTCGCGCAGGCGGCGAGCAAGCCGGTGGAGGTGGCGATGGCGGTCAGGGTCCGGAGGATCATGGCGCGTCCGTAAGGCTTGTCCCAGCGGGCCAGATCACGCGACTCCCGACGCGTCAACGCAGGCTCGATGACGATACCGCGTCGGTTTGGTGACCCATCGTCCGTTGCGGGAGCAAGCGTCGCTGGAGCATCGGAAAAGCGCCAACGCGGGTTCGCCAAAGCGTCGTGGGGGCGTCGCCGGCACAGCCTAGCTGGGCGTCAGAACCGGCGGCCGCGGGGCCGATCGGGCTTCGGGGATGCCTGCCATGAAACTCAAACTGCTGCTCGGCGCCGCCTTGGCGCCGCTCGCCCTCGCTGGAACCGTCTGCGCCCAGGAGGTCGCCGGTCCGGTCGAGGCCACGGCCATCGAGGACGTTATCGTCAACGGTGAGATCGTGTTTCGCAACCGGACCACGGACGAGAACCCGATCCTGTCGTACGACCTCGAATACTTCCAGCGCTTCGAGCCGGTGTCGGTCGGCGAAATGCTGAAGCGCGTGCCGGGCGTGACCTTCACCTCGGACGTGCTGGAGTTCGACGGCGTGTCGATGCGCGGCCTGCCGCCCGGCTACACCAACATCCTGATCAACGGCCGCCGCGCGCCAGGTGGAGAGGACGACGGCGCCTTCCTGGTCGACCGCATCCCGGCCGAACTGGTCGAACGCATCGAGATCATCCGCAGCCCCCGCGCCGACCAGCCGTCGGACGGCGTCGCCGGCGCGATCAACGTCGTGCTCAAGGAGGGCGCGCAGCTTGAGGGCGGCGCCGTTCGCGCCGGCCTGCTCGTCAACGGCGACGGTGAGGTGCGCGGCTCCGGCTCGATCTCGTGGGCGGGCAATACCGAGAACACCTCGCTCTGGGCCGCCCTCAACTACCAGGGCCGGCGCAATCCGAAGGAGAAGCGGTCGGAGCGCTACGACGACGACCCCGCCAACGGCGGCGTGCTGGACAACATCGAGTTGCAGGGCGACACCCGCGACGGCGAGGACCTGTCGGCCAACGCCGAATACACCGTGCGCCTCGACCGCGGCCGCCTGCGCTTCAACGGTCTGGCGGTCGACACCTCCCGGGACGAGGATGAGACGTCCCTGACCTTCGTGGACAACGGATCAGGCGTGTTCGACGAACTGGAGGAAACCGAGGTCCAGGCCGAACGGATCAGCCAGCAGACCTACGCCCTCGGGATCGACGGCGAATTCGACGCCGGTCCGGGCGAACTGGACTTCAAACTGGGCTGGTCGGGTTTCCGCGACGAAACCACGACCCGCATCGACGCCGCCGACGCCGGCGATCCTCTGGAGCTGGACGAGTACGTCGAGCTGGGCATCACCGACGACGAATACGAGGCCGGCGTCGCCATCACCTTCGGGCGGGAGGCCCTGCGCCTGAAGGCCGGGGTGGACTATCTGGTCAAGGAGCGCGATGCGGCCGAGATCGAGTTCGACATCGACAACGGCATGGTCGACGATCCCGATCCTGCCCCGGGGGCGATCTACACCGTCGAGGAGACGCGCTGGGAGCCGTTCGTGCGGCTGACCGCAGAACTCGGTCCGAACCTGACGGTCGACGCCGGCCTGCGCTACGAATCGAACGAGCGCGACGTGACCAGCGACCTCGGCACGGTCTCGGCCGACGCCGACGAGCTGTTCCCGTCGCTGCACCTGACGTGGCGGCCGACGGCGGCGGACCAATTCCGGGCCTCCTTCGCCCGCACGCAGCGCCGTCCCGACTACAGCCTCCTCGCGCCCTACATCGCCGATGAGGAGCCGGCGGACGAGGACGCCCTGCGCGGCAACCCGCTGCTGGAGAGCGAAAAGGCCAACGGTATCGATGTCGGATACGAGCACCGCATCGGCTCGCGCGGTGTGTTCGGCTTCAACATCTTTTATCGCGAGATCGACGACCTGATCGAACTGGTCGACACCGGCGCGGAGGTCGACGAGAACGGCGGTCCGGTCGATCCCGGCGACGACGCCTACAATCTGATCGAGCCCCGCAACATCGGCGACGGGACCACCTGGGGTGTCGAGATCGACCTGTCGGCGCCGCTGGACTTGATCGGCCTGCCGGAGACCGGCGTGTTCGCCAACTACACCTGGCTGGACAGCCAGGTCGTCGACCCGTTCACTGGTGTCGAGCGGCGGTTCCGCAACCAGCCGCAGAACGTCTGGAACGTCGGCTTCATCCAGAACCTGCCGGCTTGGGACGTCAGCTTCGGGGCCAGCCTGTACGGCCGCGACGAGGGCTATGAATCCGGCCTCGATGAGCTGGTCAAGGTCGAGTACGACCAGGATCTGGAGGCCTTCGTCGAGAAGCGCTTCGGCGATCGGTTCGTGGTTCGCCTGTCGGCCCAGAACCTGCTCGACAAGGAGAAGCGCGAGACGTTCATGAAGTACGACGGCGACTCGATCGAGGAGATCCTCGACAACCGCGCCAACGGCGACCTGGACGAATACGAGCTGGAGAGCGAGCGCTCGGGCGTCCTGTACCAGGTCACCTTGCGCGCGGCGTTCTGACGGGACGCCAGCAACCTGACGGGCCGAGGGGGCGGTTCAGAACGCCCCCTCGACCTGCAGCGAGGCGTCGGCGTTCTCGATCACGCCAAGGCTGGAGGGCCGTACGCCGTGCGTGGTTTCGAGGGCGGCCAGCCAACCGAAAACGGCGGCGGCCGGGGCATTGGCCGTGCTGAAGCCGAGACGGCCCGAGGCATCCATACCGGTGATGATCTGAAGCCCCGCCGCCTCCGCCGTCTGCCGGACGACCGGCTCCAGACCCTGCAGGTCGTTCGCACGCGCCCCCCCGGCGGCCGCCGGCGCCAGGCGGTTCAGGGCGGCGCGGACCTCGGCGAGGTCGGTTTCGGCGCGCGCCCGGTCGCGGGCCGCCTCGTCCCGCCAGCCGGTCACCGGGCGGACCACCCCCAGCCACAGGACCACCACCGCCACGAGCAGGGTCATCGCCGCCAGCATCCGCTGCTCACGGCGCGTGCGGCCGTCCCAAGCCTGATGAAGTTGCGCGAAAATCCGGTTCATGGGCGCGCTCCGATGCTGATGTCGCTGACCACGCGGCCGGCGTCCTCGAGGGTGGCTGTGACCGTCACGGCCATACCGATGTCGGCCATCCGGCGGGTGATCTCCTCCATGTCCGACCAGGTGGGGTGGCTGAGCGTGGCCTTCACGCCGTCGTCCGGCGTGGCGACGAGCGCGTCGATCTCGGCCCCCTCGACAGCCTCGACAGCGGTGAACAGCGCGGCCGCGGCGGCCGTCACGCCGCCGGGCGGCGGAGCCGAGGTGGCCCGGCGGCGAAGGGCGGCGACCGGGTCCGCCTCCCGCGCCAGATCGGGCGCCGCAGCGGCGACCGCCGCGACAGCATCAGTCCTGAGTCTGCGCGCACCCATGTCGTCGCGGGCGGCCACGGCGGCGGTCAGCATCAGGGGCGAGACGAGGACGGCGGCGGCCAACCCGGTCGCCCGGCGCCAGCCGACCCGCGCCCCGGTCCGGTCACGCGCGCCGGCGTCGAGCAGATTGATGACCGGCGACCGCGCGGCGGTCACCAGCGCCCGTTCGACTTCGAAGGAATCCCGGACGGAGATCACCCGCCGCTCGCCGACAACCATGTCGACGAGGTCGGGCTGGACCGTGGCCGCGAAGCGCCGCCCCCGCAGCGCCACGCTGTCGCCGAACGTCACCGCCGTCACCCCGTCCTCGTCGTCAGGCTCGGCGAGGGTCAGCATGTCCGGCACGATGACGTCGGCGCGAACACCCAGCGCCTCGAGATAGCCCGACCACGCCTGCAGAAGTCCCTGACCGACCACGGCGACCAGACGCGGCTGATCGGGGCCGACGGGCGGGCCGACGACCGTCGCCACCCGATCAGAGGTGGCGGCCAGTTCGTCACGCAGCCGCCACGCCGCCGCGGCGCGGAGCTGGGCCGCGCCGCCCGGCGGCAAATCATCCAGCCAGTGAACGGAAACGTCGGCGCCGGGGCAGACGGCGACTGTGCGCATCGGTGCGGGCCGTTCGACGGCGTCGGGCGCCAGCTGGCCCCGGTGGAGCACGCCGCCGTCAGGGGCGACGATCATGAATGGCGCCGGCTGGCCGGCGAGCGCGGGGATGAGGACGAGGCGGATCGGTTTCATTCTTCAGGAGTCCAGCGCTGGATGACAGTCCGCACCGCGCCGTCTGGCTGTGCGTGCAGGAGGGCGGTGCGGACGGCGCGCCCGCCGCCGTAGTCGACCTCGATGCGGAGGTTGAAATAGCGGGTCAGGACGGCAGCCTGTTCGCGCGCCTCCGCCGGGATCTCGACCGCGGCCATCGCGGGCTGGGCCCAGAAGGCGGCGGCATCGGGCCAACCGTCCCGCGGCCGGCGCGAAATCACGGCGCGCGCGCTCTCGCGGCCCAGGGCGTTGTTGGTCAGCATCATCAGCAGCGGGGCCTGCTCCGGCGTCAGGGTGTTGACGTTCAGCGGTGACGGGCGGCTGGTCGGCAGGGCGCAGACGTACGGGCGCAGGCGGCGGTAGAGATCGGCGTCGACGCCCTTGACCGCGCGCAGCTCGCTGACTTCGGCCAGCAGAACGCCGCCCGTGCGATACGGCGTCGCCAGACCCGCATAGGCGCCGTCCTCGGCCCCCAACGGCCGCGAGACGCCGTCCGCGTCCAGCCAGTCCGTGAGAGCGTCGGCCACGGCGCGCATACGGCTCTCGGGCGCGCCGACGGCCCGGCCGAGAGCGAGGAACTGCGCCGTCCCGAGCGGACGCGCCATCAGGTCTTCGCCGACGCCCTCGACCAGGCTGTTCAGGTTGAAGCAGGCCTGGCCGTCGGTGACCACCGCGCTGATCGAGCCGTCCTCGAGGGGAAACTCCAGCTGGCGGCCGTTCCACTCCGGCTGCAGCGGCGTGCGGGCTGGGCCGGCGGCGAGCAGGCGCGCGACCTGGCGACGGGCCAGAGCCTCGGCGCCGGAAGCGTACCACTGGGCTTGGGCCTGGATCTCCGCGTTGGTCGCGCGGCGGACGGAGAACCGCACGTCGTCGAGCACGGCGACGGCGACCACCGACATCACCGCGACCAGCAGCAGAACCGTCAGCAGCGCCATGCCCTCGCGGCCATCGGTTCGCGACGCCGGCCGCATCAGCCGCCTCCCACGAGGAAAAGCTGCTCGACCGGGCCGTAGCCATCCAGCGTCATCCTGACCCGCACCGCGTCCGGCAGGGGCCGTTCGGACGTGGTGATATAGGCGGGCGCCTCCTGCCCGTCCTTGATGAAGGCCACGGTGAGGTCGCGCACTCCACGGTACAGGACCTGCGGCGGACCCGGCCGCGCGCCGTCCAGATGGGTCGAGACCCGCCGCTCCAGCCGATCCTCCGCCAGCCGGTATTCGACCCGCTGCAGCGAGGGGCGGGGCTGTTCGCCCGGGTTGGTCCAGCCGGCCCGGGTCAGGACCAGCACCGGATCGCCGGGCGCGGCCGGACCGCCCATCGGCAGGGGCATTGGACGGCCGGCGGGCCCGCGCGAGCGCCGCGCCGCCGCCTGACCCAGATCGGCCTTCAGCAGGCTGCGCATCCGCTGCAGGTCCGCGGTCCGGTCCGAGGCAGCCTTGATGGCGAAACGGTTGTCGATCGACAGGCTGAGCACCGTCGCCCCCGCCGCGGCGATCAGGGCAAAGACGAGCAGCGAGACGAGCACCTCGACGAGGGTGAAGCCGGCGTGGGAACCGGTCATGGCCGCGCCCGGAACAGCACGCGGTCGGCGGCCCGCCCCTCGTCGGTCGCCACCGCGATATCGATGCGCAGCAGGCCGGCCTCGACGCCTCGCACCGACCGGCTCCAGCGCCACTGGCGGCCCGCCAGCGGGACCACGCCGCCGGTTTCGCCTTCGGCGAGGCGGGGATCGATCATCGCCTCCACCGCCAGATTCTCGGCGACCACGCCGCCCAGCGTCCGCGTCTCCACCCGGGCGGCGGAGCGGGTGCTCTCTCCCGACAGGTTGAGCAGGGCCATGGCGGCGAGGCTAAACACGGCCAGGGCGACCAGCAGTTCGATCAGGGTGAAGCCGGAGCGATCAGCCATCGATGATCACCTCTCCCGCGCCGTCGACGGCGATGCGGGAGGCGCGCCCCTCGCGGCTGAGCGTGACGGTGGCAGGCTCAGCGACGCCGGTGGGGTCGAACACCAGCCGGACCGGCCCGGCGGGCGACACGGACACTCCCTCGCTCCACGCCTCCGGTCCGAACGGGCCGTCGGTCAGAGGTGACCATTCGACGCCGTCGAAGGTCGAGAAGGCATAGCCCGCGGCCGTCGCCTCGACCGCCACCGGCCGGTTCGACAGCACCGCCTCCTCCCGCGCGCGGGACAGGCGGGCGGCGAAGCGCTCGGCGTCTTCCGAAATGGAGGGTCGCGGATCGGGGACCGACAGCACGACGGCGCCCGCCGCCAGCCCGATGATGGCCACCGTCATCAGCAGCTCGACCAAGGTGAAACCCGCTCTTGCCTGTGCGCTATCGCGCCGCGCGCGGCGCGGCGCTGCTTGAGCGCGATCCCGAACCGCGCTCAGGCAGTGAGCGACCGCGTCGCGAGCGGTAGCGCCGCTAGGCCTGCCAGTTGCCGAGGTCGGCGTCATTGCCCTCGCCCCCTTCGCGACCGTCCGCCCCGTACGAGAAGACGTCGAACTGGCCGCCGTGCGCGCCGGGCCGGCGGTACAGATAGGGATTGCCCCAAGGATCCTCGGGCAGGCGGCGGACGTAGCCGCCCTGGCGATAGCGCTCGGGCCGGGCGAGGCCAGCGGGGGCGGAGACAAGCGCCTGCAGGTCGTCGGGGAAGGCCAGATTGTCGAGGCGGTAGGTTTCGATGGCCTGCTCCAGCACCGAGATGTCGGCCCGCGCCTTGCCCACCATGGCCCTGTCCTGGCTGGGCAGAACGTTGATGGCGACCACGGTGGCCAGCAGACCAATGATGACGATGACCACCATCAGTTCGACCAGGGTGAACCCCGCTCGTTTTTGGGCGCTATCGCGTTGCGCGCGGCGCAACGCTGCTTGAGCGCGGACGCGCCAGGTCGTCCTCAAGAAGTGAGCCGCCGCGCGGCGGGCGTCAGGACCAGGAGACATGTTCAACTTCCTCACCCCATGGCCAGGGTGTTGATCTGAAGGATGGGCAGGAGGATCGAGAGGACGATCATGGCGACCACGCCGCCCATGACGACGATGATGGCGGGCTCGAGGAGGCTCAGCATAACGGCCGTGAAGGTCGAGAACTCGCGCTCGAGATAGTCGGCGGCGCGCTCCAGCATCGGCTCAAGCCGGCCGCTGCTCTCGCCCGAGGCGGTCATGTAGACGAGGATCGGCGGAAAGACGTCGGCCCGGCGCATGGCGGCGGACAAGCTTCCGCCCTCGCGCACGGCGCCGGCCATGGTTTCGGTGGCGGCGCGCAGGGCCCGGTTGGACACGGTGCGGGCGGTGATGGTCAGGCCTTCGAGCACCGGCAGGCCCGCCGCGATCATGGTCGCCAGCGTCCGCGCCATCTTCGCGCCGTGCAGGTCGCGGATCAGGCGGCCGACCAGCGGCAGGCGGAGCAGGGCCGTGTCAGCCCGGAGCCGGATCGCGGGATTGCGCAGGGCGACGGCGCCGGCAAGCACCACCAGCATTACGGCCAGACCCGCCAGCCAGCCCCAGTCGCGCATCAGGTCCGAGACGCCGATGACCAGACGCGTCAGCAACGGCAGGGTCTGGTTCATGCTGTCGAACTGGTCGACCACCTTCGGCACCACGAAGGTCATCAGGGCGCCGATGACGCCGAGCGCCACCACCGCCAGCACGGCCGGATAGACCAGCGCCGTGATCACCTTGCCGCGTACCGTCTGGTCCCGCTCCAGGCCGTCGGCGAGGCGCTGCAGGATCGGCTCCAGCGCGCCCGAGGTCTCGCCGGCCGAAACCATGGCCCGGTAGAGCGGCGGGAAGGCCTGACTCTGCAACGCCATGGCGTCCGAGAGCCGGCGGCCCTCCATGACCCCGCCATGGACGCCCTCCAGAACCCGGCGTACTGCCGGGCGGTCGGCCTGCACGGCGATGGTGCGCAGCGCCTCCTCGATGGGCGCGACCGAGACGAGGGTGGAGAGCTGGCGGGTTGTCAGGGCCAGGGTCCTGGCGTTGAGCTTGCCGCCCTTGCCCCCCGCGGGACGGCCCGTCTGCCCGACGGCGGCGCGCGCCGGCTTGATCTCCAGCGGCATCAGCTTCCGCCGCTTGAGCTGGGCTCGCGCCACGTTCTCGTCAGCGGCGTTCAGGGCACCCGTAAGGGTGCGTCCGCCGGCATCCACCGCCACATAGTCGAACGCCGCCATCAAGCCGCCGCCTCGCTGGCGAGCATCTCGCCGTGCGGCGCCGCGGTCTCCCGCCGCGTGACCCGCACCGCTTCCTCGACCGAGGTCAGGCCACCAAGGACGAAGGCGCGGGCCCGCTGGGACAAGGTGTCCATGCGTTCGAAGGCCACCGCGTTGATGGCGTCCTCATCGGCCTCGGCGGCGATCAGGCGGCGGACGCGGTCGTCAACCGCTATGACCTCGTACAGGCCGACGCGCCCCACATAGCCGGTCTGGTGACAGCGGTCGCAGCCCTGGGCGCGCCAGACCGGCTCACCCGGCTTGACGCCGATCAGCCGCGCCGTGGCGCGATCCGCCGGCTCCGACCGGCGGCAGGCGGCGCACAGCCGCCGCACCAGCCTCTGGGCCACGATCAGACGCAGCGTCGAAGCCAGCAGGAAGGGCTCGACCCCCATGTCGCGCAGCCGGGTTATGGCCCCGGCGGCGTCGTTGGTGTGCACCGTCGACAGCACCAGGTGGCCCGTCAGCGAAGCCTGCACGGCGATGCTCGCCGTCTCCACGTCGCGGATCTCGCCGACCATGACCACGTCGGGGTCCTGACGCAGGATGGCGCGCAGCCCGGCGGCGAAGGTCATGCCGACCTTGGCGTTGACCTGGGTCTGACCGACTCCGTCGATGGCGTATTCGACCGGGTCCTCGACGGTGAGGATGTTGCGGGTCGAGTCGTTCAGCAGCGACAGGCCGGCGTAGAGCGAGGTGGTCTTGCCCGACCCGGTGGGTCCGGTGACCAGGATGATGCCGTTGGGCTCGCGCAAGGCGGAGCGGAAGGCGTCCAGCGTCTCGCCGGTCATGCCCAACTGGTCCAGGGTCAGCTCGGCGTGGTCCTTATCAAGGATGCGCAGCACCACCCGTTCGCCGGCGCGCGACGGCAGGGTCGAGACGCGGACATCCAGCGTCTTGCCGCCCAGGGCCAGCGGGATGCGGCCGTCCTGCGGCACCCGCTTTTCGGCGATATCGAGCCGGGCCATGACCTTGATCCGAGACACCAGCAACGGAGTGATCCGGGGGTTCAGCGACAAGGCCTCGCGCAGCACGCCGTCGACGCGCATGCGCACGGTCAGAGCGCTTTCGAACGGCTCCAGATGGATGTCGGAGGCGCCGATCCGCACGGCCTCGGCGATGATGCCGTTGATCAGTCGGATGACGGGGGCGTCGTCGACGGTGTCGAGCAGGTCGGCGGCGGCGGGTATGTCGTCGATCAGGCTGTCCAGTCCGGACGGCACGTCCAGATCGTCGTCCGCGGCGCTCAGGTGATCGCCGGCATAGACTTGCGACAGGCGCCGGTCGAACTCGGCCTGGCCCAGCCATTCGACCCGCAGAGATCGCCCGACGGCCCGGCGGGTCTCGACCAAGGCCGTCGGGTCGGCCCCCTCGCGCAGCCCTACAAGGGCGATCTCTCCGGCGTCCAGCAGGATGACGCCGTGCCGTTTGGCGAAGCCGTAGGGCAGCGTCGGATTGACGGGGGTGATCATGCCGTCCTCACTCCTGCGACGACGGCAGGGGCGGCGGCAGCGGCGAGATCGTCACCTCGCCGACGGGCGCGGCGACGGTGTTCGCGGGCGCGGCCGGGGGCTGGGTCCGCATGTAGTCGCGCAGCATTTCGTCGAGGCCGGGCTCGACGCCGGGGGCATTGTTCAGCTGTTGCTGGCGCATATAGCCCCAGCGGTCGGCGCTCAACGCCTGCGCCTCGGCCGGCGAGCGGATGATCGTCGGGCGGATGAAGACCATCAGATTGGTCCGCCCGCGCTGCCGGCTGGTGGAGCGGAACAGACCGCCCACGACCGGCAGGTCGCCGAAGCCCGGCACCTTGTCGACCGACAGGCGGTCGTTCTGGTCCAGCAGGCCGCCGGCCACTGCGATATCGCCGTCGTCGACCACCAGCGTGGTCTCCAGCTCGCGCTTGTTCAGCACCAGGTCGCTGGCCGAGTTGGTCAGCACGCCGTTGATGCTGGACACCTCCTGACGCAGGAACAAGGTGATCGAGCCGCCGGCGTTGATCTGGGGCCGGACGATCAGCTTGACGCCGATATCCTGGCGCTGGGTCGTGCGGAACGGGTTGGAGTTGCCGTCCAGCAGGGTCTCGCCGGTGGTGATCGGCACCTCCTGCCCCACGAGGATGGTCGCCTCCTCATTGTCCAGCGTCATCAGCGACGGGGTCTGCAGCAGGTTGGAGCCGTCGTCGGTCTTGGCGGCGTTGATGATGAAACCGAACAGGCCGTCGCCGATCCGTCCGCCGCCGCCGCCGACAAAACCGTTGGCGCCCAGAAGGCTGTTCAGCGCCAGCTCCTGCAGTTGCTCGCGCAGCGGGTCGTCCTCGTCGAGCTGGCCCGCCGCCGCGCCGCCGGCAATGGGGACCAACGGTGAAGCGCGATCCGAATAGTTGGTCAGGCCGATCGGGTTGCCGTCCTCGCCGGCCAGCAGCCACTGCACGCCCAGTTCGCGCACGGCGTTGTCGGACAGTTCGACGACGATGGCCTCGATCAACACCTGCTGGCGGCGCTGGTCGAGCTGGCGGATGACCTCGGCCAGCATGCGCTGGGTGTCGCCCGAGGCCGAGATGACCAGGGCGTTGGCGCCGGGGAAGCGAGCGATGGTGGCGCGCTGGCCGGGAACCGGCGCAGCCACGGGCGCAACGGCCGCCGACGCCGCATCGACCTCGCCGGCCCGCCCGGCCCCTGGCGTCGCAGTGGCGCCGGCCGCGGTGGGCGGCTGGCCGACGATCTGCTGAAGCACCGGCAGCAGCGCCTCGGCGTTGGCGTGCTGCAGGAAGATGACATTGACGTCGTCTGCGGACTCGGCGCGGCGGTCGAGGTCCTCGATCAGCGGCCGCACCCGCGCCACGGCCGACGGATCGCCGCGCAGCACGACCGAGTTCGAGCTTTCGACGGGCGTGACCGAGACCATTCCCTGCCCTGGCTGACCGCCGGGCGGCGCGAGCACGCTCTGCAGGACGGCGGCGATCTCGTGCGCCGAGGAGTTCTCCAGCGTCACCACCTCGAAGCCGGTGCGGTCGACGTCGATACGGCCGATCAGGGCCCGTATGCGCGCCAGATTGTCAGCGAAATCGGCGACGACGACGCTGTTGGCGCCGGCGTTGGGCAGCACCTGTCCCTGCGGGCCGACGAGGGGACGGATGGTCTCGGCGGCCGAGGCGGCGTCGATGTTGCGGAGCTGGAAGACCTCGGTCGCGAACCGCTCGGAGCCGACCGTCGCCGGACCCTGCGCGGCGCCCAGGGCCGGGCTGATGCGGTAGGCGCCCGAGCTGGTCGGCGTCACCACCAGACCGTTAGCGCGCAAGGTCGACAGAAAGACCTCGAACAGTTCGGCGCGCGACAGCGGCCGGTCGCTGGTCACCGTCACGGCGCCGGTCACCGCCGGATCGACGATGAAGGTGCGGCCGGTCGAGCGGGCCACGTCCTGAATGAAGGCGCGGATGTCGGCGCCCTGAACATTGAGGGTCTGGCGCTCGCCGGACTGGGCCAGGGCGGGCGCTGCGGCGAGCGGGCCCTCCACGCTCAGGAGAGCCGCGAGGGAAACGCCGAGGACGCTGCGGATCGATCGCTTCAACGGCCTGTCCTTATGGTGGTGGTCTGAACCGCGCCGTCCCGCTCGAAGCGGATTTCGGCGCTGGCGCTGCCGGAAAGCTGGCCGCGCAGGGCGGCGAGGCGGTCGAGACGGTCGAGCGGCTGTCCGTTGACCGCCAGGATCACGTCGCCGGGTTGCAGTCCCGCCGCGAGGAGTGCGGCGCCGTTCCCGTTCGAGGAGACGGTGAAGCCGTTGACCCCGATCCCCTGCATGCGGGGACGCAGCGACGCCTCGGTCATCAGCCGGACGGGATCGACCTGGACCGGCGCGGGCGCGCTCGCCGGTGCGGGCGTCATGGTCTGCGGTACGGGCGGTGGCGGTGGCGGGGGCGCCGCGCCGACCGGAAGGTCGCTGAAGATCAGGCGGCTCAGCGAGCTCCCGCGCGCCAGCACGACGTGGTCGGCGCCCACCGACTGTAGGACGAGGCCGGGCTCGACGGCTTCCCCCACGGCCACGGACAATTGACGGCCGTCGGCCAGACCGATGATGGCCGAGCCGCCGCCTGCGCCGTCCGAGCGCACGCCGAACAGCCGCATCTGGCTGCTGCCCGCGGCGGTGTCCTCGGCGAGGCTGCTCTGCCCGCCGGTGCGGAAGAAGGCGTCGAAGCGCCGGAAGACGGAGTAGTCGACCGGCTTGACCTCCGGTCGCGTCACCGGGGCGGCCGGGGCGTCGACCGGCTCGACGGCGATCCAGACCAGCCGCCCCAGCTGCACGATCAGCAACAGGGCCAGGGCCGCCTCCACGGCGCTCCGGACCCGGTCCGGGCGGGCGGCGACAGCCTCGCGGACTCCCGTGCTCCAGTTGCGAATTGCGCCGATCACGATCGCAGGCCCCGACGGGCCTCGACGGCCCGAAAGCGTCCTAGACCAATCGTCCGTGCCCGGGCTTCACGGGGCGATGACGGTGCGGAGAACTTGCGGTGACGGTTAGGGCGGGTGCGGATCAACTGCCGCATTTCTGCAATCAGGTGTCCCGGGGGTCGTCAGAACCGGGCCGTCAGGCTGACGGTGGCCGAGGATCCGAGATCGTAGTTGTTGATCCGGATCCTGTTTCCCAGCTCCTGGAACTCGTCGTAGTCGGTGTTCAGCAGATTGCGCAGTTCGAGGGCGAAGCCGAGGTCGCGGCCCGCGTATTCGAAATCCCTGCGGTAGACGAAGTCGAGGAAGACACCGGGGTCCTGGATGTAGTCGGGCTCCCGGGCGCCCGCCGCGCCGGCCCCGCGGGCGGTGATGCGCTCGCTGACGTAGTTGACGATGATCGTCGCCTGCGACCGGGCCGTGTCGTCTTCCCAGCCCATCTGCAGGTTGGCGACATGGTCCGACTGACCCTGCAGCCGGCTGCCGTCGGCGATGAAGAAGGACGCCTGTTCCGGGGCCCCGCCGCCGCCCTGGGTGAAGACCACGTCATCCGCGTCGACCTGCACCTCCGAGGTCGACCACGTGTAGTTGGCCTGCACCAACCACCGCTTGTTGGCGACGAAGGACCAGCCCGCGTCGGGGAACTCGAAATACTTCTTGGCCTCGACCTCGGCGCCGTAGACCGTGGCCTTGGGCGCATTGAGGAAGGACTGCTGGCGCTGGTCGCCGGTCAGCACCACGACCGACTCCACCGGCTTGTCCAGATCCTTGTAGAAGACGCCGGCCGTCAGATACTGCTGCCGGGCGAAATACCACTCGTACCGGGCGTCGAGATTGAGGATTTCGGTGTCCACCAGGAACGGGTTGCCGGTGAATTCGCGGTCGCTTTCCGGATCGATGTAGGACTGGGGCGCCAGTTCGCGGAACTGGGGCCGGCCGATGGTTTGCGAGGCCCCCAGCCGGACCTGCTGATCCTCGGCGAAATTCCACGTCGCGGTGAAGGAGGGCAGATAGTATTGCGCCTCGAGCTCGCTGGCCGCAAAGGTGGTCGTGCCGCCGAACAGATCGCGCGGCGTCACCGTCTGACGGCTGTCCTCGAAGCGGACGCCAACGGTGGTGCGAAGCAGGGGAAGGATCTCGGCGTCGACCTGGGCGTAGACGGCGGCGACCTCGAGGCCGGCGTCATAGGCGCCCGCGCCGTTGGTGCCCGAGACCTGCCGCAGCTCGATCGTGGTCGGGTTGATGTTGAAGTCGGAGAACAGGAAGTCGATCCGGGACCGGCGCTGTTCGTCGGTCAGCCCGCTGACCGCGGCCAGCTGAAGATCGTGCCGGGTCGCCTCCCGCGTCGTGTCCATATACGCCACGCCGAGGCTGAACACCGCCTCACGGGCGTCGGAAAGCGGCAGGGCGTAGCGGACGTCGGCCCCGCCCGAGACCACATCCTCGTCCAGTTCGCTGAACGAGATCAGGTTGGACGGATTGTGGATGTAGTCGCCGTCGGCGTTCACCCCGTACTGAAAACGGGACTCATAGGGGGCGTCACGCGAGGTATGGGCCCACGCGGCGCGCCAGGCGAACTCCAGCGCCCCATCCATGAAGAAATGCTCGCCGGCCAGTTGGCTGGAGAGCAACTCGCGGACGAACCATTCGGTGTAGTCGTCGCGCAGGATGCCGCCGCCGACGCTGAGGTCCGGACCAGCGCTGGTCCGGGCTTCCTTGGTGGTGCTGCGGACGTAGAGGTTGGTCCACTTCAGCTCGTGGTCCTGAACGGTCAGCGACAGCCCGGCGAGGAGGTTCAGCTGCAGATCGTTCTGGTTCGATTCGAACGCCTTGCTGGTCACCGGAACGATGGCGTCGCCGGAGAACTGGCCTTCCTCCTGGAAGCCGCGCCGGGTGCTCCAGGTGTTGCTGTAGCCGGCCACGCCGATCAACCCGAGTGTGCCCAGGCTGCTGTCGCTGGACAGCCCGCCCGCGACATCGAACCCGAAGTTGACCGGCGTGGTTTCACGCTGAAGCAGGCGCAGAGGCGCGTTGACGAGCGACTGGCCCATCGCCTGCAACTCGTCGGTCGAGAAATTCGCCCGGTTGATCTGCCGACCGGAGCTGAAGGCCAGCGCGATGGGGCCGGGCACATCCCTCGTGCCGTCGTCGAACCCCGTGAAGTCGGTGCGCGACCCGTAGTAGATCAGACTTTCCTCGTTCGTGGTTTCGGTGTTGCCGCCGATCGAGGCCGAGAAGCTGAAGAAGGGATCGCGAGGCGCGTCGATGGTGCGCAGGTCGATCACGCCCCCGCCGAACTCGCCCGGAAAGTCGGCGGAATAGCTTTTCTGGACCGTCACGCTCTCGAGGATGCTTGCGGGAAACAGGTCCAGCGGCACGACGCGTTGCAAGGGCTCAGGGCTGGGAAGGGGCGAACCGTTCAAGAGGGCCGACGAGTAGCGCTCGCCCAGACCCCGCACATAGATGAACCGGCCCTCTACGATGGTCAGGCCCGTCACCCGGGTCAGGGCGGCGGCGGCGCTGGAATCACCGGTTCGCTCGAGATCCTCGGCGGTCAGGAAGGCCGCGACTTCGGAGCTCTCGCGGTTCGGCTCCGGGATGTGCCGTCCCAGCACCACGACCTCATCCACCTCGGTGGTCGGGTCGGGCCCGGGCAGTGCGGTTTGGATCTGGGCGTATGCGGCGCCGGGCGCTAGCAGCGCGCTGGTGGCCAACAGGAGCCCGATAAGTGTCAGGGAGGCGGTCTTCATGTTCTGCGCCTTGGAGGAGTTCAACGGACGGGGCGAAAGCCGGCGGCGGCTCAAGGATCGAGCCGCCGCCGCGCGTCCGTGGTCAGCAGGTCGCGCCCGACGTCAGGCCGCAGGTCCAGCCCTGCCACCAGGTGTCGGAGGCGTTCTGGACGGCGCCGATGTAGGTCGTGGCCGTGAAGAACGGATAGACCGCCGGGGCGTTGGCCGGCGTGACCGCCGTCTCGTTGGCGCCGTTGATGAAGGTCAGCACCTGGTTGCTCAGGCTCGTTCCCGACGCCGGAGCGGTCAGGGTCGAGGCGCCGGCCGGCGTATTGCCCGTCCCGGCCGTGAACACCGACTGCGACCGCGCGGCGCTGCCGCCCGGACGATAGGAAATGCCGCACGACATATAGATCGAGGTGAAGGTCGGCATGCTGGTTTCGGTGTCTGCGTCAGCGATGTCGAGGCAGCCCGAGGCCGAGCCCGCCACGTTCGTGAACACCGAGTTGATCACCGTGGCGTCCGTGCCCGTGTCGAAGTGGGCGACCGTGTGGGCGTTGGTCGGCGAGTTCCGGCCCACCAGGGTGAAGTTGGCGATCTTCGGCTGGGAGACGTAGCGCGAGGCCAGCGGCGTCGAGGCCGGCGCGGCCGAGAACTCGAAGCCGGCGCTGCGGCTGGTGGCGTTCGGCGGACGCTGGGTGACGATACCGAACTGGGCCCCGCCGCGCCAGCCGGTGTCGGTGTCCAGGCCGTCGTCGTCGGCCCCGGTGATGACCAGGTGGCGCAGGTTCACATTGCCGCCGAAGATCTCGATGCCGTCGTCCGAGCTGTTGTGAATCTGGACGTGGTCGACCGTGGTGCCCGAGCCGACGCCGGCCATGGTCAGGCCCTGAAGCTCGTTGCCCGGCGCGATCTCGAAGCCCGAGTATTTAATCTGCACATAGCGGATCCGGCCCGAGTTATCCGACGGCGTGTTGCCGCCGTAGAAGGCGCTGGTGCCCTCGACGGTGCCCGTGCAGGTGACCGGCGCGGTCAGCTGGCAGTTGGCCTGCGGCGCGCGGCCGGCGATGACCAGGCCGCCCCACTGTCCTTGCGAGGTTTCGGTGGTCGTGCCCTCGACGTTCTGGCGGCTGGTGAAGACGATCGGCTGGGTGGCGGTGCCTTCGGCGAAGATCTGCGAGCCCCGGTTGACGATCAGGTAGTCCGAACCGCCCGAGGCGAAGATGCGCACGCCAGGCTCGATGGTGAGGATGCCCTGGGCGCTGCCCGGGGTCGGCGAGGCAGCGTCGATGCCGCGGTCGGTGCCGACCTCGGTGCGGCCGCTGATCGAGTAGATGGTGCCGGCGCGCAGCGGCACCGTCAGGGCGCCGAGGATCTGCTGCGGCAGCTGGCAGACGCGCAGGGTGTTGGCGGCGACGAGACCGACGTTGGCGAAGCCGGTCGGGCAATCCGCGGCGGGGGTGCCGGGGGGAAGCGGCGTCGGGCCGCCGCCGCCGCCGCCGCCGCCGCCGAAGTCGCCCTCGCCTGGCGAGGCCACCTCGGCCGATCCGCAGGCGGCGAGCGCCAGGGCGCTGGCCGAAAGCGCGAGCAGGGTTGTCAGTCGAAAGCCGGTCATCGTGTCCACCGTGTCTGGTCCAAAGGATCATTCGGCAGGACGACCGGACACGCTGCCCCGTCGCGGCGAAACTCGCCCCCTGCCCGGCGCTCTCGTTAGAATCCGGTTGTGACAGGGTGGCCGCCGAACCGTGACGGTTGCGGCGCACCTCTGTGAAGTTGTTTTGGCCGATCAGTGAAACACCGTCCCGGTACGGCAGGATCGTCACAGATCGAGGGTAGAGGCGATGGCCGCGGAGGTGTCTGAGCCACTGAATCCGTGTGTGACACCGCGAGGAAAATCTATGACGACCGACACGGGTCCGATGTTGCTCGCCTTCGGGCTCTTCGGCGCCGGTCTGCTGGCCGGAAGCTTCGTCGGCCTCGTCAGCCTGCGTCTTCCCCGGGGCGAAGGCTTTGTCGCCGGGCGCTCGTCTTGCCGCGGGTGCGATCGGCCGTTGGCTCCATGGCGGCTGATTCCGTTGCTGAGTTACGCCGTCTCCAGGGGCCGGTGTGTCGATTGCGGCGCGGCGATTCCGATCCGCTACCCGCTCATGGAGTTCGCTTGCGCCGCCATCGGCGTCTATGCGGCCCTGACCCAGCCGACCATCGCCGCCGCCCTGCTGACGGCTCTGCTCGGCTGGCAACTCCTGCTGATCGCGGTGGTCGACGGCGAGCATCTCTGGCTTCCCGACCGCCTGACCCTCCCCCTGCTCGGGAGCGGGCTCCTCGCCGCCACCGTCCTGCACCCGCTTACCTTCGTCGAATCCCTGACAGGGGCGGTGGTCGGCTTCGGCGGCCTCTGGCTTGTCGGCCACGCCTACCGTCTGGTCCGGGGCCGTGACGGCCTGGGAGGCGGCGACCCTTTTCTTCTCGCCGCCGGCGGCGCCTGGACCGGGTGGATCGGTCTGCCCAGCATCCTGCTTTGGGCCGCTCTGGCGGGACTGAGCATCGTCGTCGCGCGCCTGCTTACAGGGGCCAGAGTCTCCGGCTCGGACCGCATGCCATTCGGCATTTTTCTGGCCCTCGGCGTCTGGCTGACCTGGCTCCTGGGGCCACTGGGCCTTTCTCACTGATCCGCACCGGCTCCGGCAAACCTTCCCCGAAACGACACAAATCTGAGTTGCGGCTGCGCTAGTTCCGGCGGACGGGGACGCCGGGATAGATGACCACCAAGCGCAAATCCGACGGAACGGCCGAGGCCCGTAGCAACCGCCTGCTGGGCCAGCGCATCGCGCTCGCCCGTTCAGCCAGGGGGCTGACACTCGCCGAACTGGCCGCCGCGGTCGGAGGCGGTCACCAACTCATCCAGCGCTACGAGACGGGCGAGATGGCGGTGCCGTTCGGTCGGCTGGTGCAGATCGCCAACGCCCTGGAGACACCCTTGAGGGTGCTGATCGGCGACGCTTTCGACAGCGGTTCCGCCGAAGATCCGGAGACACGGGTTGTCCTGCAAATCGCCCGTATCACCGGCCGGCTCCCGCCTTCGAAGCGTGCGGTTCTTGTCGCCCTGGCGAGAGAACTGGGCCGACCCTAGGGCTTTCCTGCGCCTTTTCACCACCAGGCCGCACGGCGCCCGCCTCGGCCTGAGCCTGGCGCGGCAGGTGACGCTGGCCCATGACGGCGACATTGCCGTCCGGCCGACGGCTCGGTCCGGCCTCGACTGCCGGTTGGACGGATGGCCGCCCGACCCGCTATCTGGGGCGCTTCAGAGCTCGGCCTGACGAGCCCACCCGCCGGAGCGACCTCATGCCTGCGCCCTCGACCTTCGCGCGCCACGGCTGGCGGTTCTGGATCGACCGGGGCGGCACCTTCACCGATATCGTGGCCCGGGCACCGGACGGACGGCTCGAGACGCGCAAGCTGCTGTCGGACAATCCGGAACAGTACGCCGACGCCGCCGTCGAAGGCGTGCGCCGCATCCTGGGCGCCGGACCCGGTCCGCTGCCGCCGGGCCGCGTCGACAGCATCCGCATGGGCACCACGGTGGCGACCAACGCCCTGCTGGAGCGCAAGGGCGCGCCGACGGTGCTGGCGATCACCCGCGGTTTCGGCGACACGCTTCGGATCGGCTGGCAGAGCCGGCCCGACATCTTCGCCCGGCACATCGTTCTCAACGAGCAGCTCTATGACAGGGTCGTCGAAATCGACGAGCGGGTGCGCGCCGACGGGACGGTGGAGCAGTCGCTCGACGAAGCCCGGACCCGCGCCGACCTGGCCGCCGCGCATGCCGCGGGACTTCGGGCCATCGCAATCGTCCTGATGCACGGCTGGCGCTTCACCGCCCACGAGGCGCGGCTCGCCGTAGTCGCCCGCGAGGTCGGCTTCGAACAGATCTCGGTCAGCCATGAGGTGGGGGCGCTGATCAAGCTGATCGGGCGCGGCGACACCACCGTGGCCGACGCCTATCTGTCGCCGATCCTGCGCGCCTATGTCGACCGCGTCGGCGCCGATCTGGGCGAGGCGGCGCCGCTGCTGTTCATGCAGTCCAGCGGCGGGTTGACGGCGGCGGGGGCGTTCCGGGGCAAGGACGCCATCCTGTCGGGTCCGGCGGGCGGCGTCGTCGGCATGGCGCAGACGGCGCGTGCGGCCGGCTTCGATCGGGTCATCGGCTTCGACATGGGCGGCACCTCGACCGACGTGTCGCATTTCGCCGGCGACTATGAGCGGACCTCGGACGCGGTCGTGGCAGGTGTCCGGCTGCGTGCGCCCATGCTCGGCATCCATACGGTGGCGGCGGGCGGCGGCTCGATCTGCCGCTTCGACGGTTCCCGCCTTCGCGTCGGACCCGAATCCGCCGGCGCCGTGCCGGGGCCGGCCGCCTACCGCCGCGGCGGCCCTCTGACCGTGACCGACTGCAACGTCATGCTCGGCAAGCTGCGTCCCGACCAGTTTCCGGCTGTCTTCGGCCCGGACGGCGACCAGCCGCTGGACGCGGACGCCGTACGCGAACGGTTCGAAGCGCTGGCCTCAGACGTCGCGAAGGCCACCGGCCGCGAGACGACACCGGAAACGCTCGCCGAGGGTTTCATCACCATCGCCGTCCAGAACATGGCTGAGGCGATCAAGTCGGTATCGATCCAGCGCGGCTACGACGTCACCCGCTATGTTCTGAACTGTTTCGGCGGCGCTGGCGGTCAGCACGCCTGCCTCGTCGCCGACGCGCTCGGCATGACCCGGGTGATGCTGCACCCGTTCGCGGGCGTGCTGTCCGCGTACGGCATGGGACTGGCCGACGTCAGGGCCATCCGGCAGGCGACCGTGGCGGCGCCGCTGGAAGCCGCCGGCGATACGGCCATGAGCGGCCGGGCCGAGGCCCTGATCGCCGAGGCGCGCGGCCTGCTGACGGCGCAGGGCTTCGACGACCTGTCGGTCGCCGCCCTCGTCCGCGCCGAGATTAAATTCGCCGGCTCGGACACGTCCCTGTCCGTGCCGTTCGGGCCGGCCACGGAGATGCGGGACGCGTTTGAGGCCCTGCACCGCCGGCGCTTCGGCTTCTTCGCCGAAGACAAGGCGCTCGTCGTCGAAACCCTGGAGGCCGAGGCGGTGGCCGCGTCCGATCAGCCGGCCTCCATCCTCTCCACCGGCGGGTCCGTCGAAGCGCCCGCAGCCGTCGCCCGCGTTCCGGTGCGCATGGCCGGCGCCGATCACGACACGCCGGTCTATCGCCGCGACGCCTTCGGCCCCGGCGCTTCCGTCGACGGTCCCGCGATCATTCTGGAGGACACCGGCACGACCCTTCTGGAACCCGGCTGGCGCGCCACGGTGGACGACGCGCTCAACCTGATCCTCGTCCGGGTCGCCCCCCTGCCCCGCCGCGCCGCCCTCGGCGTCGACGCCGACCCGATCATGCTGGAGGTGTTCAACAGCCGCTTCATGGCCGCCGCCGAGCAGATGGGCGAGGCCCTGCGGGCCACGGCGTATTCGGTCAACATCAAGGAGCGGCTCGACTTCTCCTGCGCCGTCTTCGACGCGGGCGGCGCGTTGATCGCCAATGCGCCGCACATCCCGGTCCATCTCGGCTCGATGGGCGAGAGCATCCGCACCGTCATCCGCTCGCGCGGCGGCCGGGCCGATAGACGGGGCATGCAGCGCGGCGACGTCTACATGCTGAACGCGCCATACAACGGCGGGACCCACCTGCCCGACATCACGGTGATCATGCCGGTCTTCCTCGAGGCCGACTACGCGCCCGCCTTCTTCGTCGCCGCGCGGGGACACCACGCCGACGTGGGCGGCATCACGCCCGGATCGATGCCGCCGGCGTCGCGCACGGTCGAGCAAGAGGGCGTGCTGATCGACGATTTCCTGCTCGTCGACGCCGGTCGGCTGAGGGATACGGAGACCCGCGCCCTGTTCGCCTCGGGCCGCTACCCGTCCCGAAACGTCGGTCAGAACATGGCCGACCTGAAGGCCCAGGTCGCCGCCTGCGCCCGCGGGGCCGACGAGCTGACCCGGATGGTCGCCGAATTCGGCCGCGAGGTCGTCGCCGCCTATATGGGCCACGTCCAGGACAATGCCGAGGAGGCCGTCCGCCGCGCCATCGCGGTGCTGAAACCGGGGTCGTTCGCGCTGGAAATGGACGACGGCGCGGTCATCAAGGTCCGCATCGATGTGGACGCAATGGCCCGAAGCGCCGTGGTCGATTTCACCGGAACCAGCGACCAGCGACCGAATAATTTCAACGCACCCCTGTCGATCACCCGGGCGGCGACCCTCTACGTCTTCCGCACCCTGGTCGACGACACCATCCCGCTGAACGAGGGCTGCCAGAAGCCGATCCGGCTGATCGTTCCCGAGGGCTCGATGCTCAACCCCCGCTACCCGGCCGCCGTCGTCGCCGGCAATGTCGAGACCAGCCAGGCCGTGGTCGACTGCCTCTACGGCGCCCTGGGCGTGCTCGCCGCCAGCCAGGGCACGATGAACAACTTCACCTTCGGCGACGACGCCCGGCAGTATTACGAGACCATCGCCGGCGGCTCGGGCGCGGGCCCCGGCTTCGACGGCGCCCCGGCGGTCCAGACGCACATGACCAACAGCCGCCTGACCGATCCCGAGGTGCTGGAAACCCGCTTCCCGGTCCTGCTGGAGGAGTTCTCCATCCGCCGCGGTTCGGGTGGAAACGGGGCGAGCCGCGGCGGCGACGGGGCCGTGCGACGCGTGCGTTTCCTCGAGCCCCTGACGGCGGCCATCCTGTCCAACCGGCGCCGCGTCCCCCCGTTCGGCGCTGCCGGGGGCGAGGCTGGCGCGACGGGCGTCAACCGCATCGAACGCGCCAATGGGGAGCGGGAACTCCTCGGTTCCACCGCCGAGGCGGAGATGGCTCCGGGCGATGTCTTCGTCATCGAAACCCCCGGGGGCGGCGGCTACGGAAAGGCCTGATCGCCCCTTCCCCGACGGGTCAAACCGCGCAACTCTCCGCCACGGACCGGGGGAGGCTGATCCATGTGGGTGTTGCTGGGCATAGCGGTGCTGGTCGCAGGCTTCGTGGCGCGGCTCAACCCGTTGGCCGTGATCCTCGCCGCGGCGGTGGTCACCGGCACGGCCGCGGCCGTCGCCCCGGGCGTGGGAGTCGCCGAACTGGGCCAGGCGGCGCTCGACACCATCGCGGCGTTTGGAAAGGCCTTTAACGACTACCGCTACATCAGCGTCATCTGGCTGGTGCTGCCGCTGATCGGCCTGCTCGAGCGCTTCGGCCTGCAGGAACAGGCCCGGGCCCTCGTCGGCAAGGTGCGCTCGGCCACCACCGGCCGCATCCTTCTGGCCTATTTCGTGCTGCGCCAGATCAGCGCCGCGGCCGGCCTGACCAAGCTGGGCGGTCATCCCCAGATGGTCCGGCCGCTGATCGCGCCTATGGCCGAGGCGGCGGCCGAGACCCGCTATGGCGACCTGCCGGACGCCCTGCGCCATCGCATCCGGGCGCACGCCGCGGCGGTCGACAACATCGCACTCTTCTTCGGTGAGGACATCTTCTTCGCCATCGCCTCCATCCTGCTGATCAAGGGCTTCCTCGAGGCCAACGGCATCCTGCTCGAGCCGTGGCAACTGGCGGTCTGGGCCATCCCCACCGCCATCTCCGCCCTCCTCATCCACGGGGTACGGTTGATCCGGCTCGACAGCTCGATCGCACGCGAGAGCGGACGGGAGAGCGGCCAATGATCACGCTCGACTGGGTCTACATCTTCGCCGGCCTGACCTTCGCCGCCTTCTCGGTTCTGACCATGTTGGACCGCGACCATCCGCGCAGGTTCGGCACGGCGGCCTTCTGGGGCCTGCTGGCCGTCAGCTTCCTGTTCGGTTCGTATCTGGGCGACCTCGGCAACGGCGTGCTGGTGCTGGCCCTCGCCGCCCTCGCCGGCCTTCGCCTGCTCGGCCAGAGCCGTCCTGACACGACCACCCCGGAAAAGCGCGCCGCCAGCGCCGCACGGCGCGGCAACTGGCTGTTCGTCCCGGCCCTGATGATCCCCGCCGTCGCCGTCCTCGGCGTGCTGGTTCTGGAGAGGGTCTCGCTGTTCGGTGCGCCCCTGTTCGGGGCCGAGCAGCCGACGATCATCGCCCTCGGACTGGCGGTCGCCCTCGCCCTCGCCGGGGCCATGGTCTGGCTGCGGCCGCCGGTCCTCGCCCCGCTTCAGGAGGGCCGCCGGCTGATGGACTCGGTCGGCTGGGCCGGCATCCTGCCCCAGGCGCTGGCGGCGCTGGGGGCGGTGTTCGTCATAGCCGGCGTCGGCGACCGGATCGGGGAGCTGTTCGCCAGCTATCTGCCGCTCGACACCCGGCTGGTGGCTGTGGTCGCCTATTGTGTCGGCATGGCGCTGTTCACCTTCATCATGGGCAACGCCTTCGCCGCCTTCCCGGTGATGACCGCGGCCGTCGGCCTGCCGCTGGTGGTGATGCAGTTCGACGGGAACCCGGCGATCGTCTGCGCCATCGGCATGCTGGCCGGCTTCTGCGGCACCCTGACCACGCCCATGGCGGCCAATTTCAACGTCGTGCCCGCCGCCCTGCTCGACCTGCCGGACCGCGACGCGCCGTTCAATGGCGTGATCCGGGCGCAGCTGCCCACCGCCGCCGCCCTGCTCGCGATCAACATCGTGCTGATGTATGCCCTGGCCTTCCGGTTCTGAGTATGATCGATCGTCTGACCCCGGAAATCGCCCGCCTCTACGCCAGCACCGCCCTGGGCCACGTCGCCCGGGAGTATCCGAACAAGATGGACCACGTCCTCGGCGGGCCCGGCGACGTCCAGGGGCCGCGCGCCCTGCATCCGATCTTCTTCGGCAGTTTCGACTGGCATTCCTGCGTCCACGGCTGGTGGACCCTGTTCACGCTGCTGCGGCTGTATCCTGACATGCCGGAGGCGGCGCCGATCCGCGGGCTCGCCGACGAGCTGTTCACGCCAGCCAATGTCGCGGCCGAAACCACCTATCTGGCGCGCCCGGAAAGCCGGGGATTCGAGCGGCCCTACGGCTGGGGCTGGCTGCTGATGCTGGCGGCGGAACTGGAGCGCCATGGCGACGGCCGCGCCGATACCCTGCGGCCCCTGACGCTGGCCTTCGCCAGACAGTTCACCGTCTTCCTGCCGCTGGCCGATTACCCCGTCCGCGTCGGTACCCACTACAACACCGCCTTCGCCCTGCGGCTGGCGCTCGACTACGCCGATGGCGCGGGCGACGAGGCCCTCACCGCCCTGTGCCGCGAGCGCGCCCTGCGCTGGCACTCGCTCGATCGCGACTGTCAGGCGTGGGAGCCGTCGCAGGACGAGTTCCTGTCGCCGGCCCTGATGGAGGCCGCCCTGATGCGCCGCGTGCTGGAGCCCGCCGCCTTCGCGGCATGGTTTGACGCCTTTCTGCCCCGTCTGACGCAGCGCGAGCCTGCGAGCCTGTTCCAGCCCGCCGGAGTCAGCGACCGCTCCGACGGCAAGATCGCCCATCTCGACGGCCTGAACCTCAGCCGGGCCTGGTGCTGGCGCGAGGTCGCGAGTGCGCTGGACGGAGCAGATCCCCGCCGCGCCATTGCGCAACAGGCCGCCCAAACGCATCTGGACGCAGCCCTGCCGCATGTGACCGGCGACTACATGGGCGAGCACTGGCTGGCCAGCTTCGCCCTGCTGGCGCTTCTCGCCGGCGACTAGAGCCACGAGCCGAAAGGCGGCGACGGATTTCCGCCGCCTCCTCCCACGGCCCGATGTCACCGCCCGGGCAGCGGCCGCATAACGCTGTCCAGCACGATGCGCGCCGCCCGTCGGCCGATCTGCTGACCCGCCTCGTTCGAGAAGCGGAAATGGACCCCGCCGTAGATGCGCGAGTCCGAGACCTCCTGCTCCCACTCGTCCCAGCTCGGCAGCACCTGCACCGCCGACATCGGCACGGCCATGGCCGCGACCCGGACGCCCGTCGCCGGGCGCGGTCCGGTCTCGGCGGTCATCACTTCGGCGTGGGCGGCCGCGATGACGCAGTGGCCGCAGGGGTATTCGGCGAAGTTCGGCGTGCCCAGCAGCGGGACCCAAGCGGCGTCCTGCGGCGTGGCGTCGTTGCCGTCGTCCCCGCCGTTGCGGATCGCCGTGATGGGCCGCCAGAAGTCGTAGTGGGCCTTGGCGTCCGCCATCGCCATCGCGGCGTCGTCGAAGGTCATCTGGTAGATGGCGAACATGCGGGCGTTCTGGACCTGGCTTCGGCCGGGCCCGTCGGCGACGAGCCGCATCGTCGGCGTCAGGTCGAACGCCTGCCGGTATCGGGCCATCAGGGTCTGGTACGGTGTCCGCTCGGTGCTGGTCCGGCCGCCAAGCCGCCGCACCTCCTCATAGTCCCGCGCCCAGCGCTCGCTGGCCAGGGCCACCGGCGGCGGCGGCCGCAACGCATCGGCCGACGGGATCGCCCACGGCCGGTAGGTCACCATATGGGGTTCGATCTGAGGCAGGGCGGTCGCGACCCAGGCGCCGGGCGTGGTGCGCGGACGATAGGGCGTCGGCTGCAGCGCCGGGTCGATGCCCCCGGCCGCGATCGCCGCCCGCGCCGCCTGTTCGCCGATCAGCCGGCCGGCCTCGCGCGCCCGCTCGTCGGCGATGCCGGCCATGGCGATCATGTAGCCGTCATCCAGCGCCGTCTTCTGCGTCGGGAAGTGGTGCAGCATGACCGTATAGGCCGCCGTCGCGGCCGCGGCGTCCTGCGACGCGGTCGGATCGCCCGCCGGGAAATCCAGATAGCTCTCGTAGCGCCGGTCGATGGCGTTGACCGCCTCGAACATCGCCAGCGAGGCGCGGGTCACGGCCCGGCCCTGTTCGGGCGTGCCGCTCGTCGCCATGTAGGGGGCGATCTTGTTGGCGAACTCCCACCAGTCCGTCACGGTGTCGGCGCTGGCCGGCTGGCCCGACGCCAGGGCCGCGAGCGCGGCCATTCCCATCATCATCCGACGCATATCCTGTCCTCCCGTTGTTGATTGTCGTGGATGCCGCTCCGTGCCTCCCTCAGGGCGTCGCCGGAGCGCTTTTGAACACCCGGGTGAAGCGCACCCGGATCATCCAGAAGAGCAGTGCGGCCAGCGGCAGGAGCGCCGGCACGAAAAGGTGGGGGCCGCGCAGGGCCGCCGGAATCTCGTCCGCCTGGCCGAGGAAGAAGGAGCCCGAGGCGATGAACAGGGCCGTGCACATCCGCCACAGATGACGGGCGATGCGTGAGGGGCCGGACACGCCTCGCCTCAGGAGCATGTTCAGGTCGGCGGCTGCGGCGAGGGCGGCGACGCCCGAGAACACATAGAGGGCCGCGACGGGCGCCCCGTCGGCGCCGAGCCCGTTCCAGCCGACCATGAAACTGGCGACGGCGATGGTGGCGGCGATGAAGAAGCCCGCCGTCTCCGGCCGGCCGACAACCCCGTCGGGGCGGCGCACGGCCAGCCAGGCGGTGCCGATCAGATAAAGGGTGAAGGCCCCCGCGATTGTGTTCAGCGACTCGTTTCGCAGCAGGGCCACGATGACGGCGAACAGGGCCATCACCAGCATGGCGAGGACGAACACCGTCCCGGCGCCCCGGTGAATCCGTCGCCCCTTGGGCGCCGCGAGCGCTGCGAAGCCGGAAACGAGGCTGACGGCGCCGCCGCCGACATGGATGACGAGGGCCATCTGGGCGAGGCTGTCGAGGCTGGGCGCAGGCAAGGTCATGGCGTCCTCCGTTCGCGGCGTCGCGAAAGTCGGTGGGTGAAAGCTGGCTATGTGCAGGGGTGTGGGGGTGGAGCCCCGGTCTAGCCGGTGTCGGCGCTGGCTCTGTCTGGCGGCATGGGCGGGCCCTTTCCGGGATCGACGATCAGTTGGGCGTTCGGGCGCGGCGGATGCGGATCGCCGCCCAGAGCAGTCCGGCGGCGAGCAGGACGCCGGCCCACAGGCCAGGCAGCGAATAGAGGCGCAGCGGATCGAGGTCGGACAGCCGCTCGATCCAGACCACCCCTTGGCCGTCGGCCGAATAAGGCTGCAGCACGCCGCCGGCGATGCGCCGTTCCAGCATCCAGTGCGAGGGCGTGTGGTGCAGGGCCAGATGCTCGACCATCAGGACGGCCGCGAACGGAGCGGCGGCCCACAGGAAGGCCATTCGGCGCGACCACGCCGACATCAGCAGCATCCAGGCGTAGAGCGGCGCGTTCCACAGCGCCATGAACGGCAGGCCGTAGAGCAGGGCCGTCCAGAGGAAGGGCAGGTTCACCCGGACCCACAACTCGCGCGGATCGGCTCCGTCCAGGGTCCAGATCAGCGACTGCAGGCCCATCATCGCCAGGCTGGCCACGACGACGATCGGGAAGACGATCAGCGGCCCGACCACGAGCGGGACGGCCGCCTTGGAAAGCACCGTCATGCGGTCCGACACGGGCAGCGATTTCCAGAACAGGATGCTGCGGTCGCGCCGTTCCCCCTGCAGGGCGTCGAGGCTGTAGAGCACCCCGACGAGCAGGCCGGCGATCACCGTGGCTCCGGTCATGGCGTGATAGTGGATCACGAGCTCCCGGGCCCGGGCCGGATCCGCGAGGACGGCGGCCCGGCCGGCGTCCGACGCGGTCAGGCTGGTCCCGAGATGCACGATCGTGGCGAAGGCGGCGACCGCCAGCGGCGCGATCCACAGCGCGCGGTGCTCCCACAGCTCGCGACGCACCTGCCAGAGGAAGGTCCTGAACACCTGCTTCGAAAAACGCGCCCCGCTCATGCCGCGGCCTCCCGGGGACCGGTTTCGCCGAGCAGGGCGATGAACAGGTCGGCCAGGCTCGGCGACCTCACCTCCCCCAGCGCCGCCAGCCGTCCCCTGTCCTCGCCATCGAACAGCAGGCTGGTGCGTCCAAACATCCGCCGCTCCGCCACCGGCTTCAACACGCGCGCGGCGGCCAGCCGGTCGTCGGTCGTCAACACCTCGACGAAGCGCGCCTCGATGTCCTCCATGGAGGCGCTGAGCGCGACACGACCGCGGTCGAGGAAGATCACGTCGGTCAGCACGTGCTGAATCTCGTGCACGTCGTGCGTCGACAGCAGGATCGTCCGGCTGTGGTCGACATAGTCGCTGAGCAGGGCGTCGAAGAACTGCTTGCGGTAGAGCAGGTCCAGTCCGAGCGTCGGCTCGTCCAGAACCAGCAGCCGCGCGTCCACCGCCATCACCAGGGCGAGGTGCAACTGGGTCACCATCCCCTTGGATAGTTCGCGGATTCTGCTGTCGGAGCGGATCGTGGTCCGGGCGAGGAAGCCCTCCGCCCGGGCGCGGTCAAATCGCGGGTGCACGCCGGCCATGTAGTCGAGCGTCTGGCTGACCCGCATCCAGCGCGGCAGCACGGCCACGTCCGCGATGAAGCAGACCTCGTGCATCAGTTCGCCGCGCTCGCGCCACGGGTCGCGGCCCAGCACCCGCAGCTCGCCTTCATGCGAGACCAGCCCGAGGATGGCCTGCAGGGCGGTGCTCTTGCCGGCGCCGTTCGGACCGAGCAGGCCGACGATCCGGCCTTCCCCGATCGACAGGTCCACGCCGTCCAGGGCTTGTGTCTTGCGGTAGGTCTTGCGCAGGTTGCGCGCTTCCACGACGGCCACGGCTCACTCCCCCCCGCGTTCGTGATCGGCATCCAGGGACGGGCGCAGTTCCGGTCCCAGCCCGAGCCGCTGGATGGTGGTGCGGATCTCGGGCCAGCGCTCCGTCAGGAACCGCTGACGTTCGCCCTGAAGCAGCAGGTCCCGCGCCCCCGGGCTAACGAACATGCCGACCCCCCGCCTCTTCTCGACGAGGTTCTCGTCGACGAGCTGCTGATACGCCTTCAGCACCGTGAGCGGATTGATTCGGCTGTCGGTCGCCACGCTGCGCACCGACGGCAGCGGGTCCCCTTCCCTGAGCAGGTCGTCAAGAATCATGGCGACGACCCGGTCGCGGAGTTGTCGATAGATCGGCTGGCTGTCGTTCCACTCTGAGTCCATCGTCGGTTCCGGACAGTCCTTGCTGGACCATCGTACATGCTCCATGCCTGTCGGCCTGTAGTGGTGTTATACATGACTATAACACTTGCGCAAGAGGCGCCCGGTATCGACCGCCCTCGCTGACCGCGCGGCTTGATCGGCGGCGGCCCCCGTGCGACCCACGGTTGGGGAGTGAGAGCAGCGATGCCGCGTTTTCTGTTGATCGCCCCGCGGCCGCACTGGGATGCGGACTTTGCGGGAATCGCCGGCGACGGCGGTTCCGTGACGCGCGTCGCGCCGGTCGCCATCGCCACCGTCGCCGCCATGGCTCCGCCCGGGGTCGAGGTCGTGCTGCACGACGAAGCGCTCGACCCGATCGATTTCGACGCCCCGGCCGACTACGTCGGGATCACGGCCAATGTCTCGCAGGCCCGCCGCGCCATCGAGATCGCCGCCGGCTTCCGCGCCCGCGGCACGCCCGTCGTCATCGGCGGGCCGCACATCACCCTCGACCCCGAAGCCTTCGACGGGGCCTGCGACGTGGCGGTGACCGGGGAGTTCGAGGAGATCGCCGGAGGCTTCTACGCCGACATGCTCGCCGGCGCGCTCAAGCCCCGCTACATGGGCGGACGCCCCGACCTGACGCTTTCGCCAGTGCCGGCCTGGGAGCTGTTCGACAACGATCGGGCCCTCGTCGGCGTGGTCCAGACCAGCCGCGGCTGCCCGTTCGAGTGCAACTATTGTGACGTGATCCAGTATCTGGGCCGCAACCAGCGGCACAAGTCGAACGAGCAGGTCATCGCCGAGGTGCAGCGCCTCTACGACCTCGGCTACAACCGCATCGCCCTCGCCGACGACAACTTCACCGTCTACCGCAAGCGCGCCACCAGCCTGCTGGAGGCCCTGATCGCCTGGAACGGGACGGAAGGGCGGGGCTTCGTCACCTTCGCCACCCAGGTCTCGATCGACGTGGCCCGCGACGACGGCATGCTTCAGCTCTGCGCCGAGGCGGGAGTGAACAACCTCTTCATCGGCGTGGAATCGGTCAACGAGGAGAGCCTCAAGGCCAGCAAGAAGCGCCAGAACCTGAACACCGACATGGTCGCCCAGGTGCGCAAGGTGGTCTCCCACGGGCTCAAGGTCGAGGCGGCGCTGATGGTCGGCTTCGACGCCGACACCCTGCGCATCTTCGAGCAGCAGCAGGCGTTCGGGATGGAACTGCCGGTGGGGACCTTCAAGATATCGTCGCTGGTCGCTCCCATGGCTACCCCGATCTACGGCGAGATGCTGGCCGCGGGTCGCCTCGACCTCACGGGCGAGCAGGCGCACTTCCCCGGCGCGGACATGGTGACCAACATCATCCCGGCGCAGATGTCGAAGCAGCAGCTCTACACTGGCACGAAATGGCTGATCAGCCGTCTCTACAGCCCTGACGCCTTCTGGACCCGCTTCCAGCAGATCGCCCGCGTCCTCGCGCCCAACCCCCTGCTCGCCCGCGGCACGGGGCGGCTGCACAACTCGCCTGCGCGGGAGAGGGCCAACCGCCACTTCGGCGGCATGATCCGCGCAGTCAGCCGCAAGGACCGTGATGTGGCACGGGTCGTCGGCCTGGCCGGCCGGCTGATGCGGGCGTATCCGGACATCCGCGACGGCCTGGGCGACGTGCTGACGACCTGGCTGCTGTCGCTGCACGTGCATCAGGAGAAGGGCGTCTATGACGCCGAATGGGCCCGCCTGCCCGCGCCGCCGTTCGAGGATCGCCGCAACGCGGCCTGACCCTCAGGCCGCGACCGTCAGCCGTTGCTCGGCGGGCCGCTCGATCAGGAAGATGCGTCCCAAGGCGGTGATCATCTCCAGCCAGTCGGTCAGGGCCGCCTCGTCCCGCACATCCTCGTCGCGCGGCTCGAATTTCGATGACCAGCCGCCGCTGTACATCCGACATTCAGAACAGACCGCGTCGGACGTGCCGCATTTCTCGGCCCCCGGCCGCATGTCGGTCTTGAAGTAGCGCATCTGGCCGATCATCCGCGAGTGGCAGTCCCGCGCGATGCCGGTCTCGGGATCGATGTCGTACAGCGGCCCCGGCTGCGTCGCCCAAGCGTTGTAGGCCCGCGAATAGACGACGGTTTCGGGGAACTCGTCCATCAGCCGTGGCATCAGCAGCCGCACCTCCGACAGACTGTCTTCGTCCCAGCGCAGGTTGGAGTCGGCGCTGGAGATGCGGAAGAACGTCCGGTCGTTGCCCTCCCCTTCCTGCAGCTTGCGCAGGTAGCTCTGGGTCGGCGAATACATGTTGAAAGTCAGGGGCAGGTCGTTGTCGCGGCAGATCTCCGCCAGCCGGCGCGCGTCGCCCAGGTTCGATCGGGTCAGGGTGTAGAGGATGATCGCCCGGGGATCGCCGGCGTAGTTGCGGATCGCCTTGTGGAACGAGCGGCCGCCGCGCAAGCTGGCGTCCACCTCCTCGTCCACGCCCCAGACCGAGACGCCGATGCGGTAGGGGATGGCCGGGTCGATGCGGATCGTCCCGTTGGTGCCGATGTTGCCGTACGGAAAATGCTTGCTGGCCGCGAACAGCCGGTCCTGTTCCAGAGCGGGTTCCGCTCCGACGAAATAGGCCATGGTCACGCCGCGCGCGCCTTCGGCTTCGAAGAACCGCTCCCACGCCGCCGGATCCGTCTCCTCCACCGGAGGCGAAAAGCTGTCGCGGAAATAGTAGCAGCCCTCGCAGAACAGGTTGCAGCGGGTGGCCACCTCATAGAAGGCGGGCTTGCGGAAGGCCCGCACCACGCGCTTGGCCTCCTCATAGGGCGCGGCCAGATGCGGCGCGGCCTTGAGCAAAGCCGAGAGGCGAACCAGTCGGAGGCGCCGGCTACTCATCGCACTCACCCCGGCGCCCAACGTCAGCGAACATCGTCCACCATCTCATGTCCGGAGGTTGTAGGGTAGTCCGTTGATACCGCAGGCGGTCCCGCTGCGCAGGCCGCAGCAGGCAGAACCCCGCGCGCCCGCAACTCGGCGCCCAGCATCCGGGAAAACGCCTCCGCGCCGGCGCCGTTCAAATGCTGGTTGTCCGCGAACAGGTCATAGCGCTTCCCGAATGCCGGATCGCTCCAGTGATCAGAGACGATCACGCCGTCCTCGGCCAGCCGCTTCAGGAGGCCGCCGAACGCGCGCACCTCCGGTCCCAACTCTCGCACGGTGCTGATTCTCATCGCCTCGGTCATGGGCGGCACGACGAGGATCATGGTTCCGCCGCTCTCCCGGATGCGCCGGTTCATCCCGAGCAGCGCCTGTTCCGAACGGCGCGCGATCGACCCGTCGTAGTAGACGATGCGCTCGAGGTGCGCGGCCTGCAGTTCGGCGGAGACCTCCGCCTCCCGGGCCGCGTCCGCCGGATCGACCCGGAGCCCGTCCCGTGCGGCCAGGCCCGGCGGCGGCGGCGGCGCGGCGGCCAGACCCATCTGGTGCAGCAGCCTGTGTAACCGGCCGCCCCACGCGTCATAGCCCAGCGCCGGAGTCAGGGCGGTCACCAGCACCTGCCGCCAGTCGCCGCCGATCATGCCGAGGCGTCCGTGCCGGAACAGCAGCCGGTGGAACTCGCGGCGGCGCCCGCCTCGCTCGCTGGCGGCGGCCCCGTTGTCGTAGGACTGGGCCGTGGGGGCCGCGACGACGATCCAGTATCGGGGCGGCTCGGGGCCCTCGAGGATCAGGTCCGCGATCGCCGCCACCTCGAACAGGTCCTGGGCGTTCCAGTAATAGTCGGCCCCGTCGACGCACATGTGCGGATAGCGGACGGCCCCGCCCACGGAGCCGCCCAAGGTCACCGCATCCCGCCCCTGAATGCGGGGCAGGGCCGCCTCCATCAGCCGGTGCTCGCCGGCGTCGTCGACAAACCAACTGACGCCGTTCAGCGCCATCAGGAGGAAGAAACCGAGACCGAAGAACTGGAGGAGCCTGATCATCCCGGCCCTCAGAAGTTGAAGTAGATGAAGCCGGACCGGTCGAAGGTCCCGAACACCAGAATCGCGGCGGCGACGGCGTAGTAGAAGGCCCAGGCGGCGGGCAGACCGCGGTCCGACAAGCGGTCGAATACCGGCCGCCGCGCGTCCAGCCACTGGTAGAGTTCGAGCCCGATGATGGCGAGCAGCACGGTCCTGGGAACGAATCCTACGTCCGCCAGGCTGAAGCCGAGACGGCCGAACTGCGCCGGCAGTTCGCCCATCCTGATCCACAGCTCCATGGCCGCGGTCCAGTCGGCGGCGTTCACCAGCGAGCCGAGCAGGATCAGGAACAGCCACAGCACCAGCCGGTTGCTGTTGTCCTGCACGAAGCGGACGCCGCGGTCGCCGACCCCGACCGCCCCGAGGACCGAGCGCGTCGCCATCGCCAGTCCGCGGTTCCGGCGCACCGCCCCCTCGGCGATCATCACCGTCCCTGCGATCAGGCCGGCGGCCAGCCAGGTCCAGGCGGCTCCGTGCCAGAAGGAGATGATGACGATGGTCAGCACCGTGGCCACGGGCTTGCGCCAGCGACCGCGCCCGGCCCGCGCGATCGGCATGTAGACGTAGTCGCGGAACCACGTCGTGACCGTGATGTGCCAGCGCTGCCAGAATTCGCTGATCGACGCCGCCGCCAGCGGCCGGTTGAAGTTGCGGCTCAGCCGGATGCCGAGAACGAGGCTCGACCCGATCGCGATGTCCGCATAGCCCGAAATATCGGCGTAGTACTGGTAGATGCTGCCTATCGACGCCAGGACGACGGCCAGCGGCGAGTGGTCCTGCGGGGCCGTCAGCACCGCGGGCAGGCTTTGCGCCAGGCGGTCGGCGATGACCAGCTTCTTGAAATAGCCGATCAGCATCATCGCCCCCCCGGCGGCGGCGAGGCGGACGTCGAAGACGTGCTTGCGGCGCAGTTGCGGCAGCAGATGTCCCGGCCGTTCGATCGGGCCGGCGATCAGCTGCGGGAAATACATCACGTAGACGGCGAAATAGCCGAGGTGGGTCTCCGGCTCACGCCGACGACGATAGACGTCGATCACGTAGCCGAGCGTCTGGAAGGTGTAGAACGAGATGCCCAGCGGCAGGATGATGTCGATCGGCTCGAACGCGCCCGGCTCGCCACCGTGCCACAGACTCAACGTCGTGTTCGCCGCCAGCGCGAAGTATTTGAAGAATAGCAGCAGGCCCAGATTGCTGGTCAGGCTCAGCGCCAGCAGGAGGCGCCGCAGCCGCTGATCCTCCACCTCTGGTAGCACCCGACCCACGGCGTAATCGATCCCCGTCGTCAACCACAGCAGCGGCAGGAACTCGAGTCGCCAGCTGCCGTAGAAGGCGTTGCTGGCGAGCAGCAGCAGCAGCCAGCGGAAGCGTTGCGGGACGGCGTAGTAGAGCACCACCACCACCGGCAGGAACAGCAGGTAGTCGATCGAATGGAAATTCATCGGGCGGCGGCGTCCCGGGTCCCGTCACGATCCAGCGGCCGCACCGTTACCGCCGGACGTCCTTCCGGGCGCAGCACGAAATCGACCCGGCATGTCATCCGCTCCGGGCCCGGCAGAAGTTCGAACCGGTCGAGCGAGGTCCCGAGGGCGACGATCATTTCCGTCCGCGCGAAGGCTGAGCCGACGCAGCCGCGCGGTCCGGTCCCGAACGGCGCCCACAACAGACGGCGGCGCAGGTCTGGCGCGGCCTTCAGGAACCGGCCCGGCCGGAAGGCGTCCGGCTCGTCCCACCACTGCCGGTTCCGGTGCATGGCGTAGAGGCTCAGGACGGCTGTAAAGCCTCCGGCGATGATCTGACCGTCGACCTCGAAGTCCCGGTTCACCTCCCGGATCAGGTGCATGATCGGCGGGTAGAGGCGCAGCGTCTCGCTGATGACCGCCCCCGCCGCAGGAAACGCGCCGGCGTCGAAGCCGGTGCGCAGGTCGTGCCCGCGCCATTCCTCTCTCACCCGCGCCTGCCACTGCGGGTGCTCCGCCAGCAGCCAGAAGGCCCACGCCAGCGCCGCGGCGACGTTGTCGTGTCCGGCATGCAGGAACAGCAGCATGGTGTTGGGATCGACGCCCGCCGCTTCGCCGCCCTCGGCCGACAGCCGCGCGCGCTCCCGGTCCAGCGCCACGGCCGCCAATGGCCTGAGGTCCTCGAGATGCGCGGTGAGGGGCGCGGCTTCGTGCGCATCCACCTGCAGGGCAGTGGTCTCGACCAACGGTTCGACGGCCCCGGCCTGGGCCTCGTCGCAGAAGAAGCTGCGCCACAAGCTGTCGAGGGTGAAGCGCCGAGCATCTCGGATCACGTCGACGGGCGCGCCCTCCGGCGTCCCGGGCCATTCGTCCAGGATGCGCTCGCAAGCCGCGCCGATGCGCGCCTCCGGCGCCTCGGCCCCCGGGGCGTTGAACGGCTGCAGCAGCTCCCGCCGCTGGCGGCGCCAGTCCGCCCGGTCGCCGCGCAACAGGTTGTCGCCATAGCTGGCGCCCAGCATCCGGTCATGCAGCCGGGCCCGTGGAAAGGCGCCGTCCTGGTTCTGCAGCACCTCGTTGACGGCCTCTGGATGAGCCAGCAGCACCAGCCGGCGACCCGCCGCCGAGGCCTCGATGGCCGACCGTTCCAGGATCTCCGGCGGCCAGTGAGCTTCGGGGTCGCGCAGCACCCGGCCCGCGCCCGGCAGGACCAGGGGGAAGCGCCCACGGAACGTCAGCTTCGGCGGCTCGCCGTCCATCTTCGCGTTCGCCCCCCCGGCTCGACGGCGTCTCGTGCAGGCCGTCAGCGAGGCTCTCACGGCCCCGCCCACTACCCGCCCGCAACCGCGAGTCGTGTCAACCGGCCCCACGCCGGCCGGATGAGGGAAGACGGGAGCCGGCACAGCCGGACTCCCTCCTCCACGCCTGCTCAGAGGGCGTTGAGATCCGCCGGAACCTTCGGTCGGACCAGCACCGCATCGCTGTCCGGGTCGTAGGTGACCGTGGCGTAGCGTCCTGCGTCCCCACCCGAGGCCAGAACCACGCGCTGCACCCCGGTGAAGTCGGTGACCTTGATCAGAAGACCGCTGTTGTCCTCCGGGATGGGGAACACCGCATCCGTCGTCCAGGTCAGCGGCTGGGTCGCCGCGCGCGGCCGGTTCTCGGTTTCATTCCACACCTCGACCGCGTTGACGTGGGCGTGCCGGTAGCCGGGACCGCTGTCCCATTGCCGGCGGCGGGCGCAAATCCGGTAGGAGATGCCGGAATCCCTTACAGACACGTCCTGCAGCCTTCCGTTCGAATTCCCGGATCCTTGGCGGACACTCGATCGGTCGGGATTGAAGCGCCGATCCGCCCGCGTGGGATTGTGGGCGAAACTTCTGCAGTCCCATCCGCCATATCCGCTCTTGCGGTGGGACTCCTCGCGCACGAACGGCTGTTCGCGCCGGACCGTGGCGATCTCGGTGTACTGAACGTCGACCGAGCCGAGTTGCCCGGGCAGGGTGACGAGATTGATGTTCGTGCGCTCCTCGCGGGTCTTCTCCCCGATGCCCAGGAAGCCGCCGTGGCGGGCGAAGAGAACCAGTGTCGCCGTCTCCGACTTGAGCCGCGCCGGGTCGGCCGTGAAAAGGTTGCGGGGAAGCTCGAAGCGGAGCGTATCCCCCTCCTCGATCGCCGGATACCGCTGCCCGCGGAAGAGCAGGTACGGCTGGTCGGTCGTCAGCCGGTAGCCGGAAACCGTCAGACGGATGTCCTGCGTCTCGCCGGGCGTCACGATGCTTCCGCGATAGCGATAGACCACCGGCTGGCGCTTGAACGTGGAATCCCGCACCAGACGATCCATCTGGTCACCGGTGTCCTGCAGCTTCTGCAGGGTGTCGATGCGCCCCTCCTCGATGGCCCGCGTCGTCTCGCGCAACCCGTTGAGCAGAGCCCGGCGCTCGTCGCCGATGCGGTCGAAGGCGTCGTCCAGCAGCTCCTGGTTGGCCTTCTTGAAGGCGTCGATGACGTACAGCGCCTCCTGCGAGGCCCGCATCGCCAGGAAGTCGCCATTGGCCGTCGCCTTGTCGAGGGCTTCGTTCAACCGGTCCGCGATTTGGTCGACGACGGCTCCGGTCGCGAGCGAGCCCGCGACCGGAGGCACCTGCGCCGTCGCGCTCCCCGGAGCCGCGGCGCCCGGCGCCGCCGCGATAAGCGCCGCCATGGCGATCGCCACCGCGGACCGCCCGCCCGTCCCGTCCGAACTCCCATTCAACTCAAACATCTCGATCCTCCCTCAAACCTGGGCCACGGTCCGGACGCTCCTGCGCCGCCACGCCCGGCTCGACACTGCCCGGGCCTCAAGGAGCCGTCCGTGACGGCCGTCACGCTCCGATTGTGCGGCGGCTCACTCTCTGGCAGCGTGCCCGCGGGAGGGGAGGATGGACGAGGGCGGCGGCGGACCCGCGCGGTATCGGGCCTTCATCAGCTACAGCCATCAGGACGCGGCCGCTGGCCGCCGCCTCCACCGACGGCTGGAGCGGTATGTCCTGCCGAAGCGGCTGGTCGGCCGAACGACCCCCAGAGGCCCCATTCCGCGCCGCCTCGGCCCCATCTTCCGGGATCGTGAGGACCTGCCTGCCGCCGACAGCCTGAGCGAGGAGGTGCGCGCGGCCCTGGCCGGTTCGGCCAGTCTGATCGTGGTCTGCTCGCCCGCCGCGCGGCAGTCGCCCTGGGTCGCCCGCGAGGTGGAGCTGTTCCGGTCGCTGCATCCCGTCCGGCCGGTGCTGGCGGCGCTGATCGCGGGAACGCCGGCGGAGGCGTTTCCCGCCACACTCGCCGACGGGACCCGTGAGCCGCTGGCCGCCGATCTGCAACCCGCCGGCGACAGATCCCGTCTGGGCTTCCTCAAACTGGTCGCCGGCGTCGTCGGCGTCGGCCTCGACGAGCTGGTCCAGCGCGACGCCCAGCGACGGATGCGGGCCGTGACGACCGTCACGGTGGCGGCGCTGGCCGGGATGCTAGCCATGGCCCTGTTGACCGCCACGGCCATCGGGGCCCGGCGGGAAGCCGAGCGCCAGCGCGCCGAAGCCGAGGGAATGGTCGAGTTCATGCTCACCGATCTACGAGACACCCTGGAAGGAGTCGGCCGGCTGGACGCGCTGGACGCGGTCAACGCGCGGGCGTTGCGATATTGCGAGGCCCAGGACCTTGAGCGACTCCCGCCTGACTCGCTGGAACGATGCGCGCGGGTGCTGCTGACCATTGGCGAGGACCTCCAGACGCGCGGCGAATTCGATGCGGCGATGCGCCAGTTTGAACAGGCCCGGCGCACCACGGCCGCCCTGCTCGCCGCCGATCCCGACAATCCGGACCGCATGTGGGCCCATGGCCAAAGCGAACAGGCCATAGGAGAGCTCGCCTTCGCGCGGCAGCGTCCGGACGAGGCGCAAGCGGCTTTCGAAAGCTATCGGGTGCTGGCTGACCGACTGGCGGCGCGCGAGCGGGAGAACGCCGAATACCTTCGTGAGGCCGGGTTCGCTCACGGCAATCTGTGCAGTCTGGCGCTGGCCGAGCCGCCGCGTCCGGCCGAGGCGCTGGAGCGCTGCCGGATCGCCCTCGCGCGCATGCAGGCGGCGGTCGCGGCCTCGGCTCATCCGGACGCCTATGCGCTCGATCTCGCCAACCGCCACGCCTGGCTGGCCGACGCCTGGCGCTTCAACGGCGACGACGCGAAGGCGCGCGAGCACCGTCTCGCCGAGGAAATCATCGTCCGCCGCCTTCTGGCGAAAAACCCGGCGAACATGGAGGCCCGCCTGCGCGAGGTCGCCCTGTACCGGGCGCTGGCGTCTCTGGAGTACGCGGCCAGACGGCCCGACCTGGCGCGCCAGAGGCTTCAGGCGGCGCTGAGGGGCGCGGAGGCCATGGTGGCCCACGACCCCGCCAATGAAGATTGGGCGGCCCTACGCCGCAAGACGGCCGACAATCTCGTCGCGCTGGAACGGATGGAGAGGGAGAGACTGCAATGAACAGCGAAACGGAAACCACGGCGACTGTGCCGGGCGTCAAACTGCCGAAGGACAGGCCGGACGGCTTTGAACCGGTGGAAATCGTCTACACCCGGTACACAGTCGATCGGACGAAGCCCGAGGGAAAAAGGATTGTCCCGCAGCCGGGCAGTCATGTCGTGCGCGGCATGACCATCGAGGATTTCATCGATGCGCGCGTGAACGGTCGACTGCCGCCCGCCGACGACACCTATCAGCAAGCGGGGAACGATTCCGGGGAGAAGCGACCCATCAACATTTTCGTCAGCGAGCAGTGCTGGCTGGTCATCGAACTCGACGAGAAAGAGAAGTGGCAGTTCAAGCCGGGAGCCCCCGGAATTACGACCCGGGACGACCATCAGGATGACAACTGGGGCCTCATGCACGTCATGCCTCGCGGGAAGCTCGCGGACGGCGATGGCCCGACGGGCGATGGCTGCCGAATGATCTATTTCGGGGTGAACGCCCGTTGCGGGACCGAGCGCCAGAGGTTCATCTGCAACGTCGATGTCTCCCAGCTTGGACTGCGGGAAGACCCCATCGACCCGGACATCCCCAACGACGGGGGCAAATTTCCCTACCCTCTCTGGGGAAAGCCATGCCCTGAGGATGAGTGAGCGTTCGACTTGACCCGCACCCCTCCCGCGTCCCTCCCCGTCATCATCGCCCTCGCCCGGTCCGGAGCCCTGGACCGGGCGAGACGGCTGTTCGACGAGGCGGGCCTCGCTTCGGTGGCCGATGAGCCCGCCACGCTCAGCGTGCACGGCCGTCTGCTCAAGGACGAGGCGCGGCGGGCGCCTGCCTCCGACCGCGCCCGCCTGTGGCGCGAGGCGGGCGACGCCTATGCCCGGGCGGCGGACCTGAGCGGCGCGACCTACCACCTGATCAACGCCGCCACCCTCGCCCTGCTCGCCGGCGACCGGACCATGGCCGAAGAGCGGGCCCGCCACGTGCTGGACAAGCTGGACGCCGGCGATACCGGGCCGGAGACGCCCTACTATCTGGGCGCCACCCGGGCGGAAGCCCTGCTGCTGCTGGGCCGCACGGGCGAGGCGCAGGCCGCGCTCGAGGCCGCCTGTCGACTGGCGCCCGAAGCCTGGGAAGACCACGCCTCGGCCCTTCGGCAGTTCAGCCTGATCCTCGAAACCCTCGGCGAGGACGCCGGCTGGCTGGCCCCGTTGCAGCCGCCCCGCAGCCTGCATTTCGCGGGGCATATGGGGGTCGACGAGGACGCCGGGTTGCGCGACCGCATCGCGGCCCTGCTGGCGGAGGAGCGCATCGGTTTCGCCTGGGGCGCGCTGGCCGGCGGCGCGGACCTGATCGTCGCCGAGGCCGTGCTGGCTCGCGGCGCCGAGCTCCATCTCGTGCTGCCCGCGCCGCCGGCCGTGTTCCGGGCCGATTCCGCCGCCCCGCTGGGAGGCGACTGGCCGACGCGGTTCGATGCGGTTCTGGCCCGGGCGGCCGCCGTTTCGGTGGTCGATCCCCGGCTCACGGCGACGACCATGCTCCACATCCGCCTCGCGGCCGAGGTCGCCATGGGCCGGGCTGTGATGAAGGCCGCCTCGCTGGCCAGCGAGGCGGTTCAGCTGCTGCTGACCGATCCGGAAACCCCTACCAGCGCGACCGGTCTGATCGGCGCCCACTGGCGGCGGAGCGGACGCCGTCAGACGCAGCTGGACCGGCCCCGGCCGTCGGGAGCGGCGCCCGGCGGGAAACATCTGCCGGACGGGCCGGGTGACGGCGTCCTGGCCGCCCTGCTGGCGATCGGCTTCGACGGGGCTTCGTCCGCCGGCTCGACCACGCCTGCGGCCCTGCGGCGCGCCGCGGAGGCGCTGGCCGGCGCGGCCCGGCCGCTCACGCCCCCGGTGTTCGCCGGAGACGCCCTCCATCTGGCGTTCGCCGATCCGGCTCAGGCCGCCGAGGCCGCCAGCCTGATCGGCGGAGCCTTCGGGGCGGGCGCGCCGCGCATCGCCGGCCACTATGGCGTCGCGCGGCGGGTGGAGAACCCGTTCGGCGGGCCGTCCGCGCTCGTCGGTTCCGCCGCCGGACTGGCGTCTGATCTGCTGGCCTCGACCCCGCCGGGCGCGACCCACGTCAGCGATAGCTTCGTGGCCGCCCTGCACAGCTGGACCAGCCTCGCCGCCGGCGAGACCCCCTACGTGGGCGACCTGTCGAGCGGCGGCGAGACGATCGGCCTCTACGCCCTTGCGCCCGCCCGGCGCTAGACGACCAGTTCCTCGAGACGCTGCGCGGCGACGATGACCAGCGTATCGTCCTCGCGCCGCACGATGCCCCGCCGTTCGAGGGCGCTGACCGCGCGGGACACGGTTTCGCGAGTGCTCTGCACCCTCACCGCCAGCGCGGCGAGCACCGGCGCCGGGCGGATGACGGTCCCGTCGCCGAGGCGGGCCAGACGCAGCAGCTCGGCATAGACCCGCCCCGGCGCCGACAAGGTCGTCCGGTCGACCATCCGGGCGCTGGTGGCGCGCAACTGGGAAAGCAGCGACCGGACCAGCAGCAGGCCCAGCGAACCGTGACGTTCGACCAGCATCACGAAATCGGCGGCCGGCACGCAGGCGGCGCGGGTCGGGTCGGCGGCGACGACATCGGCCTCGGCCGGGGAAACCTCGGTCGCCGCCACCGCGCCGAAGATGTCTCCGGTGCGATACTCGTGGACCAGCACCATCTGCCCGTCGAGGCCGTAGACCAGCGCATGGGCCCGCCCCGCCACGACCAGATACGCATGGCTCCAGCGGTCGCCGTAGCGCAGGATCACCGTCCGGGGAGCATAGTCCCGCGCCGTCGCGCTCGCCGCCAGGGCCTCCGCCACCTCCGGCGAACAGCCGAGGGCCGCCCGAACAGCTTCACGCAGTTCGGCGGGCTCAACCGCCATCGGCGCCGGCCCGGTTGCGCACCAAGTCCTCGACCACCGCCGGATCGGCCAGGGTGGAGGTGTCGCCCAGGGCGCCAACGTCGTTCTCGGCGATCTTCCTCAGGATGCGCCGCATGATCTTGCCCGAGCGGGTCTTGGGCAGGCCCGGGGCCCACTGGATCACGTCGGGCGCGGCGATCGGCCCGATCTCCCTGCGGACCTGATCGACCAGTGCCTTGCGCAGGGCCTCGTCCGGCTCGACGCCGGCGTTCAGGGTCACATAGGCGTAGATGCCCTGCCCCTTGATGTCGTGCGGGAAGCCGACCACCGCCGCCTCGGCCACGGCCTCGTGCAGCACCAGGGCGCTCTCGACCTCGGCCGTGCCCATGCGATGTCCCGAGACGTTGATCACGTCGTCAACCCGCCCGGTGATCCAGTAGTAGCCGTCGTCGTCGCGGCGGCAGCCGTCGCCGGTGAAATACTTGCCCGGCCAGGTGCTGAAATAGGTGTCGAAGAAGCGGGCATGGTCGCCCCAGACCGTGCGCATCTGACCTGGCCAGCTGTCGGCGATGCACAGATTGCCCGAGGCCGCGCCCTCCAGCACCTCCCCGTCGGCGTCGACCAGCTGCAGCTCGACCCCCGGCAGCGGCTTCGTCGCCGAGCCCGGCTTCAGGTCCGTCGCGCCCGGCAGCGGCGACACCAGTATGCCCCCTGTCTCGGTCTGCCACCAGGTGTCGACGATCGGGCAGCGCCCTTCGCCGACCACCTCGTGATACCAGCGCCAGGCCTCCGGATTGATCGGCTCGCCGACGGTGCCGAGCAGGCGCAGCGAGGCCCGCGAGGTCGCCTTCACCGGTCCGTCGCCCTCGCGCATCAGGGCCCGCAGCGCCGTCGGGGCGGTGTAGAAGATCTCCACCTTGTGCTTGTCCACGATCCGCCAGAAGCGGCTGTGGTCGGGATAGTTCGGCACGCCTTCAAACATCAGCGTGGTCGCGCCATTGGCCAGCGGGCCGTAGACGCAATAGCTGTGGCCGGTGACCCAGCCGACGTCGGCGGTGCACCAGAACACCTCGCCCGGCCGGTAGTCGAACACCAGTTCGTGCGTCCAGGCCGCCCAGAACAGATAGCCGCCCGTGGTGTGCAGCACGCCCTTCGGCTTCCCCGTCGAGCCCGAGGTGTAGAGGATGAACAGCGGGTCCTCGGCCTTCATCGGCTCGCAGGGACACTCGTCGGACGCGCCGTGCTTGGCCTCGCCGTAGCGCACGTCGCGGCCCTCGACGATCGGGATGTCGGCGTTGGTGTGCGAGACGATCAGCACCTTCTCGACAAGGGCGCCGGCCCCCTTCTGCAGCGCCGCGTCGACGTTGGCCTTGAGCGGCACCCGCTTGCCGCCGCGCAGCCCCTCGTCGGCGGTGATCACGACCTTGGAGCCGCAGTCCTCGATCCGTCCGCACAGGCTGTCGGGCGAGAAGCCGCCGAACACCACCGAATGCACCGCCCCGATCCGGGCGCAGGCCAGCATGGCCACCGCCGCCGCCGGGATCATCGGCAGATAAAGGGTGACGCGGTCGCCCTTCACCACGCCAAGGCCCTTCAGCACATTGGCCATGCGGCACACCTCGCGGTGCAGCTCGCGATAGCTCAGCTTGCCCGACTGGTTCGGGTCGTCGCCCTCCCAGATGATCGCCGTCTCGTCGCCGCGCCTCTCTAGATGCCGGTCGAGGCAATTATGGGCGACGTTCAGAACCCCGTCCTCGAACCAGCGGATGCGGAAATCCGCCTTGTCGAACGACACGTCCTTGATCCTCGACGGCGCGGTGAACCAGTCCAGCCGCCGGGCCTGCTCGCTCCAGAAGGCGTCCGGGGTCTCGCGCGCCGCCGTCCTCGCCGCCTCATAGGCGCCGGCGTTCATGCGGGCGCGCTGCGCCCACTCGGAAGGGACGGGGTAGAGGTCGGGCTGGTCGCTCATGGGGCCGGATGCTGCCCCCGCAGCCTGCCCGGGTCAACGCAGCGGAGCGGCGCTCAGGCCCCGGCCTTCGCCGCCGGCCGGGCCCGGCACGCCCCGAGCCAGCGCCCCAGGTTCACCAGCTCCTCGGGCGGGCGGTAGCGGACCAGACGCGCGAAATCGAGGCCCACGACGGCGACGATGTCGGCGATGGTGAACCGGTCCAGGGCGATGAACTCCCGGTCAGCCAGATGGCGGTCGAGCGTCTTCATGAAATGCTCGGCGGCCACCCGGTTGTACTCCGCCACCTGCGGCAGCTGGGTCGCCTCCAGCGCGGCCAGCGCCGGATGCGAATGGCGCACGCTCAGCATGATCGGATTGGCGAGATAGAACTCCGCGCGCCGCGTCCACATCTCGACGATCGCCTGCTCCCGCGCGTCGTGGCCGAACAGGTTGGGCTCGGGATACAGAGACTCCAGATACCGCCCGATGGCGATCGATTCCGAGATCGTCGTGCCGTCGTCCAGCGTCAGCGACGGCACGTGCGGCACGCCGACCCGCGCGCGATATTCCGCCGTCTTGTGCTCCCCGGCGAGAATGTCGACCTCGACCAGTTCGACGTCCTCGATGCCCTTCTCGGCCATGACCCAGCGCACCCGGCGCGGATTGGGTGCGCGGTGAGAGGTGTAGAGCTTCATCGATCAGGTCTCCGGCGTCAGCGGAATATGGCGGCGGGCATCGTCCCCACAACCGCCGCCGCCATCAGCGTGGCCAGGAAGCCGGCGAACAGCCCCTTCCAGACCATGCCCAGCACCTCCTCGCGGCGCTCCGGCATCAGCACGCTCAGTCCCGTCACCGTTATCCCCACCGAACCGATGTTGGCGAAGCCGCACAGCGCATAGGTCATCAGCATCCGCGTCCGCTCGCTCATCTCGCCGACCGGGATCTTGCCCAGCTCGATGAAGGCGACGAACTCGGTCAGGGTCAGCTTGACCCCCAGCAGCCAGCCGGCCCGGCCCGCCTCGGACCACTCCACCCCGGTCAGCCACGCCACCGGCATGAACACCCAGCCGAGCAGCCGCTCGACAGTGACCTCGTCCCCGAACAGCCAGAAGCCGCCGAGCATGAGGTTGACCAGCGCCACCAGCGCCACGAACACGATCAGCACCGCCGAGATGTTCAGGACCACCATCAGCCCGTCGGCGGTGCCCCTGACGATGGCGTCGATGGCGCTGTCGTATTTCAGGGCGGAGTCGTAGTCGGCGTGCGCCCCGCCCTCGCCCGGCGTCTCCGGGATCATGATCCGGGCCAGCAGGATGCCGGCGGGCGCCGAGACGATCGAGGCGACCAGCACATGCCCCGCCGCGTTCGGCATCACCGGCGCTAGGATGGCCGCATAGGCCACCATGGTCGATCCGGCCACGGTCGCCAGACCCACCACCATCAGCAGGAACAGCTCCGACCGGGTCAGCTTGTCCAGATAGGCCCGGATCACGATCGGGCTTTCGATCATGCCGAGAAATATGTTCGCCGCCACCGCCAGCGCCGACGCGCCGCCCAGCCCCATGGTGCGCTGGAACAGGATGCCGAAGCCGTGGGTGATCCACTTCAGCACCTTCCAGTGCCACAGCAACGCCGACAGGGCCGAGATCACCAGGATCAGCGGCAGCACCTTGAAGGCGAAGGTGAACAGGGCCCGTTGGTTGGTCACCGCATAGGGCTGGTCGCCTCCGGCCAGATAGCCGAACACGAACTGGGTCCCGCTCTCGGTGGCCCTGTTCAGTCCGTCGACCGCGCCGGTGATCGCCGCCAGCACCGCCTGCGAGCCGGGAATGGCGAACAGGGCCAGCACCAGCGCCGCCTGCACCGCGATCGCGCCCAGCGCCAGCTTCCACGGAAAGGCGCGCCGGTTCTCGGACAGCGCCCAGCAGGCGGCGACGATGACGGCGAGCCCCAACAGGCTCTGCAGGTTCAGGACGCTGAACATGGACGCTTTCCCCGACCGGCTCCCCGCCGGTCCCTGTCCCGTTGAACGCCACGCGCCCGGGAATGGCAAGCCGCCGGTTCGCGCCGCCGGGCCGACGGCAACCACGACGTGAAGAAGACGCCGCGCGGCCAAGGTTCCGCTTCACCCCGGCCCACAGTTCGCCGCGATCCCGGCGCGCCATCACGGAACCGTGATCACCACGGCGACAGGGAGAACGACGATGCGAAAGGCTCTGATGCTGGCCGCCGCCAGCGCACTGGTTCTGTCCGCCTGCCAACCGGCGGAGAAGGCACCCTCCTCCGACTACGCCGCCGAAGAGGCCGACGTCCGGCTCAACGTCGCGCCTCCGGTCCCTGACGCCGCTGAAAGAGCCCCGGTCACCCAGGCCGATGCGACGGTTTCGATGAGCGTTCGCCCGCAGGCCGCGGTGGCGGAGGCGGCGCCCCCCTCCGCCCCGGCTATCGCTCCCGTCCTTGCCGAAGTCGCCCCGCCGCCCCCTGCCCCGCTCGCGCCCATCGCGAAGATCGCCTACGCCTTCAGCTATGTGATGTCGGTGCCTACCGACCGCGGGGCCGAGCTGATGAGCCGGCACGAGTTCGCCTGCGTCACGGCCGGCCCGGGTCTGTGCCAGGTGGTGTCGGCCAACGCGGACTGGGCCTCGCGCCGCCCCGGCGGACGGCTCGAGCTGCGTGGTCAGCCCGAGTGGATCAACCGCTTCCGCGCCGGTCTCGCGCTCGACGCCCAGAACGCCGGCGGCCGGCTGGAGGAGGCCCTGACCGAGGGCGAGGACGTCACGGGCGGCATCGACGCAGCCGCGACGGGCGCAGCGACCGCCGCCTCGCTCGCCGAGCGCATCCGCGAACTGCAGCGTCGCTCAGGCGGAACCCTGGAGCAGCGGCTGGAGATCGAACGCCAGCTCGGCCGCCTTCAGCGCGAATACGACCAACAGCAGCTCGAGCTGAAGGCGCTGAACGAACGGGTCCAGAGTGCGCAGCTGACGCTGGAGTATCGCCAGGGCGGCGTCATGGGCGCCAACAGCCCGACCCGCCCGGTCGCCCGCGCCCTCTCCGACGCCTTCGGCCTGTCGATGGGCATGCTGGCGATGCTGATCACCATCGGATCGGTGCTACTGCCGGTCGCCATCATCGGCGGCGCCGTCTGGTGGGCCGTCGTGCGCCGTCGCAAGCCGGTCGCCGCCTAGGCGACCCTCGCCCAGCGGGAGAGGGCTTGAGCGCCCGGGAGCCCGGGAGCCCGCGAGGGCGACTGGACTTGGGCGAAAGGGTGAGGGTCGGATGCGAGCCGACTTCCGCTGACAACAGCCCCTCAACCCTTGGCCTTGCCGATCACTCCGTTCCCGCAGCTCAACCCCTCTCCCGGCGGGAGAGGGGTCGCTCAATCAGGAATTTATTCCTTGCCGGCCCGCGATCATCGGCTTGGCCATCCCACGTCAGGGGCAGCGCGACGGCAGCCCAGGTCTTTAAAAATCTATCGATCGACGCAGCGATCCAGCCGCGCCGGAGACGGGCCGTTTCGGGCACGGTTGCGAGCGTCTGTCGGCTCAAGCCGTTGTTTGCATTCGGACCGCGTGGCCGATTTTGGCAGGGTTGGCGCCCCGATTCCGCAAAACCGTGCCAAATCTCAGACCTGCCGCCGCACCAGCCGGCCGTAGTCTTCCATCAGGCCGAGGCTCAGGGCGCCGGGGGTGAACCGGTATTCGCCGATCTCGCTCACCGGCGTCACCTCGGCGGCCGTGCCGGTCAGGAAGCATTCGCTGAAGGTGGCCAGCTCCTCCGGGCGGATGTGGCGCACGACCACCTCGATGCCCCTGGCTTTGGCCATCTCGATCACGGTCTGGCGGGTGATGCCGTCGAGGATCGCGTCGACCGGCGGGGTGTGCAGCACGCCGTCCTGGACGAAGAAGACGTTGGCGCCGGTGGCCTCGGCGACATAGCCGCGCCAGTCCAGCATCATGGCGTCAGCATAGCCGCGCCGCTCGGCCGCCGTCTTGGACATGGTGCAGATCATGTAGAGGCCCGCCGCCTTGGCCGCCGACGGGGCCGTCGCGGGGTCCGGCCGGCGCCATTTCGACCATTCCAGCCGGATTCCGCGGGCCTTGGTCTCGGGGTCGAAATAGCTGGGCCACTCCCACACCGCGATGGCCACGCGCACCTTGTTGTTGATGGCCGAGACGCTGACGGTCTCCGGGCCGAGGAAGGCCACGGGCCGCACATAGCAGTCGGCCAGGCCCATCTTCTCGCAGGTCGCCTTGCAGGCCGCGTCGATCTCGGCCACGCTGTACGGAAGGTCGAAATCCAGCAGGTTTGCAGAGCGCTTCAGGCGTTCGCTATGCGGGGTCAGCTTGAAGATTTCGCCGTCATACATACGCTCACCCTCGAAAACCGACGAGCCGTAGTGAAGGGCATGGGTCAGAACGTGCGTTTTCGCGTCCCTCCAGGGTACGAAATCGCCGTCCATCCAGATCCAGCCGTCACGATCGTCGAAAGGAACGAAGGCCATTGAAGAACGTCTCCCGCGTCTGTCCCCGGGTTAGACCCGTCCGAACCGCCCAGGTCAACGCCTGCCCGACGGGCCGGATCGCCGCCGCATGAGCGACGTTCGCACTCACGGCCGCTCCGGTCCGATCGCCGGTCCCGGCGCCGGCCGCCACCTGCTGGTCGTCGACGACGACGACCGCATCCGCGAGCTGCTCAAGGAATTCCTCGCCCGCGAGGGTTATCGCGTCACCGGCGCCGCCCATGCCGCCGCGGCGAAGCGGCTTATGGAACTGATCGAGTTCGACCTCGTGGTGCTGGACGTGATGATGCCCGGCGAGAGCGGTTTCGACCTGACCACCTGGGTTCGCTCCAAGGCCGAGACCTCGAAGACCCCCGTGCTGCTGCTCACCGCGCGCGGCGATCCGGACGACCGCATCGAGGGCTTGTCGCGCGGCGCCGACGACTACATGTCCAAGCCGTTCGATCCGCGCGAACTGGCCCTGCGCGTCGACGCCATCCTGCGCCGCACCGGTGGCAAGCCGCTGACCCCGCGCGAGATCAAGCTCGGCCCGGCCGTGTTCGACATGGAGCGGCTCGAGCTGTCGAAGGACGGCAAACCGCAGCGCCTGACCGAGGCCGAGGCCCAGCTGCTCAAGACCTTGGCCATCCACGCCCACGCCCCGGTCGAGCGGATGAGCCTGTCGCCCGACACCGCCGACATTACCGGCCGCGCCGTCGACGTCCAGGTGACCCGCCTGCGCCGCAAGCTGGAAGCCGACCCGAAGAACCCACGCTACCTCCAGACCGTGCGCGGCGTCGGCTACATGCTGGCCCCGGACTGAACCGCCGATGAGGCTGCTTCCCGCCGGCGTCTGGGCCCGGGTGCTGAAGCGGCGCCTGCCGACCTCGCTGTGGGGCCGGTCGCTGCTGATCATCGTCCTGCCCGTGCTGGTCATGCAGGTGGCCGTCACCTGGGCGTTCTTCGACATGCACTGGCAGACCGTCACAGCCCGCCTGTCCGAAGGCCTGGCCGGCGATATCGCCTGGGCCTCGGAGAGCTACGCCGACGATCCGACGCCGCGGAACCTCGCCATCATCGCCGACCGCGCCCAGCGCTCGATGTCCCTGTCCGTCGACCTGCGCGAGGGCGACGTACTGCCCCGGGAGCAGGAGCGCGGCCCCATCGGCGTGGTCGACCGCACCCTTGAGGAGGCTCTGGAGTCGCGGGTCGACCGGCCCGTCTGGTTTTCGACCACCCAGTATCCGGCCTATGTCGACATCCGCGTGCAGCATCCCGACGGCGTGCTGCGCGTCATCGCCCCCCGCGAGCGGGCTGTGGCCACCCAGGCGCACATCTTCGTCGTCTGGCTGTTCATCGCCACCATCCTGCTGATGGGCGTGGCCATCCTGTTCATCCGCAATCAGGTCCGGGCTATCGAGCGGCTCGCCGAGGCGGCCGAGGCTTTCGGGCGCGGCGAGGCCCGCGAACGCTTCAAGCCGCACGGCGCGCGGGAGGTTCGGGCGGCGGCCAAGGCCTTCATGGACATGCGCGACCGCATCCAGCGCCATATCGAACAGCGCACCGCCCTGCTGGCCTCCGTCAGCCATGACCTGCGCACGCCGCTGACCCGCCTGCGGCTGGAGCTGGCCCTTGCCCCGCCGTTCAAGCGCTCCTCGGCCATGCTGGGCGATCTCGACGAGATGGAGCACATGATCGACGAATACCTCGCCTTCGCCCGCGGCGAGGCCGGTGAGGCGGCGCAGGTCGTGTCTGTCGGCAATCTGCTCCGCGTCGCTGCGGAGGACGCCCGCCGCGCCGGGGCCGAGGTCGAGATCCAGGTCGCGGATGGCCTGACCGCCAGCCTTCGCCCGCTGGCCATCAAGCGCGCCCTCGCCAATCTCGCCGGCAACGCCGCCGCCCACGGGGAGCACGTCCGCCTCGCCGCCCGCGCCCTGCCCTCCGGCGGGCTGGAGATCACGGTCGAGGACGACGGGCCCGGCATTCCGGACGAGATGCACGAGGAAGCCTTCCGTCCGTTCTCGCGGCTCGACGCCTCGCGCAACCAGAACCGCAAGGGCGTCGGCCTCGGCCTGGCCATCGCCCGCGACGTGGCCCGCAGCCACGGCGGCGACATCGCCCTCGAACGCAGCGATCTGGGCGGGTTGCGCGCCGCCGTCCGCCTGCCCGGCTGATACCTCCCCGGCGCTTTCGCTCGGGGGAGGATTGCGAAGCGGAGCCGTGGGGCCCATCTTCCCTTTCGACAGGGGTGTCGGAGGATAGATGATGCGCAAACTCGCCTTTCTGGCTCCTGTCGGAGCCGTTCTCGCCCTAGCCGCCGGTCCGGCCTTCGCCGACCCTGCCTCGATCAACGTCACTCTCGGCCCCGACCTTCAGGACAAGGTCGATGAATTGGGCGAACGCGACGTACGGGAACAGGCCGACCGCCTCGCTGAGATCGTCCGCCGGACGCTGGCCCGTAGCGGTGGCCTGGACGGAGCCCGGATCGATCTGGTTCTCACCGATCTGAAGCCCAACCGTCCGACGTTCCAGCAGGTGGCCGAACGGCCGGGGCTGGACGCCCATCGCAGCCTGTCGATCGGCGGCGCCGCCATCGAAGGCAGCATCACCACCGCCGACGGTCAGGTGCTCCCGGTCAGCTATGACTGGTACTCGAACAACCTCGCCGAGGTGCGCGGCTTCAGCACCTGGCAGGACGCCGACCGCGCCTACCAGCGGCTCGCCAGTCGTCTGGCCGAAGGGCGCTACGTCAGCCGCTGATCGTTCTAGCGCGTTGAACGGCGGCCTCGACCGCGGCCCTGGCCGCCCGTTCGAGGTCGCCGCCGGCCTGCATGGCGTCGAGCCCGGACCGGGTCGTGCCGCCCGGAGAGGCCACGCGGACGATCAGGTCATCCAGCGACGAGCCCGTCTCCACCCCGGCTCCGGCCGAGCGCAGCGCCCCGCGCGCCAGCCGCTCGGCCGCTTCCCGCGAAAGCCCCTGCGCCTCGCCCGCCCGCGCCAGCCCCTGAACGAAGGCATGGATGAAGGCCGGAGCCGATCCGGCGACGGCGGTGGCCGCGTCCATCTGGGCCTCCTCTCCGAGATCCACGACCTCGGCGATCAACCCGAACAGCCCCCGCGCCGTCTCGCGCGCTTCGGCGTCGCCGGACCAGAGGGCGGCCACGCCCCGCGCCTGCGCCACGCCGGTGGTTGGCATGACGCGGGCGACCGGCCGGCCCGCGACGGCCCCGATGTCGCCCGCTCTCACGCCCGCCATGACGGAAACGATCGTCGCCTCGGACGGCAGACCTGCGAGAACCGGGGCGAGCGCCTCCCGCCACTTCGCCGGCTTCACCGCCAGCACCGCGGCGCGCGCCCCGCCCAACGCTTCCACGGACGGATTGACCAGCGCGCCGCGCGCCCGCGCCGCCTCGGCGGCGGCCTTCTCCGACGGGGTCAGGATGATCAGGTCGGCGGGCGTAACGGTTCCCGTCGCCAGCCAGCCCTCGAGAATGGCCGATCCCAGCCGGCCGCAGCCCACCAGAACCACGGCGCCGCCCGGAGAATGGTCCGTCATGGCCTCAGGCCGTGCCGACGGTCTCGAACAGGCAGGAGTCGATCGCTTCCTGCGGCTTCTTGTTGCCGCGGATCATGAAATCGAAGGCGGGATAGTAGCGGTCCGCCGCCTCGACCGCCGCGTCAATCATCGAGGCCGCCTGGCCCAGCGTCGGCCGCTCGCCCATCGGCAGGGCCAGCGAGTGGCGGAAGACGATCTCGCCGTCCTCGGCCCAGACCTCGAAATGGCCCATCCAGGTGCGCTGGTTGATCAGCCCGACCAGTTCATAGGCCGCGGCCCGGCGCGACTTCGATGCCTGCAGGTCCAGCGCGCAGCACAGCTGCAGGCAATCCCCCTCCGGCCGCCAGGCGAACCACAACTCGTAATCCTTCCAGTCGCCGGCCAGGGCGAAGGCGAGATCGCCCTCGTCCGTGCGGTCGAACGGCAGGTTCTCGGCCACGAGGACGTGCTCCACGACATCCAGCGGATCGTAGGGAAGCTCAACTTCTTCGGGCCGGGCAGTGTCCATCAAGGCGTCTCCGGGCGCGACTCACGCCCTCTCAGGGAACGGTAGGCGGGTTCGCAGATTCGGCTCAACCGGCTGCGTCCTGTGCGGGAGAAGCCGCTGTGGACGTTCCCCTCTGAGGCTTCTTCGCCGCCTTCAGGGAGGCGACTTCGGCCCTCAGGGCGGCGATTTCGGCCTTCAGTGCGTCGAACTCGTCGCGGCGGACCAGATCCATATCGGCGGCGAAACGGTCGGCCTGGGCCCGGAAGGCGGTCTTGGCCTCTTCCCCGGCGGCCTGGGCCAGTCCCATCGCGCCCGTGGTCAGCTTCGCGAACTCGTCGAGGATGGGATTGCGCGTCTGCATAGGAACTCTCCGACTCGAACAAGCGACGTCGTTAACCATGGTTGCCGGATATGGTGAATGAAACCTTGCTCTCGCGGTTGCGTATGGCGGCAATTTGGCGGGGCGGTGCGCCGAAATTACAGGGACGGGCGCGGCGACGCTTGCTAAACCCCGTTTCAGGAACCGCCTGCAGGAGCGCCCGTGCAATTCCCCGAGTTCGACCCTGTCCTGTTCAGCATCGGTCCGCTGGACATCCGCTGGTACGCCCTCGCCTATGTCGCAGGCATCATTCTCGGCTGGTGGTACGCCAACCGCCTCGCCCGCAACAACGCGGTCTGGCAACCCGGCAAGCCGCCGGTCACGACGGTCCAGCTCGACGACCTGGTGCTGTGGATCACCCTCGGCATCATCCTCGGCGGCCGTTTCGGCTACGCCCTGTTCTACAAGCCGTCGCTCTACGCCGACCTGTTCACCGGCTCCGACTGGGGCGAGCGGCTGGCGCTTCTGCGCCTGTGGGATGGCGGCATGTCGTTCCACGGCGGCCTGATCGGCGTCACCCTGGCGATCGTCTGGTTCGCCTGGAAGAACAAGGTCCGCCTGCTTAGCCTCGGCGACCTCGTCGCGCCGGTGGTGCCGCTGGGCCTGTTCTTCGGCCGCATGGCGAACTTCATCAATGGCGAGCTCTGGGGCCGCCCCACCGACGCGCCGTGGGGCATGGTGTTCTGCAACCGCACCATCGAGGCGATGTACGGCTTCTGCCCCGCCGGCATGGTCCCCCGCCACCCCAGCCAGCTGTATGAGGCCGGGCTGGAAGGGATCGCCCTGGCCGTGATCCTGTGGTTCGCCGTCTACAAGGGCCGGCTGCTGGCCAAGCCGGGCTATATCACCGGCATCTTCCTGTTCGGCTACGGCCTGGTGCGCGCCTCGCTGGAGAACGTGCGTCAACCCGACGCCGGCATGGAGAACCTGCCGCTGGGCCTGACCATGGGCATGATGCTGTCGATCCCGATGATGATCATCGGCGCCTGGCTGATCTGGCGGGCGTGGAGCCGGCCGCCGGTGGCCGCGGAGGGCTGAGTGTCGCTGAAGGACCGGCTGGCGCGCGAGATCGCCCTGACCGGGCCGCTGACCGTCGCCGACTACGTCACCCGCTGCCTCCACGACCCGCAGGGCGGCTACTATGCGACCCGGCCCGCCATCGGAGCGACCGGCGACTTCATCACCGCCCCCATGGTCAGCCAGATGTTCGGTGAGTTGATCGGCCTGTGGGCGGTCGAGCTGTGGGAGCGGCTCGGCGCGCCTGAGCGGGTGCGGCTGGTCGAGGTCGGCCCGGGCGACGGCACCCTGCTGGCCGACGCCCTGCGCGCCGCCCGTCTGGCCCCGGAGTTCCTGCGCGCCGTCGACCTGATCCTGATCGAGCCCAGCCCGCCCCTGCGCGATGCCCAGGCCCGCATGCTGGCCGACAGCGACATTCACCCGCGCTGGGTCGCGTCGCTGGACCGGATGGAGACCGACGCCCCGGTCATCCTGATCGCCAACGAGGTGCTGGACTGCCTGCCTGCCCGCCAGTTCGTGAAGACGGAGGACGGCTGGGCCGAGCGCTGCGTCGGAGTCACGGACGACGGGGAACTCACCTTCGGGCTGAAGGCGATCACCGGCGGCTTCAAACGCCCGGCCTTCGCAGTCGAGCCGGGCCAGACAGTCGAAATTTCCGAACAGCAGGCCGTGTTCGGGCGCGAGGTCGCGGCGCTGGTGAAGGCGGCCACCGGCGCGGCCCTGCTGATCGACTATGGCCGCGCCCGCCCGGAGGCCGGCGATACGCTCCAGGCCCTGCGCCGCCACCAGAAGGTCGACCCGCTGGAAACGCCGGGGGAGGCCGACCTGACCCAGTGGGCGGACTTCCCGACCGTGCTGGAGGCCGCCGTCCACGCCGGCGCCGACGTCACCGGCTGCCTCGGCCAGGGCGAGTTCCTGCAGCTTCTGGGCATTGACGCCCGCGCTGACCGGCTGAAGGACGGACGCCCTGACGCCGCCCCGGTGATCGACCGGCAGCTGGCCCGCCTGACCGCCGACGACCAGATGGGCGCCCTGTTCAAGGCCTGCGCGATCTTCTCGCCGCGGACGCTGGTCGTGCCAGGATTCGAGGACTGACGATGGCGCTGGAGCCGATCACCCATCCCCTGCTGGACCGCGCCGGCGTCCGCCACGGCTTCTTCACCCGGCAGGGCGGCGTCTCGACCGGCCTCTACGAGGGGCTGAACACCGGCATCGGCTCGAACGACGATCCCGCCGCCGTGGCCGAGAACCGCCGCCGCGTGGCGGCCCATCTGGGCGGGACGCCGGACGACATCGCCGCCTGCTATCAGATCCATTCCGCCGTCGCCCGCGTCGCCGAGACCGGCTGGAAGGGCGAACGGCCCGAGGGCGACGCGACCGTGACCGCGACGCCCGGCGTCATCTGCGCCGTCCTGACCGCCGACTGCGCCCCGGTGCTGCTGGCCGATCCGGAAGCGGGCGTGGTCGGCGCGGCCCATGCGGGCTGGAAGGGGGCGCTCAGCGGCATCGTCCACTCGACCGTCGTAGCCATGCAGGCCCTGGGCGCCGAACCCCGCCGCATGGTCGCGGTCATCGGCCCCTGCATCGCCCAGGCCTCCTATGAGGTCGGCGCCGACTATCAGGAGCGGTTCGATCACCACGACCCGGGCAGCGCCCGCTTCTTCGCGCCGGGCGAAGCCTCCGACAAACGCCTGTTCGACCTGCCGGGCTTCGTCCTGTGGCGGCTGGAGCAGGCCGGCGTCGCCGACGCCGCCTGGACCGGCGACGACACGCGCACGGACGCGGCGCGGTTCTATTCGAACCGGCGGGCGTATGTGAACGGGGAAGCCGATTTCGGGCGGCTGATGAGCGCGATCAGCCTGGGCTGACTCACGTCAATCGCGGGCGAGCGCCGGAGCCGCCTCGGGACCGAAATCACGCCGCGGCGTCGATGACAGCGTTGATCGCTCGCCTCAGATCGCGTCGCAGGGTCGACAGGCCGGACGCGCTGTTGGGATCGACATTCATAAGTATCGTCAGGGTTTGCCGGGATTCGATCAGCGTGTCGCAGGTCGCCGCGAAGCCCTGGATGGTCCCACCGCCCCGGAGGGCGGGGGCGCCGGCGATTGGGTCAAGATAGACCCCGCCTCCGTACAGGATCGGCTCGCCAGAAGAACTCGTCGGCAGATCTCCTGCTCCGAGCCGTACAGGGGTGATCAGCTTGCGCAGGGTCGGCTCGCGAACAACCCGGCCATCCAGCAAGGCCGAGCGCCAGCGGCCGAGATCATCGGCCGTCGATCGCATGGCGCCCGAGGCGCCGGCGTAGCTCATGGAGGCAAAGGGCGCGTTGGCGAACCGGTCCGCGATATCCGGCCTTGCGACATATCCTGACGCCCTGGCGGGAACGACGTCCGAGGCGTCGTCAACAGCTGTGGCGGAAAGACCCAGCGGTCCAACGAGATGCGCCAGCGCGTCCGCGTAAGAGCCCGTAACCTGCTCGATCACGGCGCCAAGCAGAACATAGCCGGAGTTGCTGTAGGCCCAGCCAGACCCGGAAGCGAACAGCTGAAGCGGCGTCGCCGCCGCAACGACAGACACCATCTCCTCAGTCGTTCGATCCAGACGCGACTGCTCCAGATAGGTCTCAGCAGGCACGACGTTGGTGTAGTTCGAAAGCCCGGAAGTATGCGTGATGAGCTGTTCCAAGCTCACGTCCGGCCGGGGAAACCCCGGAAAGAAGCGACCCAGACGGTCGTCCGGCGAGACATATCCCCCTTCAGCCAGGGACAGGACGAGGGCGGCGGTGAATTCCTTGGTGATCGAACCGATCCGAAAGACGGACGTCGGCGCAACGGGCGTTTGGGTTTCGATATTGGACAGGCCAAAGCCTTGGGAGAAGAGGACCTCTTCCCCGCGACGTACGCTGATCTGAAGACCAGGGGTCGTCCCCGCGGCTGTAGCGGATTCTGCGATCCCGACAACGGACGACCAGTCCGCGGACACTACCGCGGCCGATTCAGCCCTCGCCATCGAGACAGAACCGGCGAAAGCGGCCGAACCGAGAATCGCACGACGCGTCAGGTGCGGCATACTGCAAAGCCTGCCATCGGATATCGGCCATATCAAGAGCGGGGGCCGAGCCTCCGGGTCAGCCCGCCATCGCCAGTTCCGGCACACGCGTCACCTCGCGCCAGGCCTGGGGATTGGCCAGCAGTTCGCGGACCAGCAGGTTGTTGATGTGGTGGCCCGCCTTGACGCCCTCGTAGCGGCCCAGCAGGGGCGCGCCCAGCACATACAGGTCGCCGATGGCGTCCAGCGCCTTGTGCTTCACGAACTCGCGTTCCATGCGCAGCCCGCCCGGATTCAGGATCTGGTCGCCGTCGATGACCACGGCGTTCTCCAGCGAACCGCCGCGGGCCAGACCGGCCTTGCGCAGCGCCTCGACCTCATGCGCGAAGCCGAAGGTGCGGGCGGCCATGATCTCGTCGCGGAAGGTCTGCTCGTCGACGACGAAATCCACGACCTGGTTGCCGATCACCGGGGTCGGGAAGTCGATCTCGAAGCGCATCTCGTAGCGGTCGCACGGCAGCAGGGCGGCGGTCTTGTCGCCTTCCTGGACCCGGATCGGCTCGAGGATTTCGATATAGCGGACCGGGGCTTCCTGACGGCGGAAGCCGGCGCGGTCCAGCAGCTGGACGAACTGGAGCGCCGATCCGTCGAGGATCGGCAGCTCGGACCCGTCCACCTCGACCACGGCGTTCGACACGCCCAGGGCGGCGAAGGCGGCCATCAGATGCTCGATGGTCGACAGGCGCACGCCGGCGGCGTTCTCGATCATGGTGTTCAGGCGGGCGTCGACGACGGCGTCGCCCGAGACCGGAATGCGGTTGTCGCGGTCGGTGATGTCGGTGCGCACGAAGACGATGCCCGTGCCGACCGGCGCCGGGCGGACGGCCAGACGCACGCGGTCGCCCGTGTGTACGCCGACGCCGGCGATGATCGCGGGCGCGACTGTCGTCTTCTGGTGGTGGTCGTTGCGGACCGGCAAAACTCAAACTCGCTTCAACTTGCGCCCCGCCTCTGTGTGCGGAGTTCGCCCCACGAACCGTCTAGCGGGCTGGAGGCCAGCGGAAAATGAAAGTCGGGTTTCGGATTGTTTCGGTCTGACACAAGGCCGAAACGGCGACCGCCCCGGAGCCTGGGCTCCGGGGCGGTCTTGTGGTCGATGCGCGATGGTCTAGTTAGCCAGCCGGCGCAGGAAGGACGGGATTTCCAGATCGTCCTCGGCCTGGCCCTGTTCGGGCTCGGGCGACGGCTGGACCTGGCTGGTCGCACGCATCTCGGTGGCGCGCGACTGCGGCGCGTAGGTCGGCTGAGCCGGCTGACGCTTGCCGCGGCCGAACAGGCTCCAGCCTGACTTGCGATGGTCCCGGTCGTCGTGATCGTCGTAGGCCGCTTCGGCGCGGCGCGGCTCGGGCTCGACGGCCGCGGGGCGGTCGCCGGCGCGGTCCATGTAGAGGTCGCCCTGGGCCACCGGCGCGGTGGCTTGCGCGGCGCTGCGCGGCGCGGACTCGTATTCCTCGACCCACGGATCGACGATCGGCTCCAGCGTGCGCTCCTCGGCGACGTGGATCACCGGCTCCGGGCGAGGCTCGGGGGCGCGCGCGACGGCGCCGTAGGTCGGCTGGGCGGACTGGAAGGTCGGAACGATCGGGGCGGGCTCGGGCTGCCGCGGAGCCTCGGCGCGGCCGAAATCACGGGCCTGCTCACGCACGGCCTCCTGACGCACCGGCTCGGCGCGGGAGGCGGCGTAGGACGGCGTCGGGCGGCGGGTGTCGAACACCGATGTGGCGGCGTTGGTCGGCGACTGCGCGGCCGACAGGTCTTCCATCCCGGTGGCCACGACCGAAACGCGGATCTTGCCGTCCAAGGCCGGGTCGAAGGCGGCGCCGAAGATGATGTTGGCGTCGGAATCCACCTCGCCGGCGATGGCGTTGGCGGCCTCGTCGACTTCCAGCAGCGTCATGTCCATGCCGCCGGTGATATTGACCAGCACGGCCTTTGCGCCCTTCAGCGAGGTCTCGTCGAGCAGCGGGTTGGCGATGGCGTTCTGGGCGGCCTGCAGGGCGCGATCCTCGCCCGAGGCCTCGCCCGTGCCCATCATCGCCTTGCCCATCTCGCTCATGACGGTCCGGACGTCGGCGAAGTCGAGGTTGATGAGGCCGGGCATGACCATCAGGTCGGTGATCGAGCGCACGCCCGAGTGCAGCACCTGGTCGGCCATGCCGAAGGCGTCGGCGAAGGTCGTTCGCTCGTTGGCGACGCGGAACAGGTTCTGGTTCGGGATGACGATGAGGGTGTCGACATACCGCTGCAGCTCGGCGATGCCGGCCTCGGCCAGACGCATGCGGTGACGGCCTTCGAAGGTGAAGGGCTTGGTCACCACGCCGACCGTCAGAATGCCGCGGTCGCGGGCGCATTTGGCGATGACGGGGGCCGCGCCGGTGCCGGTGCCGCCGCCCATGCCGGCGGTGATGAAGACCATGTGGGCGCCGTCCAGGTGACCGTAGATCTCCTCGGCCGACTCCTCGGCGGCGTTCATGCCCACCTCGGGGTGGGCGCCCGCGCCCAGACCCTGGGTGATGGTCTCGCCCAGCTGGACGCGGCGGTCCGTCTTGGCGAACGACAAATGCTGGGCGTCGGTGTTGGCGACAACGAACTCGACCCCCTCGAGGCCGGCGTCGATCATGTTGTTGACGGCGTTGCCGCCGGCGCCGCCGACGCCGAAGACGACGATGCGGGGCTTCAGTTCCGTATGCTGCGGACGCACCAGCGAGAGAGACATATGTTCCGACCTTAGAATTCCGACCCTGCCCTGCAGTCCCGATGCGAAAACCCCGCCGAATCGCATTGGTTATGAGCGTGTTAAGGAAACACCCCATCTGCTTAAGGGAGTGTTACCGGATAGGCTGAGTCGGGGCCGGAGCCACGGATTTCGTTAACCTTCGCCGCAAATTTCGCTCTGTGGACAACGAAAAAGGGCGGCTCTCGCGAGCCGCCCTTTCCGTCTTGGTGTCCGGGGGTCTTACCAGGGACGATAGTTCAGGCCGACATTGAAGCGGCGGCCGTAGGGATCGAACGACGAGGCGAAGCCGAGGTGACGCGGCGACTCCGTGTCGAAGATGTTGGTGACGTTGGCCCGGAGGGTCAGGTCGTCACGCAGGTCGTAGCGGACCGAGAAGTCATGACGGACGAAGTTGCCCGTCGTGTGCCAGTCGTGCGGCTCGTTGTCCAGGTTGCCCGTGGAGACGAGGTCGCGGTTCTTGTTCAGGTCCTGCGACGACTGCCAGTCCGCGGTCCAGGTCAGCGACAGGACGTCGTTCGGACGCCAGTTCAGCCGGGACACGAACTCCACCCGCGGGAAGAAGACGCTGGTGGTCGAGTCGGTGAAGGCATTCGGGTTCGCCGGGTCGGTGAAGTTCTTCTGGTCGATCAGCCACAGGCCGCCGAGGCTGTAGTTGAACGTGCCCCAGTTGCGGCCGAACACTTCCTCGGTGTCGAGAGAGTAGTTGACCGTGAAGTCCAGACCGCGGGTTTCCAGCTTCGAGCGGTTGATCGGAGCCAGGATGAAGCCGCCGATCGGGTCGCCCGCGGGGGCGCCGACCTTGAAGGCGTCGAACGCCGGGTCATTGGTGTTCGGGTTGTTACGGAACACGAAGTTGCAGGTGCCGTTGCCCGGAGCTTCCGACAGACCGACGTTGCTGACGCAATCGTTGGCCAGGAACTGACCGTTCGGGGTGATGATCACATTGTCGACGGTGATCTCGTAGTAGTCGAGCACCAGCGACAGGTTCGGGAACATCCGCGGCCGCAGGACGGTCGAGAAGGTGAACGATTCCGACTCTTCCGGCTCCAAGTTGGCGTTGCCGCCGAGAACGCTGGCGATACCGGCGTAGTTGGCCGGACGGAAGTCGTCCGCCTGCGTCGCCGTGGCTTCGGCGAAGTCGAAGACCAGGCCCTTGCGCGCGGCCAGCTCGGTGCAGTTCGCGATCCGGTTCGCCTTCACCTGGGCGGCGTCGTCGCCCTGGAAGCCGGCGATGACGCCGGTGTGGCAGGGATCCACGAAGCCGTTGACGAAGGTCTGGCCGAAGGGACGGAAGTTCTCGTTCAGGGTCGGCGCGCGGAACGAGGTGTTGAAGCTGGTCTTGAAGGTGATGTCCTGGATCGGACGGTAGACCAGGTTCACCCCGTAGACGTCACCTTCGCCGGCGGTCGTGTAGTCGAACGCGCGGTACGAGGCGCTGAGTTCGGCGTACTCGCCCATCCACGAGTCCCGCAGCAGCGGGAGCGACATTTCCGCGAACCACTCTTCCGACTCATACTCGGCCGGCAGGAAGTCGGCGCCGGTGTTGAGCTGGAGGACGCGGCCGGCGGTGTCGGCGCTGCGGCCCACGCCCTCGGTGTATTCGCGACGGTATTCCGCACCGACCGCGAGGCCGAGCGGGCCGGCGCCCCAGAAGTCCCACAGCTGGCCGGAGATGGCCGCCATGGCGCTGTCCTGCTCGTTGGTCTCACGAACGTGGATCGCGGCGGTGATGTAGTCGATCGCTTCCTGGCTCTGGTTGCCCATGCCGAACACGTTCAGCGGCACGCAGCCCGCGACTTCCGGATTGGTGTCCGGATCGGTGTAGAATCCGCCCGCCGGCGTATTGGTGCCGAGGTTCGGGTTCTGCTCGCGGACCGGCAGACCCATGGCGTTGATCAGCTGCACGCGGCAGACGATCTCGCCGGGAGTGCCGTTCACGATGCCCGCGAGGTCGACGACGGAGTCCATCGCGTGACCGAAGCGGATCGCGTCCGGCCCCTCTTCACGGTTGACGTTGTTCATCTCGCCGTGAACGTAGGACAGGGTCCAGTTCACGTTGTCGATGAAGGCGACGCTGTCCCAGTTGCCTTCCAGCGCGGCGACCCAGCGGGTCACCTCACGGTTGTTGGTCTGGGTCCGCTCGATGCCGAAGCCGCGGTGGTCGGCGATCGGCGCGGCGGTCAGAACGCCGCAGGAGGGTCGGCAGGCGCCCGGATCGTTGGGCGTGGCCGCGCTCGGAGCGAAGTAGCGCTGGAACTGGTTGTTCTGGATCGCGGTCCGCAGGTTGGCGGGCAGGAAGGCGTTGTCGAGGCGAGTGGTGAAGGCCGACGTGCCGCTGATAAGACCGGGGGTCGTGCCGCTGTTACAGGCCACGCCTGGGCTGATGCCGCCGCAGGCGAAGACGGAGTCGGTGATGTAGATGTCCCAGAAGGAGTTCTGGCCGACGTCGAAGGTGTCTTCGGTGGTGTATTTCCCCTCCGCGTAGAATTCGATGTTGTCGGTCAGCTGGAAGGTCAGGCCGGCCTGGTAACGCGACGACTCCTGGTACGGCGTGCGCGAACGCTGGTCGAAGCTGGTGGCGTTGGCCACTTCGCCGTCGCCGCCGATGTTCCACGGACGGTTGGCGCTGGTGGCGGTGCCGACGCCGATCCGCGTGCCGAAGTTGGCCAGACGGGCGGTCGGGCCGTCGAACCAGTAGGTATAGGCCGGATCCACGTTGAAGCAGTTGGCCGAGGTGTTGCCGCCGCCGCCCGAGCAGTCGGCGGAGATGACGTCCGGATCGCTCAGCGGGCTGGGCCGCTGCATGTTGGCCAGGGTCGTCGAACCCCACATCGGACGGTCGAGGCGGCGGGCGTCGTAGAAGATCTCGCCCGTGTCCAGGACGCCGTCATTGACCGGTCCGAACAGGGTGTTGGTCGGGTCGCGGTCGGTCGGCAGGATGACCGAACCGTCGCCCAGCCACGGCACGTGCTCGATGTAGACCTCTTCCGACTCGTCGTACTCGGCGTGGGCGTAGAGGTTCAGGCGATCGTCAAACAGGTTCACGCCCGCCAGCACCGACACGCGCTGGGTCGAAGCGGCGCCGTCCTTGACCAGCTGACCCCAGTTGGCGTCGATCTCGAGGCCTTCGAAGTCCTTGCGCAGGATGTAGTTGACCACGCCCGAAACGGCGTCGGCGCCGTAAACCGAGGACGCGCCGCCGGTGATGATCTCGATGTTCTCGATCAGCAGGCGGGGAATGGTCGAGACGTCGACCTGCAGCTGACCGGCGGCCGAACCGACGTGGCGGCGGCCATCGACCAGGGTCAGGGTGCGGCCCGAGCCCAGCGAGCGCAGGTTGGCGAACTCAAGGCCGCCGTCGTTCAGGTTGGAACCGGTGGTGTCCGACGGAACCAGCGAGTTCGACAGGGCCGGGATGGTGGCCAGATAGTCGATCACGGTCGCCTGACCGGTGCTCAGCAGGTCTTCGCGCTGAACCTGGATCAGCGGGGTCGGCGAGTTGACCGGATCACGACGGATACGCGAACCGGTGACGACGACTTCTTCAATCTCGGTCGCCTCCTGGCCTTGCTGACCGGTGACGTTGACGCCAGGCAGCTGGCTTTCCTGAGCCAGGGCCGGAGCCGCGGCGGCCATGACGCCCGCGAGGATCGTCGTGCCAAAGAGAAACTTGCGCTTGAGAAGCATGTGATTGGGCCCCAACCGGTGATGAATGCGAGATGCATCGCCCGCCTTGCGGCGGACTCTGCTTCGAATTTGCACGCTATCAGCAAAGGCCGGCTCGGCAAGGCAATGTGGCGGATCGGCGCCCAATCGGGGCGGGGTCTGTAACAATCCGGACACACTCTCGCCACGCGGGTGAAAAGTCGGACAGGCCCACGTGCGGCGGCGGCGGGCCTTGGTTTGCTACAGATTTTCGCGGAGCCAGCCGGCCGCGCGCGCCACAATTCCGCCCCTGTGCATGCGCGGCGCGTCGGCGGCTGTGATCTGGCGCGACATCAGCTTGCGGGCCGAGACGGCCTCGCGCGGGCCGTAGGCGGCGCGCAGCAGCACCCCGGCGGCGGAACAGAAGGCGGGGCCCGAGGCGGCGTCCGCCAGGTGCGGCGCGCGCTGCGGCTTGCCCAGCCTCACCGGGCGGTCGAACACCCGCACCGCCAGCTCGCGCACGCCGTTCAGCTGGCTGGCCCCGCCGGTCAGGACGAGGCCCGCGCCCGGCTCCAGCCCGACGCCGGCGTTGCGCAGCCGGTCGCGCAGCAGCTCCAGCGTCTCCTCGACGCGCGGCGCAATGACCGTCTTCAGCATGGCGCGCGGCACGACAACCGGTCCGGCCGACGGGTCCTCGCCGCGCGGGGGAGCTTCCAGCATCTCGCGGTCCTCGTTCGCCGACGCCATGGCCGAGCCGTGCAGCGTCTTGAGCCGCTCGGCCCCGGCGCGCGAGGTCGACAGGCCGCGGGCGATGTCCGCCGTAACGTGGTCGCCGCCTACGTTGAGGCTTTCGATGTGCAGCAGCGAACGCCCGCCCCACACCGCGGCCGAGGTCGCGCCGCCGCCCATGTCGATGCAGACGCAACCCAGGTCCATTTCGTCGTCTTCCAACGCCGCCAACGACGAGGCCACCGGCGCCGCTACCACGCCCTGCAGGTCGAGGTGCGCCAGTTCGAGGCAGTGGCTCAGGGCGGTGAAGGCGCTCTCGGCCATCGACACCACCAGCAGGTCGAGTCCCAGCGAATGGCCGCGCATGGCGCGTGGGTCGTGCACGCCGCGCGCGCCATCCACCGACCAGGCGATCGGCAGGACGTGGATCGGGCGGCGGTTGGGCAGGCGGATCTGGGCCAGGGCCATGGCGATGGCGCGCGCCAGATCGGCGTCGCCGACCGGATTGGCCCCCAGCGACACGCGGGCCTGCACCCGGTGGCTGGCCATCTGGCCGATGGCCGTGGTCACGACCACGCCCGAGACCGGCGAGCCGGCGGCGCGCTCGGCCCGCTCGACGGCGTGACCGATGGCCTGCGCCGCCTCGTCCATATTGACGATGCCGCCGCCGCGGATGCCGCGCGACTGGACGTGACCGGCTCCGGCGACACGGATGGTGCGGTCGGCGTGGCGGACGCCGTCGGACTTCATGATGAAGCAGCCGACCTTGGACTGCCCGAGATCCAGCGCGGCCACGACCGGCGCGCGGCCGGCGGCGGTCTTGCCGCCATCCACAGACTTGTCCACAGACCGTCCAGCCATACCAGGTCCCTGCCCCTACGCCTCGCCGGAGGAGGGCCGGACGGCGACCTCCTCGGGCGTTCTCAGATCGATGCGGGCGAACCCGAGCTCCAGCAGCCGCTCGCGCTGGTCCAGCGCGTCCAGCTGGATCAGGGCCGCGTCCTGATCGGTGGCCGGCAGCTGGATCAGGCTGCCGTCCTTCAGGCGCAGGTCCCAGCGGCGTTCGTCGACGCGCACCAGCGCCTCCAGCCGGGCCATCAGCCGGGGCCGCTGGGCGATCAGCGGCAGCACCTCGGCGGCGGCCTGCTCGGCCCCCTTGCCGACGACCAACGGCAGGTTGGGATAGCGGCCGGCGTCGGCGCCACGGATCACCTGGCCGTGGCTGTCGATGACCATGTTGCGCCCGCCGGCCTGCCAGATGGCCAGCCGGTCATGCTCGGTCACATGCACGATCAGGGTGTTGGGCAGCAGGCGCACGACGCGGGCCGACTTGACCCAGCCGACCTGCTCGACGCGCTCGCGCAGCGCGTTCAGGTCGATCGAGGTCATGGCCTGGTCGGCGTTCAGCTGCACGGCCCGCTGGATGGCGGCGGTCGCCTCGGCGGACTCGCCCTCGATGAAGACCTTCTCCAGCTTCAGGCCCATGCCCACGGCCATGCCGTCGACGCCCCGGCCGATCGAGGCGCCGATGCGGTCCGCCCGTGCGCCGGTCGCCAACACGCCCGCCAGCACCAGGACGCCAGCGGCGATGGAGATGACGACGGCGCGGGGCGACAGGTCCAGCCGGCCGATCGCCGCCACCTTGCCCGGCACGGCCATGCCGTGACTTTGGGCGTTGCGGGGTGCGCGGCCCCTGCCCCCCTTGGGAGCCGCGGGCCGTTTGGCGGGCTGTTTCGAACTCTGTCGCCGACCGCCGCGAACTACCGCGGGCATGAGGCGTCCTCCACCATCCACCGGACCAGGTCTTTGTAGCCCATCCCCACATGGGCGGCCTGCTCGGGGACGAGCGAGGTCGGCGTCATGCCGGGCTGGGTGTTGACCTCCAGAAGAACGAGAACGTCGTTAAGATCGTCATAACGAAAGTCGGTTCGCGACACGCCCCGGCAGCCCATGGCGGCGTGCGCCAGCTCCGCCTCCCGCATCGCAGCCTCGAAAACGTGCGGCGGAATCTCGGCCGGCAGCCTGTGGATCGACCCGCCCGGCGCGTATTTGGCTTCGTAGTCGTAGAACCCCTTCACCGGAGTGATGTCGGTCACGGTCAGGGCGCAGGGCCCCGAAGCCTCCCCCATTACCGCCACGCACAGTTCCTTGCCCGCGATGAATGGCTCGACCATCACCTGCTCGCCATAGGTCCAGCCCGGCTCCCCGATCTCCGCCACGGGCCGGTTGGCCCCCTCGCGGACCAGGAACACCCCGACCGACGAGCCCTCGGCGTTAGGCTTGACCACATAGGGCGGCGGGATGACGTGGCGGCTGGCCACCTCGTGGCGGTCGTACAGCCCGCCGCCGGGCACCGTGATCCCGGCCGCCCTGAGCACGGCCTTGGACTTGTCCTTGTCCATGGCCAGCGCCGAGGCCAGCACGCCGGAGTGGCTATAGGGAATGGCCAGGGTCTCGAGCACGCCTTGGACGCAGCCGTCCTCGCCCCAGGCGCCGTGCAGGCAGTTCAGCACCACATCCGGCTTCAGCGCCGTCAGCACCGCCGCCAGATCGCGCCCGGCGTCGACCCGGCTGACCCGCGCGACCTGTCCTTCCAGCGCATTGGCGCACTGCTCTCCCGAACTCAGCGACACCTCCCGCTCCGCCGACAGCCCGCCCAACAGGACGGCGACGTGAAGGTCTGCGAAGGGGCGGGTCATGCGAAGCTCCGGAACAGTCACCGCAATGCGACGAACGTTCTTAACAACGCCTCAACCATCTGCGGCCCACCTGCGGATGAAATCGTGCTGATCTGACCAGTCGGCCCACGTCGCTTCGGCCCAGCGGCGCACGGCGGCGCGGTGAGCGTCCGGCTCCTCAGCCCCGAAGACGTCGGCGACCGTGATCGTGTAGCGCTCGCGCGGCGGCAGCTCGGGCAGGGTCGCCTTGCGGGCGGCGAAGCGCAGCATGGCGGCGTTGGCCGCCTCCCCCTCAAGCGCCTGCTCGATCTGTACCATCAGGCGGGCGAGGTGCAGGCCGACAGACTGGATCGCTCGCCGCGATCCGTCGCCGGGATGCTGGACGGCCCATGCGTCGACGCTCAGCCGGTGCACCGCCATAAGCGCCGGATCGGAATACTCGCGGGCCATCACCGTGTTGAACGCAGCCCAGCAGGCAGGCGACGAAGTCATATAGGCGTGGGTCGGTCCCTCGACCGCGGCCAGACGCGAGCCGCAGCCGGGGCAGACGGCATCAGCCGGGGCGGCCAATGCGCCTGATCTCCCAGTCCAGCTGGACGCCGGTCTTCGCCAGCACGTCCGCCCGCACGGCCTCGCCCAGCCCCTCGATATCGGCCGCCGTGGCCTCGCCGGGATTGATCATGAAGTTGGAATGCAGCTCGCTGAACATGGCGCCGCCGCCTCCCTTGCCATCAGGCGCCCTGAACAGCTTGCCGCGCCAGCCAGCCTCGTCGACCAGCTTCCACGACGAATGCCCGGGCGGGTTCTTGAAGGTCGAGCCGCCGGTCTTCTCCCGAATGGGCTGGGTCTGCTCGCGCCGCGAGGTGATTTCGGAAATCTTCGCCGCCACCGCCCCGGGATCGGCGGGCGTTCCGCGACAGGTCGCCTCGATCCAGATGATGTCCGCCGGCGCTTCCGAGTGACGGTAGGTATAGCCGAAGTCGGCCAGCGCACATGTCGACCTTCTCGCGCGCGGCGCCGTTCATCGACGCGCCGTTCCTGTTCCG
>NZ_DASPNO010000064.1:0-3039 GCF_035626535.1 Brevundimonas sp.
TGAACCACATTGCCGCCGATGACGTTGATGCGGTCGGCGTCCACCCGCACGACGATGTCGCAATGGGCCGGGGCGTAGTCCCCCATCTCGCGCCGGCGGTCGGCGAGGCTGCGGTAGTCGGCGCCGCCGCGGCTGTTGCACAGCAGGTCGCCCGGCTCGATGGGCTGCTCGCCGGCGTCGTATGCGACATAGGCGGCGTCGGGCGCCGCGCCGTCGCGGGCGCGGATCGCCTGGTCGATATAGACCCGGTGCGAGATGTCGCGTTCGAACTGGGCGGGTTCGCCGAGCCCGGCTTCGCACATCACCCAGCTGACGAAGGCCGCGGACCAGGGCTGGACCCAGTCGACGGGTCCGTCATGGCCGCCGCGCCACTGGCGGTTCTGCCGGGCGAGGAGCGCCGGGCCGTCGGGCGTGGCGCTCCAGTAGCCGGCGATGGACGCATCGGCGTCCCGGCTGCTCTCCCAGGTTCCGAGCCGCAGCATGTGGCGGGCGTTGCGCGGGGCCCGGCGGAGTGGATTGGCGGAGTCGGCCACGACGCCGTCGGGCAGACGGCGGGTCTCCACCGGGCGGGCGTCGACGGTCTGGAAGCCGAAGAAGGCCCATTCCTGCACGGCGATGTCGACGATGCGGCGGCGCGCCCAGTGCGTCGGCCCGACCCGGCAGAGCGGCTGGATCATCCGCATCCGGCCGCGTTCGCCCTCGACCCGCGCCGACGGCGGAATGACGTCGAACACCTCGCGCGGCAGCCGCGCCGCCTGCGCCGCGGCGGGCGTCGCCGACGCGAGCGCCAACAGGAGGGCTACAGCGGCGCGCAAGCCCGCTCCAGCCACGCCTTCGCCTCCCCGTCCAGCAGAGGCCCGACCTTGGCCAGCGTCTCCGCATGATAGGCGTCGACATAGGCCCGTTCGGTGGCGGTCAGCAGGGCGACGTCGATCAGCTTGCGGTCCAGCGGCGCGAAGGTCAGCTGTTCGAAGCCGTGCATCGGCCGCTCCCCGCCGGGGATCGGTTCGGGCGGGGTGACCACCTGCAGGGTCTCGATGCGGATGCCCCAATGGCCCTCGCGGTAATAGCCGGGCTCGTTGGAGACGATCATGCCGGTCAGCAGCGGCTGGGAGTTGACCATTTTGGCGATGCGTTGCGGCCCTTCGTGGACGCCGAGGTAGCTGCCGACGCCGTGGCCGGTGCCATGGTCGTAGTCGAGGCCGGCCATCCACATCGGCAGGCGGGCCAGCACGTCGAGCTGGTGGCCGGTGGTGCCTTCGGGGAAGCGCACGGTGGCCATGGCGACGTGGCCCTTGAGCACGAGGGTGAACATCCGGCGCTGGTCGGCGGTCGGCTCTCCCACGGCGATGGTGCGGGTCACGTCCGTGGTGCCGTCGAGGTATTGGCCGCCGCCGTCGACGAGCAGCAGGGAGCCTTTCTCGATACGGCGGATCTTGTCGCCGACCGGCTTGTAGTGCGGCAGGGCGCCGTTGGGGCCGGCCCCGGCGATGGTGTCGAAGCTGAGATCCTTCAGGGCTCCGGTGGCCTCGCGGAAGCCTTCCAGCGCCTCGGCGATCTCGCGCTCGGTCGGCAGGGTCTGCTGGGCGACGGTGTCGACCCAGTGCAGGAAGCGGGTCAGGGCGGCGCCGTCGCGGATGTGGGCCTGACGGCTGCCCTCGACCTCGACCGGGTTCTTGCAGGCGCGCGGCAGGGTGCAGGGGTCCATGCCGCGGACGATGGTCGCGCCGGCGGCTTCGAGCCGGTCGAAATACCAGGCCGAGGACTGGCCGGGATCGATCAGCACCGGCTGGCCGGACAGGCCCTCGAGGGCCTGCGGCAGGGCCTCTGGGGCCTCCAGCGCAACCGCATCGCCAAGCCAGCCGGGCAGTTCATTGGTGACCTTGCGCGGGTCCATGAACAGTCGCGCCGTGCCGTCGGTCCGGACGATGGCCTGGGCGAGCGGCAGCGGGGTGCGGATGACGTCGCCTCCGCGGATGTTGAACAGCCAGGCGATCGAGGCGGGGGCGGTGAGCACGGCGGCCGCGGCCCCGGCTTCGCGGATCGCCTGCCCGATGCGGGCGCGTTTGGCCGCGCTGGTTTCGCCGGTGTAGCGATCGTGGTGCGGCACGACCGGGGCGTTCGGCTGCTCAGGCCGTTCGTCGCCCCAGGCGAGGTCGAGCGGGTTGGGATCGACCGGCTTCAGGCTGGCGCCGGCCTTGTCGGCGGCGCGCCTCAGGGTCGCCAGCGCGTCGGGGCTGTGCAGGCGCGGGTCGTAGCCGATCACCGCCCCCTTCGGCGCCGTCTCAAGCCAGGCGGCGAGGCCGTTGTTCTCCAGCGACAGGATTTCGAACCGGGCGGGATCGACCTGGGCGCGGACCTGGACCGTGTAGCGGCCGTCGGCGAAGACGGCGGCGCGGTCGCTGAGCACGGCCCCGGCCCCGGCCGAACCGGTGAAACCGGTCAGCCATGCGAGGCGATCGTTGGCCTCCGGGAGGTATTCGTTCTGGTGCTCGTCCTCGTGCGGGACCAGCAGGCCGTCGAGGCCCTGCTCGGCCATCTTCGCCCGGACGAGGGGCAGGTGTTTCGCCCCGAAGGACGGGTCGGTGGTTTCGTCGAAGGACTGGCGCATGGGGGGTAGATAGCGGGCGGCGGAGCCGTTGGGGAGAGTGCAGTTCTCTCTCCCCGTTCGGGGAGGGTGGTCGCGCGAGCGATCGGGGTGGCGGGACGGCGGGCGGGGATTGGCGCGGCCTTGCGGCCGCGCCCACCCGGCCTCGCCTGCGGCTCGGCCGCCCTCCCCGAGGGCGGGGAGGGAGAGAGCGGGCACGACTCTTCGCCGCTTCGTCGCGGATCGGCCTCGTCCTCTCGGGCTCGTTGTCCGGGGATGACGAAGTCATGCGGTCTCGCCCCGCCGCGCGGGGCGCGGCAGGTCGGGTGGGGAGGGCGCGGGACAGCCGGGGCTCGCCCGGTGCTGGGATGTGTTTTACCGTTTCGACGAGACAGGCTGTCCCGCGCGGCCGTTTTCCACACGCCCTCCGACTGGCGGCCCTGCCTTCGGGC
>NZ_DASPNO010000065.1:0-15462 GCF_035626535.1 Brevundimonas sp.
AAGCCCGCGAAGACCGCCGCGAGGCCCGCCAGCACGCCCGCGCCTATGCCCGCTGGCAACAGGCCCAGCGCCGCTACAACGCCGGCCGGTATTACGCGCCGCGCGGCTATCAGACCCGGTCGTGGTCCTATGGCCAGCGAATGCCGTCCTACTACCGCTCGAACGAGTATGTGGTGAGGGACTACGGCCGCTACGGCCTGCGTCAGCCGGACTACGGGTACCAATACGTCCGTAGCGGCAATGACGTCGTCATGACCTCGATCGCGACCGGCGTGATCGCCGCCGTCATCGCCGGCCTGTTCAACTAGGTGGCCTGACGCGCTTCGCGCTACTTGAGAGACGAGCGACGCCCCGGAAGGAGACTTCCGGGGCGTTTTCGCGTTTGAAAGGCGGATGCGCGCCTTCGCCGAACTGCTGGACCGCCTGTCGCTGACGGCCTCGCGCAATGCGAAGCTGGTGCTGCTGAGGGACTATCTGCGGACCACGCCGGATCCTGACCGCGGCTGGGCGCTCGCCTCGCTGACCGGCGACCTCACCTTCGACGCCGCCAAGCCGGCCATGATCCGCAAGGCCGTCGAGGCGCGGGTCGATCCGATCCTGTTCGGCTGGTCCTACGACTACGTCGGCGACCTCGCCGAGACGGTGGCGCTGATCTGGCCGGGCGACCCCGATCATCGGCCCAATCGCGAGCCAGAACTGGGCGAAGTGGTCGAGGCGTTGCGCACCGCGGCCCGCGGCGAGGTGGCGGGCCTGCTGGAAGGCTGGCTGGACGCCCTGGAGCCGAAAGGGCGGTGGGCCCTGCTCAAGCTGATGACCGGCGGCCTGCGGGTCGGGCTGTCGGCGCGGCTGGCCAAGACCGCCGCCGCTTTGGTGCGGCCGGAGCAGGTGAGCGAACCGCCTGACCCGGAAGGCGGCGAGACGGCGGTCGCGCTCGAGCCGATCGAGGTGTCGGAGATCGAGGAGGTCTGGCATGCCCTGACGCCGCCCTACGGCGATCTTTTCGCTTGGCTGGAAGGGCGGGGCGACCGGCCCGACACGGACGCGCCGGGCCGGTTCCGGCCGGTGATGCTGGCGGTGGCGATCGACGAGGCGGTGGATTTCGCGAAGCTCGAGCCTGCCGACTATGCGGCGGAATGGAAATGGGACGGCATCCGGGTGCAGGCGGTGAGGGAGGGAGGCGCTACGCGGCTTTATTCCCGCACCGGCGACGAGATCTCGGGCGCCTTCCAGGACGTGATGGCGGGACTGGCGTTCGAAGGCGCCGTCGACGGGGAACTGGTGGTCTGGCGGGACGGGGCCGTGGCGCCGTTCGGGGACCTGCAGCAGCGGCTGAACCGCAAGAGCGTCGATGCGAAGATGATGACGGCCTTCCCGGCGGCGATCGTGGCCTACGACCTGCTGGCGGAGAACGGCGAGGACCTGCGGCCGCTGGCGCTCGGCGAACGACGGGCGCGGCTGGAGGCGCTGGTCGCGGGTCATGGCGGCGAGCGGCTGCACCTGTCGCCGATCGTGCCCTATGCGAGCTGGGACGAACTGGCCGTCCTGCGGGCCGATCCGCCGGTCGGGGCGGCGGCCGAGGGGCTGATGCTGAAGCGCTGGGACAGTCCCTATGTCGCCGGCCGGCCGAAGGGGCCGTGGTTCAAGTGGAAGCGCGACCCGCACGTCATCGACGCCGTGCTGATGTACGCCCAGCGCGGGCACGGCAAGCGGTCCAGCTTCTACTCCGACTACACCTTCGGAGTGTGGACGGAGGAGGGGGCCCTGACACCGGTCGGCAAGGCCTATTTCGGCTTCACCGACGAGGAGCTGAAACAGCTCGACAAGTTCGTCCGCGATCACACGGTGGAACGGTTCGGGCCGGTGCGCTCGGTGCGGGCCGGGCGGGACTTCGGCCTGGTGCTGGAGATCGCCTTCGAGGGGCTGAACCGGTCGACCCGCCACAAGTCCGGCGTGGCCATGCGCTTTCCGCGGGTCAGCCGCATCCGCTGGGACAAGCCCGCGCGCGAGGCCAACACCCTCGACGATGTCATGGATCTGCTGGATGCGCTGGAGAGCGGCGGCGGCAGGGTCGGGGCCGTCCGGGCCGGGCCCGACGCGAAGAATCCAGCCTCGCGGGCTTCCAAATCAGGGCGATGACGTTAGACCCGCCTCATGGTTTCGCTTCCGACTTCGCTGAACGACGCCGTCGCCGCCAGCCAGCGCGCGGTGAGCCTCGACGCCGCCGTGGTGGCCAAGGTGACGGACATGGCCGGCGACCTCGCGGTCAACCTCGCGATCGCATCCGTCATCCTCGTCGCCACCATCATCGGGGCCAAATGGGCCTCGCGCATCACGCGCCGGACGCTGTCGAAAGTGCGCGGCTTCCGCCACGACCAGACGGTGCTCAGCTTCGTCGTGCAGGTGGTGCGGGTGGTGGTCTACATCATCGGCTTCATCGCCATACTGCAGCGGCTGGGCGTCCAGACCACCTCGATTATCGCGGTGCTCGGCGCGGCGTCACTGGCCGTCGGGCTGGCGCTGCAGGGCACGCTGTCGAATGTGGCGGCGGGCGTCCTGCTTCTGGTGCTGCGGCCCTACAAGGTCGGCCACGTCATCGACATCGGCGGTGTGAGCGGCACGGTGCAGCGGCTCGACCTGTTCACGACCCAGATGTCGAACGCCGACAACCACAAGATCGTCGTGCCCAATTCCAAGGTGCTGAACGACGTGATCCTGAACCTGTCGGGGCAGAGGACGCGGCGGATCGAGATCAACTTCACCGTCGGCTACGGCGAGGACCTGAACCGGACGCGCACAGTGTTGCGGAAGGTGGCCGAGGGCCACGAGAAGGTGCTGCCGGACCCCGCCCCGTGGACGGGCGTCACCGGCCTGCTGGACAGCGCGGTGCAGGTCACCCTGCACGCCTGGGTGAAGTCCGACGACTGGTGGCAGGTCCGGGCCGACCTGATGCAGGGCGGCAAGGAGGCGCTGGATGCGGCGGGGATCGAAATTCCCTTTCCGCATCAGGTCGCGGTCCCCTATGGCGACGGGGCGGTCATGCCGGTGGTCACGGTGCGGACCGTCGAGGACAGCGGCCGCGACGACACGGACGGCGCGGACGAGAGTGCGGACGGGGAACAGGGCTGAGCCATGCGCTACGACTTCGGTTCGGATAACACCGCCGGCATGGCCCCGGCCGCGCTGCAGGCCCTCGTCGAGGCCAACGAGGGCTACGCCCGGGCCTATGGGGCCGACGACGTCACGGCCCGCGCCGCCGACCAGATCCGCCGACGGCTGGACGCCGACGCCGAGATTCGCTTCGTCTTTTCGGGCACGGCGGCCAACGCCATCGCCCTGTCGATGCTGGCCTGGCCGCACGAGGCGGTGCTGGCGCATCACGCGGCCCATGTCTGCACCGACGAGACGGGGGCGCCCGGCTTCTTCGGCTCGGGCGTCGGGCTGATCGGCCTGCCGGGCTTCTCCGGCAAGATCGATCCCGTGACGCTGAATGCGGCGCTGGACGAGCCCGAGGTCGGCCATCGCCAGCCGCCGGCGGCGTTGAGCCTGACCCAGGCCACCGAATACGGCACGGTCTATACCGAGGAGGAGCTGCGCCACCTGATCGAGCCGGTGAAGCTGAAAGGCTACGGCGTGCACATGGACGGGGCGCGGCTGGCCAATGCGGCGGCGGCCGGATTCGACCTGACGAACATCGCCCGGCTCGGGATCGACGTGCTGGTGTTCGGCGGGGCCAAGGCGGGCGCCAACTGCACCGAGGCGATCGTCATGTTCGACAGGTCGCTGGCCCGGCGCATCGACAACCGGCTGAAACAGGCCGGGCAGACGGCGTCCAAGGCTCGCTATCTGGCCGCGCCCTTCCTCGGGCTGCTGGAGAGCAACGCCTGGGAAGACGGAGCCGCCCACGCCAACCTGATGGCGCAGCGGCTGGCCGACGGCTTTTTGGCCGACTCGCCCTTCGCCCTGGCCCATCCGGTCGAGGCCAACGCCGTGTTCGTGCGCATGCCGCCCGCCGCGCACCGGCGGCTGAACGATCTAGGCTGGGCCTGCTACCGGTTCGACGACGGATCGGTGCGCTTCGTCTGCTCCTGGGCGACGACGTCCGAGGCCGTCGACGAGTTGCTGGACGCCGTTCGCCGGCTTTGACACCCCTCCGCAATGTCGGATAGTCGACTTTAACCGTCGCTGGGTTCCGCGCCGGCGGAGCAACGCCCATGGCGAAAGATTCGAAGATTCAGGACCGGCCGAAGGTGAAGGGGGCGCTGCGCAGGGCCTTCAAGGCCATCGAGGCCGAGCCTGTGCCGACCGCCATCGTTGAACACATCGAGAAGCTCACCGCGCCGAAGCGACGAGGGGATGGGCGCTCCTGACGCTCAGCTGGCGCCGCGGGGCATGTCCATGGCTTCGGCCAGGCGATTGCGGGCGCGGTTGACCCGGCTCTTGATTGTGCCGAGCGCGCAGCCGGCGATCTCCGCCGCCTCCTCGTAGGACAGGCCGGCCGCGCCGACCATGACGATCGCCTCGCGGTGCTCGGGCGGCAGATCGTCGAGCGCGAGTTTGAGGGCGCTCAGTTCGACCGTCCATTCCTGGCTGCCCTCGGCGGTCAGGCGGGCGGCGTGGTGGCCGTCCTCGTCGGCGACCTCGCGGCTGCGCTTGGCCACGGACGAGTACCAGGAATTCCGCAGGATGGTGAAAAGCCAGGCTCTGAGATTGGTCCCGGGCTCGAACCGGTCACGGTAGGTCCAGGCCTTGGTCAGCGTCTCCTGCACCAGGTCGTCCGCATCGGCGCCGTTGCGCGACAGCGACCAGGCAAAGGCCCGCAGGGAAGGGATGCGGGCCGTGACGGCTTCGCGCCAGCTGGTGCGATCGACGATCCCGCCCGGGGAGTCGGCGTCGGTGTCGTGACCATCCTCGGATGGCGCGCTGGGCAGCGACATACGGACAAGCTCTCGTTACGACGGAATGTCACCGTAAAATCAGGGACGTGCGATCTGAACGCCTGCTCGGCGGGACCGTTCCGCTGGACAGACCGCCCCGCGCGTGGAACAAAAGGGGACCGCGGCCGGTTGTCCCGAACCGCGCGAGGTCAATCAGGGGCCAGGCATGAGCGCATCGATCAGAGCCCGGGCGGCCGTGGGCGCGATGCTGGAGGACTTCCGGCGCGTCCGGTCCGCGATGCCGGCGCTGGCCTGGGGCCTGAGCGCCGAGGACATGGCGGCGCAGTCGATGGCTGACTGCAGCCCCGGAAAGTGGCACCTCGCGCATACCAGTTGGTTCTTCGAGGCCATGATCCTGGCCGGGGAACCCGGCTATGAGCCGGTCGATCCGCGCCTCCAGACGCTGTTCAACAGCTACTACGAGGCTCTCGGCGAGCGGGTGGAGCGGCGCGAGCGCGGGCTGATGACCCGCCCCTCCCTGGACGAGGTGCTGGCCTACCGGCGCGAGATCGACCGCCGGATGGAGGCGTGGCTGGCCGGCGGCGCGCCAGGCGAGCGGCAGGCCTATCTGTTCACCCTCGGCCTGCACCACGACCAGCAGCATCAGGAGCTGTTCCTGATGGACCTGCTGAACCTGATGTCGCGCTCGCCGCTCGACCCGGCCGCCTACGACGTCGAGCCGCGGCGGTCGCCGGCGCAGCGCGCGCGGGGCGGGATGACCCGGTTCGAGGGCGGGCTGGCCGGAATCGGCCATGCGGGCGGCGGCTTCGCCTTCGACAACGAGGGGCCGGCCCACCGCCAGTGGCTGGAGCCCTACGGCCTCGACCACGATCTGGTCACCAACGCCGACTGGCTCGGCTTCATCGAGGACGGCGGCTACGCCCGTCCGGAGCTGTGGCTCGCCGACGGCTGGGCCACGGTGAAGGCGGAGGGCTGGACGGCGCCGCTGTACTGGCGCCGCGACGACGGGGGGTGGACGACGATGACGCTGGCGGGGCGGCGGGCGCTCGATCCCGCCGCGCCGGTGCGGCATGTCAGCTTCTACGAGGCCGAAGCCTACGCCCGCTGGGCGGGGCGGCGGCTGCCGACCGAGGCGGAGTGGGAGCATGCCGTCCGCTGCCGCCCGGAAGTGTTCACGAATGCGTTTGGCGAGGTCTGGCAGTGGACCTCGAGCGCCTACACCCCATATCGGGGCTTCAGGCCGACCGAAGGGACCGCGTCTGAGTACAACGGCAAGTTCATGGCCAATCAGATGGTGCTGCGCGGGTCATCCTGGGCGACGCCGGAGGGACATGGACGGGTCAGCTACCGGAACTTCTTCTATCCGCATCAGAGGTGGGCATTCATGGGACTGAGACTGGCCAGGGATCTGCCCGCCCCCGAAGCGCGCGCCATGGGCGAGGGCGAGACCGCCCGTTTCCGCCGCGACCTGCTGGCCGGGCTGGCCCGATCGCCGAAGGTGGCTTCGCCGAAATGGTTCTACGACGCCGAGGGTTCCCGCCTGTTCGAGGAGATCACCCGGGCGCCGGAATACTATCCCACCCGGCAGGAGGCGGCGCTGCTGCGTGAAGTCGCCCCGGCGTGGGCGGCGCGGTTCGGCCCCGGCGCGGCCTTGGTCGAATTCGGTTCGGGGGCCAGCGAGAAGACACGGATCGTGCTCGACGCGGCACCCGATCTGGCCGCCTACGTTCCCATCGACATCAGCGCCGACGCACTGAGCGCAGCCGCCCGGCGGATCGTCGAGAGCTATCCGGGGCTGATGGTTGCGCCGCTGGTCGGCGACTTCCTGCATCTGGCGGCGCTGCCGGACGGGATCGGGCAGGGGCGGCGGGTCGGCTTCTTTCCCGGTTCGACGATCGGCAATCTCGGACCGGCCGAGGCCGTGGCCTTCCTGAACGCCGCGCGGCTTCAACTGGGCGAGGGGGCGCTGTTCATTCTCGGCGTCGACCTGGTCAAGGACGCCGCGGTGCTGACCGCGGCCTACGACGACGCGGCGGGCGTGACCGCGGCCTTCAACCGCAACCTGCTGGTCCGCGCCAACCGCGAACTGAAGGCGGGCTTCGACGTCGACAGCTTCGTCCACCGCGCCGTCTGGAACGCGGAAGAGTCGCGGATGGAGATGCATCTTGTGGCGACGCGCGACATGACGGTCGAGATCGACGGCCGCGTCATCGCCTTCCGCAAGGGCGAGACCATTCACACCGAGAGCTCGCGGAAATTCACCGAGGCGTCGGTGCGGGAGCTGGCGGCCGCCTCCGGCTGGACCATTGCCGCGTTCGAAGCGGGGACCGAGCCGTCGGTCGCGCTGGCGCTGCTGGAATCCTGATACGCAAAAGGCGACGCCTCGGGGGACGTCGCCCTGCGACCTCGCGCCGGGACGAGGGCTATTCAGCCCGGCGGGCTTCCTTGGTGCGCGATCCGTGCGAGGCCTCGCCGCCCTTGCGGCCAGCCTGGGCGGCCAGGCTGCGGTCCTGCGAGAAGCTGCGCTTTTCACTGGGCACGCTGGCGCCGCCCTTGCGGGCGATCTCGCGCTGTCGCTCCGGATCCATCGAGGCGAAGCCGCGCTTGGAAACGCCGGAGGCTCGGGTGGGCTGACCTAAAGCCATTTCAGTGTCCTTTCGTGCCGACGGTCGAGGTGGTGACTGAACCCTCGCGCCGCCGTCCGGTTCCGGCTCAGCCCTCACAGAAACGCGAGCGAATCAGGGGGTTTGCCGGCAGCTCAATCCTCGCCCTCGCCATAGGGGCGCGAGTCCCCCTCGCCGCCGCCGCCGGGTTCAAGGGGCGGTATTTCATCGGGAACAGCGCCCGGATCGATGTCGGGCCGGGGCGTGTCTGGCGGCTGAATGTCGGGTTGGGGCGTGCCGGGCGGGGTCGGTTCGATATAGGTCATGGCGGCGTCCTTCCGGGGATAGAACGCGGGGGCGGGGCCGCCGTTCAATCACGATCCGGACCGGATGACCGCGGCTCGGAACCCGCGGAGCGCGGGCGGATTGAACAGCCGAATCCCCCCCCCACCCAGGAGCGCCGCCATGACCGAGACCCACACCGGCCCGACTTCGCCCGAGGACATCGACGACGAGGTCTCCCCCGAACAGTCGCGGCTGGATCGGGAGGCCGACGCCATCCTGCTGGAGGGCGAGGCCCGGGCCTTCGGGCCGCGGCCGATCCACGAGGCGGTTCGCGAGGACGCCCTCGCCGCGCGCGAGTGGAGTCGCGTCCGCGCCGAGCGTCTGCGGCACGCCGTCGAGGATGAGCCGATCAAGGCGACGCTGTACGCCCTCGGCCTCGGTCTGGTGATCGGTCTGCTGATCGCTCGCTAGGCCCGCCGCTTCACGATGGCCCGGTCGCCGGCCGGGCGATCGGCGCCCGCGCCATGGCCTGATCCGATACGAAGGGATTGTTCCTCCGCTCGGCCCCGAACGTCGAGCTGGGGCCGTGGCCGGGCACGAAAGTGACGTCGTCTCCCAGCGGCCAGAGCTTGGTGGTGATGGCGTGGAGCAGGGCGCCGTGGTCGCTGCGCGGGAAGTCGGTGCGGCCGATCGAGCCCTGGAACAGCACATCGCCCACCTGGGCGAACCGGGCCTGGCGGTTGAAGAAGATCACGTGCCCGGGCGTGTGGCCGGGGCAGTGGCGGACCTCCCACTTCGTCTCGCCGAGCGTCAGAACGTCGCCGTCGGCCAGCCAGCGTGTCGGAGTGAAACTGCGCGCATCCGGCAGGCCGTACATCTGGCCCTGTTGCGGGATGCCGTCGATCCAGAACTGGTCGTCCGGGTGCGGTCCGATGATGTCGAGGCCGGTCTTCTCCTGCATCTCGGCGGCGCCCCCGGCGTGGTCGAGGTGGCCGTGGGTGATCCAGATGGCTTCCAGCGTCAGCCCCTGCTTTGCGACCGCCCCCAGCAGGGCGTCGACCGCTGCGCCCGGATCGATGATCGCGGCCTTCAGCGTCTTGCGGCACCATACGAGGGTGCAGTTCTGCTGCAGCGGGGTGACGGGGAAGACGGCGACGCCGATCGGGGGAGGGGATTGGGACATGGGCTCCAGATAGCGGCTCCGGCGCGCCGCCGAAACCCGAGGCCTGCGGGTTCACATTGACCTTTGGGGCCGTCGTCTACATAAGGGCGGGCTTCAAGGCGCCGCCTCGCAAGGGCGGCCCTTATTGCTTTACCCACATCGCGCGCGCCCCGCCTCGAAGGCGCCGCCCCAGAGCGTCAGAATCCCGACCATGCAAGTCGTCGAAAAGTCCTCCGAAGGCCTCAGCCGCGTGATCGCGGTGACCATTCCCGTCGCGGAGCTGAACCAGAAGCTGGACGCCAAGCTGAAGGAAGTCGCGCCGCAGATGAAGCTGAAGGGCTTCCGTCCCGGCAAGGTGCCGGCCTCGCATGTGAAGAAGACCTTCGGCCGCGACCTGATGGGCGAGATCGTCAACGAGGCGCTGAACACCTCGAGCCAGAAGGCGCTGGACGACGCCAAGGTGCGTCCGGCGGCCCCCGCCGAGATGAAGCTGACCTCGGACATGGACAAGGTCATCGCCGGCCAGGACGACCTCGCCTACGAGATGTCGCTGGAAGTAATGCCGGACTTCACGCCGGTCGACGTCAAGACGCTGAAGCTGAAGCGTCCGATCTACGAGGCGACCGACGCCGATCTGGAAGAGGCCCTGAACGAACTGGCCGGTCAGGCCAAGTCGTACGAAGAGAAGAAGGGCAAGACCGTTAAGGCCGCCGAGGGCGACCAGCTGACCATCGACTTCGTGGGCAAGATCGACGGCGAGCCTTTCGAGGGCGGGGCGGCCGAGGACGCTGATCTCGTGATCGGCTCAGGCCGCTTCATTCCCGGCTTCGAAGAACAGCTGACCGGCGCCAAGGTCGGCGAGGAGAAGGTGCTGAACGTCACCTTCCCCGACGACTACAATGCCAAGCACCTGGCCGGCAAAGCCGCGACCTTCGACGTCAAGGTCAAGGCCATCAAGGCCGAGGCCCCCGCCAAGGTCGACGAGGACTTCGCCAAACGCATCGGCCTGGAGTCGCTGGACAAGCTCAAGGAGCTGCTGCGCGACAACCTGAACCAGCAGTACAAGGGCGCCGCCCGCTTCAAGCTGAAGCGCGCCCTGCTCGACGAGCTGGACAAGGCCCACGACTTCCCGCTGCCGCCCAAGATGGTCGACGCCGAGTTCGACGGCATCTGGGGTCAGGTGCAGGCCGACAAGGAAGCCGGGCGCCTGCCGGAAGAGGACGCCAAAAAGTCCGAGAAGAAGCTCAAGGAAGAGTACCGCAAGATCGCCGAGCGCCGTGTGCGCCTGGGTCTGGTGCTGGCTGAGATCGGCCGCGCCAACAACGTCCAGGTCACCGACCAGGAGCTCAACAACGCCATCATGAACGAGGCCCGCAACTATCCGGGCCAGGAGCGTCAGGTGCTGGACTTCTACCGCCAGAACCCCAACGCCGCCGCCCAGATGCGCGCCCCGATCTATGAGGAGAAGGTCTGCGACCTGATCTTCGACCAGGCCAAGGTGACGGACACCAAGATCAGCAAGGAAGAGCTGCTCAAGGAAGACGACGAGCTGTAGATTGCTTCGACGCGGGGCCGGCGCCCGATCGGGCCCCGCGTTCCGCGCCCCGTCCAGACGGGCCTAATCGCCGCACACGTTCTCCTGCAGGTTGGCCGCGTATGGATCCGTGGTTTTAGGCGGAGGCGTTGGCGGACATCCTGTCGACCGACCCCGAGCCGGCCGATGAGGAGCGAGCAGGCAGGCTGTCGGGCCGCCGGGCGAGCGCTGCTTCCCGCTCTCCGTGTTGCGTGATACACGTGTAACCCTCGGCTGAGAGGCCGACGGGAGGGCAGGGATGTCGCTGATCGCCGTGCTGGCCGCCCTGGCCCTGGTCCAGGATCCCGCGCAAGCCGCGCCTCCCGCGCCTCCCGCGCCGCAGGAGCCGCCCGCCGTCGCGCTTGAGGAAGTCATCGTCGAAGGCCGCCGGCTGGAGGAACTGACCCGGGAGTTCGTCGACGAGGTCTCCGCGCCGCCCCGTCGGCGCGGCCTCGCCCGTTGGCGGGACGGCGTCTGTGTCGGGGTGAGCGGCATCCGTCGGGACATCGCCCAGGCCGTGGCCGACCACGTCTCGCGCGTCGCCCTCGAGTACGGATTGAGACCAGGCGACCCCGGCTGCCAGGCCAATATCGTCATCGTCTTCGCGGAAGACGGCCAGGCACTGGGCGACGCCATGGTCGAGCGCCGGCGGCAAGTCTTCCATCTGGGCATCGGCGGGCTGGATCGGGGCGCCGCCGCCCTGCGCGATTTCCGGGAATCGGACCAGCCAGTGCGCTGGTGGCACGTCAGCGTGCCGACGAACGCGCAAACGGGCGACGTCGCGATCCGGATGCCGGGCGACGAATATCCTCCCAGCGTTCAAGGCGAGGGCCTGATCAACAAGGGCCGATGGGTCCGCGACGACCTCAACAAGGTGATCATCGTCGTCGACGGCGAGCACGTGAATGGCGTCGGCCTGCCGCAGCTGGCGGACTACCTGTCGATGGTGGCGCTGGCGCAGGTCGATCCCGAAGGCGACACCAGCGGCTTCCCGACCATCCTCAATCTGTTCGACGATCCGGAGGGCAGCCCGGGCCTGACCGGCTGGGATCGGGCCTATCTTGACGCGCTCTACACCGGGCCGTCGGAGCGCATCCGGCCCAGCGACCAGACTCGCCAGCTGTTGCGCAACCTCAGGCTGGCGAGGGAGGTGGAAGACGACGCCGACCCTTCGCTTCCGGCCGGCGAGAGCAAGTGATCCGGGGAGCGGGGGCATGATCCACTGGGCTTTCATCGCCGCCCTCGCCGCGACACCTTCGCCGCCGCAGAGCGCGCCTGGTCCCCAGGATCCGCCTGAAGCGGCGACGACGCTCGAGGATGTGGTCGTCGAGCAGCCCCGGCTTGAGGAGATGGTCCGTGAGTTCATCGGCGAAGTCGGAGCTCCGGCGGCGCGGCGTGGACTGGCGCGCTGGCACGACAGGCTCTGCGTCGGCGTGGTGAACGTTCGCCGGGAACTGGGTCGGGCCATTGCGGACCGGGTGTCGCAGGTGGCTCTGGAACTCGGCCTCGACATCGGCGAGCCGGGTTGCCGGGCCAATGTCTTCATCGTCTTCGCCGACGACGGGGCCGCGCTGGCCGACGCCATGGTGGAAGAGAGCCGCCGGGCCTTCCGCATCGGCGTCGGCGGACTCGACCGGGGGAGCGCGGCGCTGGAGGAATTCCGCACCGTCGACCGGCCGGTTCGCTGGTGGCATATCAGCCTGCCCGTCAACGCCGATACTGGCCAGCGCGCCATTCGCCTGCCCGGAGACGAAGGCGCCCCGCGGATCAACATGTTCGCCGCTTCCCGGCTGAGCACGCAGATTCGCGACGACCTGAAGAAGACGATGATCATCGTCGACATCGACCGGCTGGGTGACGTCAACCTGGCGCAGCTGGCGGACTACCTCGCCTTCGTCTCCCTCGTGCAGGTCGATCCGAATGCCGACACCGCGGCTTACGACACCGTCCTGAACCTGTTCGACGATCCGGCGGGCGTCGAGGGACTGACGGAGTGGGATGCGTCCTATCTGACGTCGCTCTACCAGATTCAGGATTCCCCGGTCCTGCGCCGCAATTCCGGCGGGCAGACGTCCGTGATCGCCGCCGACATGGTCCGCGACCGTCGCGAGGCAGGCGAGGCGGCGCCAGCGCAAACCCCTCCGGAAGCGGACTGATCGCCGGTCGCCGCGTCTGACCGTGCGGCCCGCGCCTTGCATCCTTGGCCGCGCGACGCGATATCCTGTCCCATGGGCGCGCGACCGGTGAGTCGCCGTCACCTGCATCCCGAGAAGGCCTGAATGCGCGATCCGATCGAACTGATGAACATGAACCTCGTCCCCATGGTGGTGGAGCAATCCAGCCGGGGCGAGCGGGCCTTCGACATCTTCTCGCGCCTGCTGCGCGAGCGGATCATCTTCCTGACCGGGCCCTTCGAGGACGGCATGGCGTCGCTGATCTGCGCCCAGCTGCTGTTCCTGGAGTCGGAGAACCCGAAGAAGGAAATCAGCATGTACATCAACAGCCCCGGCGGTCAGGTGACCTCGGCGCTGGCGATCTACGACACCATGCAGTACATCCGCTCGCCGGTTTCGACGGTGTGCATGGGCATGGCCGCCTCGGCCGGATCGCTGATCCTCGCCGCCGGCGCCGCCGGCCAGCGCGTGGCCCTGCCGAACGCCCGCATCATGGTGCACCAGCCCTCGGGCGGCTTCCGCGGCCAGGCCTCGGACATCGAGCGTCACGCCGAGGACATCCGCTACACCAAGCGCCGCCTGAACGAGATCTACGTCCACCACACCGGCCGGACCTATGAGGAGGTCGAGACGACGCTGGACCGCGACCATTTCATGAGCGCGGAGGAGTCCAAAGCCTGGGGCATCGTCGACCACGTCTACGACAAGCGCGAACAGGCCGACGAAGACGGCGTGAAGACCCCCGGTTCCTGACCGGCCAGAAAACGACGACGAAAGAGGCGCACCCCGGCGGTGCGCCTTTTTCATTTGTGGTATCACGCGCCATGCAGACGCGCGACACCAAGGGGACCGTCGAGGTCGACGGCGACATCTATCACTGGGAGCTCCGCCGCCAGCCGCGGCCGACCACGGGCGGGCAGTGGGAAGGCATCGCCGTGACCCTGCGGCTGCAGGATTTCAAGCGGGAGGCCGTGGTGCAGTTCCCGCCGCCGCTGCGTCCCAACGGCCGACCCGACACCGAAAAACAGTTCGTCAACACCGGGCACGTGCGCAACGCCGTGGTCGCGGCGATCGAGGCGGGCTGGAATCCCACCTCACGCGGCAAGGCGGTCGCCTTCGACGTGGACGCTGAGGGGCATTGACGATCGATAGCCCTCGGCCCGGCTGTCCCGCTCCGTGACTCCTCGCGTGAACCGGGTAGGGTGCCGGCTGGGGAATGGAGGGCCTGGTCCGCAATCGAAGAGAGCGAGATGAGGCCTCTCGCGGCTCGGAAGCGGACTGATGGCAGCGTCAGGCCGACGCTGACCTCGGCCGTCCCGTGAAAACCCGAAACCCCGGCTCGTCGGCGATGGCCAGCATCTCCCTGTCCCCCGAGGTGTCGCCATAGGCCGCCGCCAGCCGCATGTCCTCGCCGTAGACCGCCCGCAGCCGGCGCACCTTCTCCTCGCCGCGGCAATTGGGGCTGGCGAAGGCGCCGGTGACGCGGTTGTCGGCGTCGAACACCAGCGGCGTGCCGAGCAGGGCCTCGGCGCCCAGCCGGCGGGCGAAAGGGGCGACCGTGGTCTCGGGGCTGGCGGTGACGATCACCCGATGCGCCCCCTTGTCTCCCCACGCGTTCCAGACCCGGAGCGCGTCCGGCCGCATGAACCTGTCCCAAATCCGGTCAGCGAAGCGCCCGGCGTCCGCCTCGAGTGTCGCGCGGTCCACACCCTTGAGGAATTCGCGCACCGACGCGGCCTTGATCCGGCCCCGATCGCGGTCGCGCGCATAGGTCGCCACGGCCGGCGCCATCCTGACCAGGCCCAGCGCCCAGCCGCCCGGGCCGGCCCGCCAGCGCAGGAATTCGGTGAAACTGTCACGGATCGTCAAGGTGCCGTCGAAGTCGAAGGCGACGATGGCCTGATCCTTGCGGGGCCGCTGGCGAAACGGAGCGTCGCTTCCCATGTCAGACATTCGCCGCGATCACCCTCAACAGTAAACCGTCCGCTTCCGCTTCCTGCTCCGCTTTGGCGGGGTTGTGGCGGGCGCCGGGATGGGTGATTGTCATTTTTTGAAGACCTTTGCGCCCATTGTTCGGGAATCAACGCGAGGGAAGCGCGTTTGGCCTCATATCGGGGCCATCGCGGGAGTGAGAAGGGTCGATGACCAAAGCCGCCGGCACAGACGCCAAAAGCACGCTGTACTGCTCTTTCTGCGGGAAGAGCCAGCACGAGGTGCGCAAGCTCATCGCCGGGCCGACCGTGTTCATCTGCGATGAATGTGTCGAGCTCTGCATGGATATCATCCGTGAAGAGCACAAGATCTCGTTCTCGAAGGCCAAGGACGGCGTGCCGTCGCCGAAGGAGATCCGCGAGGTCCTCGACGACTATGTGATCGGACAGGGGCACGCCAAGAAGGTGCTCTCGGTGGCGGTCCACAACCACTACAAGCGCCTGAACCACGCGACGAAGAACAACGACGTCGAGCTGGGCAAGGCCAACATCCTGCTGATCGGCCCGACCGGCACCGGCAAGACGCTGCTGGCGCAGACCCTGGCCCGAATCATCGACGTGCCGTTCACCGTCGCCGACGCGACGACGCTCACCGAGGCCGGCTACGTCGGCGAGGACGTCGAGAACATCATCCTCAAGCTGCTGAAGGCGGCCGACTACAACGTCGAGCGCGCGCAGCGCGGCATCGTCTACATCGACGAAGTCGACAAGATCAGCCGCAAGTCCGACAACCCGTCGATCACGCGCGACGTGTCGGGCGAGGGCGTGCAGCAGGCGCT
>NZ_DASPNO010000066.1:0-27333 GCF_035626535.1 Brevundimonas sp.
GCGTGATCCGTCAAAGGCCCGAAGGCAGGGCCGCCAGTCGGAGGGCGTGTGGAAAACGGCCGCGCGGGGCAGCCTGTCTCGTCGAAACGGTAACAACACAACAGCACCGGGCGAGGCCCGGCTGTCCCGCGCCCTCCCTGACTTTCGCGGCTCACCCTGCGCAAGATGCGGACTCGCGCCCGCCGTCTCCCTCCCCGGCCGGGGAGGGATGTCGACGCGTCAGCGGCGACAGGGTGGGGGCGGCCCGTCAGGGTCGCGTCATCCTCAGTCAGCCGTCCCCACCCGGCCGCTCTCGCGACCACCCTCCCCGGACGGGAAGGGAGAACTGCACTCTCCCCTCTTCCCTCGACCCCCGCTCCCGGAAGCCGTTACAACCTCCACCATGACCTCCGCCTCGCTTCCCGACGCCGGATCCAACTGGGTGGACCGCCAGGCGCCCGAGGGCCTCAAGCCGTGGCTCAAGCTCGGCCGCTTCGACCGGCCGATCGGCATCTGGCTGCTGCTCCTCCCCGGCTGGCAGGGCATCGCCCTCGCGCTCGGCCAGCATCACAAGACGCCCGACCTCTACGACGCCTGGCTGTTCCTCGGCTTCGCCCTCGGGGCCTGCCTGATGCGCGCCGCCGGCTGCGCCTTCAACGACATCGTCGACCGCGACATCGACGCCAGGGTCGCCCGCACCGCCCGACGCCCCATCCCCTCCGGCCGCATCTCGGTGAAACAGGCCTGGGCCTTCGTCATCGGCTGCAGCCTCGTCAGCCTGCTGATCCTGCTGACCCTGAACCTGACCGGCATCCTGCTCGGCGTCGCCTCCCTCGCCCTCGTCGCCGTCTACCCCTTCATGAAGCGCATCACCTGGTGGCCCCAGGCCTGGCTGGGCCTGACCTTCAACTGGGGCGCCCTGATGGGCTATGCGGCCGTCGGAGGTCTGCCCTTCCTGCTCTGGGCCTGGTTCCGGACTCTGGAGGCGGCTGGACAAGGGTTTCTCGTGGCCTCGGCCGACACTCACGGCCACCTCGCCCTCCCGGCCCTCCTCCTCTACCTCGGCGGCGTCTTCTGGACCCTCGGCTACGACACCATCTACGCCCTGCAGGACATCGAGGACGACGCCATGGTCGGGGTTAAATCCTCCGCCCGCCGTCTCGGCCCCAATGTTCGCCGTGGCGTCGCCGTCTTCTACCTCCTCACCATCATCCTCACCGTCGCCGCCGGCGCGGCCGCCGGCCTCGGCCTCCTGTTCTACGTCGCCCTGCTGCCGTGGGCCGCCCACCTGATGCGTCAGGCCCGCGACGTGCGCACCGACGATCCCGCCCTTGCGCTCCGGCTGTTCAGGTCCAATCGTGACGCCGGCCTCATCCTGCTTGTCGCCATCATTCTCGGCTCGGTTCAGCTTCCGCTTTGAAGGATTCCTGCATGACCCGCCCCCTACAGCTGCTGCTCCTGTCCGCCGCCGTGGCCGCGACGCTCGCCGCCTGCAACCGGGACCGGGAAGCGGACGCGCCGCCGGCGTCGAAGGCCGATCCGGACGCCCTGGTCACGCCCGCCGAGGCCGCCGCGCCCCAGGGGCTGGACGAGAAGACACCCTGGGCCGACATCAGGCTGAGCTTGCCCGACGCCCTGAAGGCGCACCCGGACCTGCACGCCCGTCTCTACGCCGAGGAAGTCCGCAAGCTGCGCCAGTTCGCCGAGGGGGCGCAGGGCGAGCTGACCGAGGCCGGCGCGCCGACGGGCCGGCCGAAATACGAGAACACCGTCACCATCACCACTGCCGCCGAGACCGGCAAACTGCTCAGCCTCAAGCGAGTGGCCCTCGACTATACCGGCGGCGCCCACCCCAACACCCTGACCAGCGGCATCCTCTGGGACAAGGCGCTGAAGCGCCAGATCGGCCTCGCCGACCTGTTCCGCAAAGGGGCCGACCTGACCGCCCTCGACCAGGCCCTGTGCTCGGCGCTCAACGCCGCCAAGCGCGCCCGCGTGCCGGACGGGGCCTCGATCACCTTCGACAGCAAGCCGTTCGCCTGTCCGCGCGTGGCCACTACCCCCTTCGTGCTGACCCCCGGCGGCACGCCCGGCAAGGCGGCCGGCCTGACCTTCCTGATCGGCCCCTACCAGGCCGGGTCCTACGCCGAGGGCGGTTATGAGATCGCCGTCCCGGTTGTGGTTTTCAGATCCCTGCTGGTTGTGTCATATAACGATGAATTCGGCGGGCAGCCGGCACGGGTCGGAGACGTCACGCCCACAGGAGGCTAGGTATGGTCCGCATCGCCTTTTCTCTCGCCGTCGCCGTGGTCGCGACTCCCGCCGCCGCCCAGGTCATCAGTTCGGGCGTGCCCATGGGCCCCGGCGGCAGCGGGACGGAAGTCCTGGGCAATCCGTCCGACGCCGGCATCATGTCGACGACGCCCAGCCGCATCGCCAGCTCGCGCCGCGAGATGAACCGGGGCCGCGAAACGTCCTTCCAGGTCCGCATGTCGCCGCGCCAGGCCCGACTCCATGCCCGCGAACTGGTGGGCCGGGCCGATATCATGTGCGACGTCGCCGAGGCCGAGATCGTGGCCTATACCGAGGACAACATCCCGCTGATGGAAATCGACTGCGCCGTGGGGGGCGGCCTCGTGATCGCCGACACCCTGCCCATCCAGGCCATGGACTGCCTCGACCTCGCGATGCCCGAAGACCAGGCCGAGCAGGGCGGCTACATGCTGACCTGTCGCCTGCCCGGCAACGTCGCGGTGGTGAACGCCGCGCGTCAGTCCGCCAGGAACTGACAGCCCGGACTGCGCGGGCTGTGGAGCAACGATGAATTCGGCGGACAGCCGGCACGGGTCGGAGACGTCACGCCACTTGGAGGAGGTAGGGTATGGCTCGCATCGCCTATTCTCTCGCCGTCGCCGCGGCGGCCCTCGTCGCAACCTCGGCGTCGGCCCAGACGCCCGGCTCGGGCCCCGGCTACAGTGGACGGGAAGTTCTCGGAAGTCCTTCCGATATCGGAATCATGGCGACCACGCCCAGCCGTATTCCCAGTTCCCGCCGGGAGATGAATCGCAACCGGCCGGCGCCCTTCCAGGTGCGGATGTCCCCACGCGAGGCCCGGCGCTACGCCCGCGATCTGGTCGCACGCGCCGAGCTCCAGTGCGACGTCTCCGCGGCCGAGCTCGTCGCCTATACCGTCGATAACATTCCCCTCATCGAGGTCGATTGCGCCGAGGGGGGCCTCGTGATCGCCGACAGCCTGCCAATTCAGGCCACCGACTGCTTCGACCTCCCCACGCCCGAACAGCAAGCCCAGGAGGGCGGCTTCATCCTGTCCTGCCGCCTGCCAGGCAACGTCGCCCGCGCCGCCGCCGCCGGTCAGTCCGCCAGGAACTGATCCACCAGTCCGGCGAACAGCGCCGGCTGATCGGCCATGATGAAGTGCCGGCTGCCGTCGACCCGGACCAGCCTCACGCCCGGCAGGGCCGCATACTCGCGGGCCCATAGCGCATCGGCCCCCGCCGCCGGCGCGCCACCGTCGGCGTCGGAGGCGTAGACCGCCCACACGGGGGTGGTCATCCCCGCCAGCCCCGGCCGGGCGTCGGTGGTCATCACATCCCGGATCGCCGCCGCCATCGCCTGGCGGTCCGTCGCCAACGACCACTCGACTATCGCCTCCCGCGTCGCCGGATCGCGGGCCATGCCGATCGCCGTCTGCGCCTGCTGCGCCCGGAACGAGGCCTCGTCCGCCGACAGTATCCCGGCCGCCGCCTGGGCCGCGAACGGCCGCGCCGCCTCGGCCGTCACCTGCGGCCCGAACAGGACGCTGAAGAACGGCAGGCTGTCGACGCTCATCACCCTGCCGACCAGCCCCGGCTCCGCCTGCGCCAGCAACAGCGCGCCCAGCCCGCCCATCGAGTGGCCGATCACCGCCGGCCGCTCCAGTCCCGCCTCGCGGATGTAGCGGGCCAGCTCCGCGACCACCGGCTCGACGAAGGGCCCGTCGTCATGCGCCCACGGCTCCCCCGCGAACCCGGCCAGTTGCACCAGATGCACCCGATGCGTCGCCTTCAGCCGCTCCGCCTCGGCCCGCCACACCTCGCGCGACGACGCCAGTCCCGGGATCAGGATCACGTCGGGGCCGCCGCCGACGACCTCGACCGACAGCCGGTCCGAGGCGAACGCCGTCTGCACGGCGGAAACCGGAGCCGCTTCGGCCCGGACGGCGAGGGCGACGCCTCCGGCGAGAACGGCGACGGCCGAGGCGATGGCGAAGACGCGCAGCACGCGGCCGCCGCCGTGACGGGACATGAACATCATGGTCGTGGTCCTTGTGAGCTTGTCCTGACAACCGTCAGGCGTGAGGGTTTTCGAAGACGTCTTCCACCGGCCGCGCGAACAGCACGGCGATGCGGTAGGCGAGGTCCAGCGACGGGTCGTGCTTCTCGGTCTCCAGCGCGTTCACCGCCTGCCGCGATACGCCCAGCGCCTGACCCAGCTGTTCCTGCGTCCAGCCGCGCTCGACGCGCAGCAGTTTCAGCCGGTTCTTCATCGGCTGCTCCTGACGAACGGCGCCGCAAGGCCGAAGCACAGCCAGAACAGCGGGTAGATCAGCCAGCCAGGCAGGTGATAGGCGTCGGCATAGCTCTCGCCGAACCCCCAGACGCTGGCGATGGCCATGGCCATTCCGGCGGCGAGGATGAACTGTTTGGCGGTCACCGCCCGGACGTATTCGTCCGACTCCCGCATCAGCGCCAGCGTCGCCCAGATCTGGCCGATCACCGGCGCCGACACAGCCAACGCCAGTCCCCAGGCCGCCACTGGCGAGGCCATGTCGTCGAACGCCCCGAGGATGGCCGCGACATTGATCGCCACATAGCCGCTCATGAAGGCCATGGTGCGGGTGACATATCGCCGGCCCGCAGAGGTGGTGTTCGATTTCCCGAGAGAAAGCATGACATGAGTTCCTGACGTGATGTCAGGCATACCTGACACTAACAGAATGTCATGTCAACCTGACTTTTCGTCAGATCCGCCTGACATCGACCGTGGCCGCCCGCTCCGCTTTGCGCCGCCTTCAGGCGGGCGTATCCTGCCCTCCATGCCCGCCGCTCCCCGCGCCCGTCCGGCCGACCTGTTCACCCCCGACGAGTGGGCGCCGTTCCAGACGCGTGCCGCCTGGGCCGGTCCTCTGCTGGTTCTGCATTGCTGGGCCGTGATCCTGCTGGCGGCCGCCGCCGGAGTGCTCTGGCCGATCCTGATCCCGCTCTGCGTCGCTGTCATCGGCACGCGCCAGCTCGGCCTCGCCATCCTGATGCACGAGGCGGCGCACGGCGGCCTGTCGCCCCGCCGGGGGATCAACGACTTCCTCGGCCACTGGCTCTGCGCCATCCCCATCGGCGCTTCGCTGGCGCTCTACCGGCCCTATCATCTCAGCCACCACAAATACGCCCAGCAGGCCGAGGACCCGGACCTCGTCCTGTCCGCCCCCTTCCCGGTCACCCGCGCCTCGCTGCGCCGCAAGATCATCCGCGACCTGACCGGTCAGACCTTCTTCAAGCAGCGCGTGCTGTTCGCCTTCAAAGCGTTCGCGTCGCAGCGGGACGAGGACATCGCTGAGGGCGCGGTCGTCACGGGTCGCAGCGTCGCGCCCTTCCTGCTGGTCAACGCCGCCCTGCTCGCAGGCGCCGTCCTCGCCGGCGTCTGGTGGGCATATTTCGCCCTCTGGCTCCTGCCACTCGCCACCTGGTTCCCGATGGTCACCCGGTTGCGCAACGTCGCCGAACACGCCTGCGTCGAGGGCTCGGCCGACGACGCCTTCCGCGCCGCCCGCACCACGTGCGCCTCGTGGTGGGAGCGCGCCTTCATCGCTCCTTACTGGGTCAATTTCCACGCCGAGCACCACCTGTTCATGCACGTGCCCTGCTGGAAGCTGCCGGCGCTGCATCGCGCCGTGCGCGACAAGCCCCAGGGTCAGGGCATGGAGGTCGCGCGGAACTATCTCGATGTGCTGAGGACCGCGAGCGGCCGAACCGCCGGATAGACGGGAACCACGGCCGGGACCTTCGGTTGATGTCGGGGGCGAAAGGAGACTCCGATGGGCAATTCCGAATCCAGACCGTCGCCCGGCGAGGATCGTCACCGCGGCTCCCACGGCGGCAACCGCTCGGCCAGAGAATTGCGGGAGGACGAGACCGTCCGCAGCAGCCAGGCCGCCGGCAAGGATCCGGGCCGCGAGTCCACGCCGATGCGGATCCCGCCCGAGGAGCGGGTCGTCCGCGGCCCGAGGCGCAACCCGGTCAGCGACAGCGAGATCGAGCGCCGCCCGCCCAATTGGGAATCCCACGAGCGCGGCTGGCGCGCCGGCGACCCCGCTGCAGACTCCGTCATGCCCGGCCGCGAGTTCGGCGCCGGCGGCGGCGTTGACGATGGTCCGAACGAAGCGGGTGGCGACGCGGCCAAGTCCCATCCCCGCTGACCCCCATGGCGCGCGAACCTCGGCCGGAACCACGCATCTACCTCGACTGCGACGGCGTGCTGGCCGATTTCGACAAAGGCGCGCGAGCGGTGCTCGGCATGTCCTCGCGCGCCTTCGAGCAGCGCTTCGGGCTCAAGGCCTTCTGGGCGCGGATCGCCTCGACACCGGACTTCTTCAACACCCTCGAGCTGATGCCGGACGCCATGGAGCTGTTCGAGGCCGTCCGCGACCGTGATCCGATCATCCTCACCGGCCTGCCGCGGGGCGCCTGGGCCGAGCCGCAGAAACGGCGCTGGGCCGCCCGGCATTTTCCCGGCGTCGAGGTGATCACGACCTCTTCGGCCCTCAAGCGGGAGCACTGCCATCCGGGCGACGCCCTCGTCGACGACACGGTCAAATTCCGCCACCTGTGGGAGAAGGAAGGCGGCGTCTTCATCCCCCACACCTCCGCGGCCGCGTCGATCGCCGAACTCCGCCGCCTCGGCTTCCTCGAACCTGCGCCGCGGCCCGCCCACAGGAATGAGGATTGGCGCCGCGTCCACACCCTGTAAGCCGGGATCGATGCCGATCCCCGATCCCGCCGCCTTCATCCTCGCCAACACCCGTCTGCAGCCCGTGCCGCACACGCCGGAGATTTCGCTGTGGCTGGCCGACGAGATCACCCCGATCTGGCGGCTGACCGAGGAGGAACTCGGCGAGATGGGCCTGCCCCCGCCGTTCTGGGCCTTCGCCTGGGCCGGCGGTCAGGGCCTCGCCCGCTGGCTGCTCGACAATCCGCGGGAGGTGGTAGGCAAGCGCGTGCTCGACTTCGCCGCCGGCTCGGGTCTCGTCGGGATCGCGGCCATGAGGACCGGGGCGACGTCCGCCCTCTGCGCCGACATCGATCCGTTCTGCGGCGCCGCCGTGGCCCTGAACGCCACAGCCAACAGCGCGGCGGTTTCATTCACCGAAGACGACCTGCTCGAGGCCCCGCCGCCGGATGTCGAGGTGATCTGCGCCGGCGACGTCTTTTATGAAAAGCCCATGGCGGAACGCGTGCTGGCGTGGCTGACGGTAGCCGCGGATCGGGGCATCCGCGTCCTCGTCGGCGATCCTCTTCGGACCTACTTTCCGAGGTCCGGCTTCGACCTGCTCGCTGAATACGAGGTGCCGACCACCCGTGAGCTCGAGGACTCCGCCGTCAAGCGCACTTGCGTCTGGACCCTCGCCGCCACCTGACGGCGACGCTTGGCATCCCACGGTCCCGGGACCATATTGCTTTCCATGATCGCCGTTCGCGCCCTGCTCGCCCTCGCCGCCGTCGCCATCGGCAGCCCCGCGCTGGCGCAGACGCCGCCGGCCTATGTGGCTCCGGGCGCGTCGGTCGATCCGCACCGCCACCAGGCGGACCAGCACCGATACGAAATCGACCGTCTGCGCGCCCAGGCGGATCAGCGCGCGGCCTTCGCCCGCCAGCTGGAGCTTGAAGCCCGCTTGCGCCGGATGGAAGTGGAGGCCGCGCGCCAGCCGCCTCTGACCGAGGACCCGACCGGCCGCGCTCTCCGCTCGCCTGAGGAAGAGCGCGCCCTGCGGGAAGCCGCCACGGAGCGCCGCCGCGCCACGACTGCCGGCGTCACCCAGATCGACCGCTGGCTCGACCGCCCCGCGCGCTAGACGCGCCGCCTGCATCCCTTCACGGTCGCCGGCGTTACCGCCTGGCTTGATCAGGACGAGGGAACGGCATGCGCTGGCAGGGCGGACGACGCGGCGGCAACATCGATGACCGGCGCGGACTGGGCGGCGCCGGAATCGCCGGCGGGGGCATCGGGGCGCTCGTCCTTGCCGCCATCGGCTATTTCGTCTTCGGCATCGATCCCCAGACCACCCGGCAGATCACCAGCCAGCTCGGCGGCGTCGGCAGCGCGGAACAGGGCAAGCAGGGCAGCCCCGAGGACAAGGCCGGCGCCTTCGTCGACGTCATCGGGACCAATGTCGACGACGTCTGGAAGACCAGGCTGCAGGGCTATCAGCCGCCGACCGTCGTCCTCTACGAGCGCGGCACCTCGACCGGCTGCGGTTTCGGCCAGTCCGCCATGGGGCCGTTCTACTGCCCCAGCGACCGCCGCGTGTATCTGGACCTGTCCTTCTGGCAGCAGATGGAGAGCCAGCTCGGCGCCTCGGCCGCCGACTTCGCCCGCGCCTATGTCATCGCTCACGAATACGGCCACCACGTCCAGACGCTGACCGGAACCTCGCAGCAGGTTCAGCGGGCCCGGCAGCGCGCTTCCGGCCAGGCCGAGGCCAACCAGTATTCCGTCGCCCTCGAACTCCAGGCCGACTGCTACGCCGGCGTCTGGGCGCGCAACGCCTCCGCCGTTTCCAACGGCGCCGTGGCGCTTGAAGCCGGCGACCTCGAGGAAGGCCTGCGCACCGCCTCGGCCATCGGCGACGACACCCTGCAGCGCCGCCAGGGCGGCCGCGTGGTGCCCGAGGGCTTCACCCACGGCTCGTCGGCCCAGCGGGTCGAGTGGCTACGGCGTGGCTACGAGTCCGGCGACCCGGCCGCCTGCGACACCTTCTCGGCCCTCTAGGTTTCAGCCCACAGTCAGATCCAGCGGCCGCGACACGTGCAGAGTGCCCGCGCCGAGGTCGAACGCCACGCGACGGCCGGCGAACGCCTCCATGCCGACCAGCGCGCCCGGGAAGTTCGGCAACGGCGGCTGCTCGAAGATGCCGACCTGCACCCGCCGGTAGAGGTGGTCGGCGAAAGTCACGGTGCGCGCCTCCAGCACCGCCGCCCGCACCGCCCCGCCGAGCACCAGACTGGTGCCTGTCTCCTGCGGCCGCCCGTCGAGCAGACCCGCGGCCTGGGCCGTGGCCTCGTCCAGGGCCAGCATCGACGAGGCGCCGGTGTCGACCACCGCATCCACCGGAACCCCTTCGACGGTGACCTGGGCGACCAAGCCCCCGCCCGAGCGCCGCACCGCGGTCGGCGTCAGGTCAGGCGGCCGCACGAAGGCCTCGCGCGCGATCAGCCGCACGTGCCGCCGGGCCGGATCGATCGCCAGCACCAGATGCTCCAGCACGTCCCGGCCGAGGATCAGCGGCGTGTTCAGCCCGTCCTCCGACGCCAGCGGACCCAGATCGAGGATCGCCGCCCTCAGCTTGCCAATGGTCAGGCCGGGCAGACGCGCCTCGACCGTGGTGCCGCGCCCCATCTGGCTGCCGCCGCCGACGCCATAGGCGATCAGCGGCATCTCGAACATCGAGCGGCGCTGCGGCGGCAGGGCTGCGACCAGCCGGCGGTCGATTACGGAATACTGCGCGCCGGTGTCGATCAGGGCGATGATCTCGCGCCCCTCCACCCGCGCCTTCACCGTCGGCACATTGGCCCGCCGCGCATAGGGCAGCCAGGGCGTCGCGCTGCCTTCGCCGAAGTCCAGATCCGGGGCGGGCCAGAACAGGGTCTCGCGGGCCCACCAGGCGCCGCCGACGACGGCGGCCAGTCCTGCGGCGCGGATCAGAAGGTTGCGGCGGTTCATGCCGTTCGAACATGGCGCGGCCGAGGGCCCGGCGCCAGCGTCGCCGCTGTCGCGCCTAGCGAGAACCGAACGGCACCACCTTGTTCTCGCGGTCGTGACCGATATCGGCCGCGCCGAGGTAGGGAATGCCCGAGCGCTCGCACCAGTAGCGGACGATCTCCTCCGGGGTCAGGCCGAAGTCGGGATCGTTCTCGACGATGTCCGACACCCGCCCGAGACGGATTCCCGCGACCCTGCGGATCGAGGCCTGTCCGGTCAGGTGGAACATCATCCGGTCGACCCGGTACAGCGGCTCCGAAACGTCCTCCAGCATCAGCACATGACCGCCCAGGTCCGGCTCCAGCGCCGTCCCGACCAGAGCGTCGAGGATGCTCAGGTTGAAGGCCACGGCCGGGCGCGGGTCGTCATGCAGCGTCGGTTCCCAGGAGGTCCTGTCGCCCCGCTTGAGCCAGTTCAGCGCCCGCCACGCCGTCGCGTCGTTGCGCACCGCGTCCGAAGCCATCGGCCCGTGCGCCACGTGCGGGAACCCCGCCTTGTAGAGCCCCGCCAGCAGCGTCCCCGCGTCGGAATAGCCGAGGTACCGCTTCTTCCGCGCCACCTCGGTCAGCCGCGGCAGCACCGCCTCGGCGATCCGGCACGAGCCGTAGCCGCCCCGCGCGAACCACACCGCGTCCAGCCGCGGATCGTTGGCGTATTCGACGAAGGCCGCCGCCCGGCTGGCGTCGTCGCCACCGAAATGCCCGTGCTTGCCGAAGCTGGCCGGATGGAACACCACCTTGACCGACCCGTCGGGCACATGGGTCGCGAACCAGTCATGCACGGCGTCCGCCCGCTCCCGGTTGAAGCGCGAACTGGCGTTGACGATGCCGATCTTCATTCTGCGGCTGCCGACCTCAGCCCGCGGCGGGCCTTCGTCCTGTAGTGGCGATCGACGCTATAGCTGATCCATTGCACGACGACGCCGTAGCCATTGATCGCGATGAGCCACCAGATGGTGAAGGTCTCGCGGTCCTCGGGCAGCCAACCAAGCTTGCCGACCCCCCACAGGCTGAAAAGCAGGAACCAGACCAGATAGAGAGCGGAGATGATTCGCCCGGCCCACCGCGGCGGCCGTTCCGCCAGCATCTGCGCCTTGTCGTTCTCGCTCGACGTCTTTCCGAAGAGCATATCGAGAACGCGAGCGACCAAGGCGGGGAGGGCATTAGATGTCATCGGCCACCAAATTCCGGATCTGTGTGCAGCTTAGGGGAGCCAGACCGTTTCCGAAAGCCGCACCTCCCCGCTTGCACCTTTCCCTCCGCCGCCCGGCCCTCTACTCAGCTCCCATGGCGAACGACGACTATTTCTTCTGCGGCATCGGCGGCTCGGGCATGCTCCCCCTGGCCATGATCGTGCAGGCGCAAGGAGCGCGCATCGAGGGCTCCGACCGCTCCCGCGACCAGGGCCGCACGCCCGAGAAATTCGCCTGGCTCGAGGCGCACGGCGTCACCCTGCACCCGCAGGACGGCTCCGGCGTCGCCCGGCCGGATCAGATCGTCGTCGCCACCGGCGCCATCGAGGCTGCCGTCCCCGACATCGGCGCCGCCCGCCGCGCCGGCGCCCGCATCGTCACCCGGCCGGAACTGCTCAGCCAGCTGTTCAACGCCGCCCCGACCTCGATCGGCGTCGCCGGCACCAGCGGCAAGTCGACCATCACCGGCATGATCGCCTGGATCCTTCACACCGCCGGCCGCGAGCCCACCGTCATGAACGGGGCGGTGATGAAGAATTTCGCGGACGCCGACCACCCGTTCGCCAGCGCCCTGATCGGCGGCCGCGAGTTCTTCGTCTCCGAGGTCGACGAGTCCGACGGCTCCATCGCCCGCTACGACCCGACCGTCGCCGTGGTCTCCAACATCTCGCTCGATCACAAGTCGATGGAGGAGCTTCGCGACCTGTTCGGCGGCTTCACCGGCCGGTCCGCGACCGCCGTGCTCAACCTCGATAACCCGGAGACGGCGGCGCTGGCCCAGCGCATGGTCGAGGCCGGACGCGGCGACGCGGTGGTCACCTTCGCCCTCGGCGAGGAAACCGCCGACATCTCCGCCCACGACCTCGAACCGCTGCCGACGGGGATGCGGTTCCGGCTGACCGGGCGCGGCGCCGGAGCGGACATCCCGGTGAGGCTGCCGGTCCCCGGCGCCCACAACGTCGCCAACGCCCTCGCCGCCCTCGGCGCCGCCCGGGCCGTCGGCGTGCCGCTCGACCAGGCCGTCGCCGCGCTCGAAGCCTTCGCCGGCATCCGGCGCCGCATGGAGGTGGTCGGGACCGCCAACGGCGTCACCGTCATCGACGACTTCGCCCACAACCCGGACAAGATCGCCGCCACCCTCAAGACCCTGCACGCCTTCGACGGCCGCCTGCTGATCCTGTTCCAGCCGCACGGCTTCGGCCCGCTGAAGCATATGCGCGACGAGTTCATCGACGGCTTCACCGGCCTGCTGCGCGAGGACGACGTCCTGCTCATGCCCGAGCCGGTCTATTACGGGGGCACGACCGACCGCAGCGTCGGCTCGGAGGATATCGCCTCGGGCATCCGCGCCGGCGGCCGCGCCGCCGAGGCCCTGCCCACCCGCGAAGCCTGCGGTGATCGACTGATCGACATCGCCCGCCCCGGCGACCGGATCGTCATCATGGGCGCCCGCGACGACACCCTGTCGGTGTTCGCGGCGGAGCTTCTTGAGCGCCTGCGCGCTTCCGGCGGATGATCCAGGACGTCCCGCCGCAGCTTCCCGAAGTCATCGTCACCGGCGCCCGCCTGCCGCCCGCCGCCGGCGAGGCCGCGTTCTCCGTCATCCGCCTGGACGAGCAGGACCTGCGCGGCCAGCAGCGTCTGGACGAGGCGCTGGCGTCCGTGCCTGCGGTCTCCCTGTTCCGCCGCACCTCCAGCCAGGCGGCCAACCCGACCACGCAGGGCATCTCCCTGCGCGCCATCGCCCCCTCCGGCGCCGGCCGCACCCTCGTCACCCTCGACGGCGTGCCGCTGAACGATCCGTTCGGCGGCTGGGTGATCTGGTCGCAGGTTCCGACCGAGAGCCTGTCCGGACTCGATATCGTGCGCGGCTCCGGCGCCGGCCCGTACGGCGCGGGGGCTCTGACCGGCGTCATCCAGCTGCGTGAGCGCGACGGCGGCGGCGCGCTCGACGCCTCGGTGAGCGAACGCGGCGGCGCCCGCCTTGGTTTTTCCGGCGCCGCGGACGCCGGACCCATCCGCCTCGTCGCCTCCGGCCTCTACGAAACCAGCGACGGCTACGTCCCCGTTCGCGGCCCGGACGCCGGCGCCGCCGACACCCCGCTCGACCTGGAGGTGCACAGCGCCGCCTTGCGCGCCGACCTCCCGGTCTCCGAGGCCATGATCTCCCTGCGCGCTTCCGCCTTCGAGGAGGACCGCGGGTCCGGCCTCGCCGGCGCTCGCGCCACGGCCACCGGAAATCTGCTTTCGGCGGCCGCCGCCGTTCAGCCCCTCGCCGACCGGCCCGGCTGGCGCCTGCAGGCCTGGCGCCGCGAGAGCGACCTCGCCAACACCTCCGTCGCCGTCGCCGCCGACCGCGCTTCGACCACCCCCGCCAACGATCAGTTCGAAACCCCTGCGACCGGGTGGGGCCTCAACGCCGCCCTGCGCCGGATCGTGGTCAGCGGCGCCGCCCGTGTCGAATGGGAGCTCGGCGCCGACGCCCGCTTCAACGAGGGCGAGACGCGCGAGCGCTTCCGCAATCTCGGGGCGGGCTTCACCCGTAGCCGCGTCGCCGGCGGGGAGACCTCCGTGGCCGGGGTCTACGCCGAGGGCGGCTGGTCGTCCGGTCCGTGGCTGGTCGCTGGCGGTCTCCGCTACGACGGCTGGCGCAACGAGGAGGGTCGCCGCCTCGAAACCGACCTCGCCACCGGCCTGCCCACGCTGGACGAGACCGACCCCGACCGCTCCGGCGAGGTGGTCAGCGCCCGTCTCGCCGTCCGCCGGGACATCGGACAGGGACAGGCCCTGCGCCTCGCCGCCTACACCGGCTTTCGTCCCGCCACCCTCAACGAACTGCACCGCCCGTTCCGGGTCGGCAACGACCTGACCGAGGCCAACGCCGCCCTGGAGCCGGAGCGCCTCACCGGAGTGGAGGCGGGCTGGGCCTGGTCCGGGAGCCGCGCCGAACTGACCGCCACCGCCTTCTGGACCACGATCGAGGACGCCATCGTCAATGTCACGATCGGCCAGGGGCCCGGAACCTTCCCCCGCGCCGGCTTCGTCCCCGCGGGCGGCGTACTGCGCCAGCGCATGAACGCCGGGACCATCGAGGCGAGCGGGATCGAACTCGACGGCCGCATCGACCTGACCGACGCCCTCTCCCTCAGGGCCGCCGTGTCCGCCACCGACGCCCGCGTCGACGGCGGCGCCATGGCCTCGCAACTGACCGGCCTGCGCCCCGCCCAGGCTCCGGTCTGGAGCGCCGCCGCCGGACTGGAGTGGGTCGCGACGGGCCGGTTGTCTTTCTTCAGCGACCTGCGCTGGGAGAGCCGCCGCTTCGAGGATGATCTCAACAGCCGGGTGCTTGAGGCGGCCGCCACCGTCGACCTGCGCGCCGACTGGGCCGTGACGCCCTCCGCCACCGTCTGGCTCGCCGCCGCCAACCTGTTCGACGCCGGGGTCGAGGTGTCGGAGACCGGCGCCGGCGTCGCCGGCTTCGGACCGCCGCGAACGCTGAGCCTCGGCGTCAGACTGTCACGCTGACGCTATTGCAAACCGTTCGCAACTTCGGCACAAGCCGGACGTGACCGAAGCCGCCGCTCCCGTCAGGCCCCCGAAGGCCCTCAACGCCAGACGCTCGTTCTGGCTCAAGCAGCTGCATCAGTGGCACTGGATTTCCGCCGCCCTCAGCCTGATCGGCCTGCTGCTCTTCGCGGTCACCGGCATCACCCTGAACCACGCCGCCGACATCCCCGCCGAGCCGGTCACCGTCGAGCAGACCGCCGCCCTGCCCGCGCCGCTGCTCGAGCGCCTGGAGGCCTTCCCGGAAGAGACCACCGACCCGGTCCCTGACGCCGTCGCCCGCTGGGCCTCGGATGCCCTCAAGGTTCGCATCGCCGGCCGCCCCACCGAAACCACCGCCGACGAGATCTATGTCGCCCTGCCCGAACCCGGCGGCGACGGCTGGCTGACCATCGACCGCGCCACCGGCGAGGCCCTGCGCGAGCGCACCACCCGCGGCTGGGTGGCCTGGCTCAACGACCTGCACAAGGGCCGCAACACCGGACCGGTCTGGTACTGGTTCATCGACGTCTTCGCCGCCGCCTGCGTCGTCTTCGCGGTCACCGGGTTCGGTCTGACCTGGCTCCACGCCCGCCAGCGCCCCTCGACCTGGCCGCTGCTGGGTCTCGGCCTGCTGATCCCCGCCCTCATCGCCCTGCTGTTCATCCACTGAGTGTCCCATGCGTAAGCTCACCCTCGCCGCCACAGCCGCCGCCGCCAGCGCCGCCGCCGCGCCCGCCCTCGCCGCCGACCTCAACGTCTCGGTCGAGATCCCGCGCCTGTCGGTGGCCGCCTACCACCGCCCCTATGTCGCCGTGTGGATCGAGCGGCCCGACAATACCGCGGTGCGCACCCTCGCCGTCTGGTACGAGGTCTCCAACGTCGCCGAGGGCAAGGACTGGCTCAAGGACATGCGCACCTGGTGGCGCCGCGGCGGCCGCGCCTTGGCCCTGCCGGCCGACGGAATCTCCAGCGCTACCAAGGCCCCCGGCCGCCACACCGTCTCTGTCCCGGGCGCCCGCCTCTCCAGCCTGGCCGCCGGCGACTATGTGATGGTGGTCGAGGCAGCCCGCGAACTGGGAGGCCGCGAGGCCGTCCGGGTGCCCTTCCGCTGGGGCGCCGCCAACACCGCCCGCGCCTCGGGCTCCAGTGAACTTGGCGCTGTCAGCGTCACCGTCACCCGCTAAGGATCATCCCATGAAGAAGCGCATCGCCCTCCTCGCCGCCCCCGTCCTCGGTATCCTGGCGGCTCTCGCCCTGCCGATGTCCGCCCAGGCCCACCGCGCCTGGCTGGCCCCGACCTCCACCGTCCTGTCCGGAACCGACGCCTGGGTCGGTTTCGACGCCGGTATGTCCAACGGGGTCTTCATTCCGGACCACGCCGCCATGAACCTCGCGGGTCTGGTCATCACCGCGCCGGACGGCTCGACCGCCCAGCCCGAAAACATGATGCGCGGCCGCTACCGCTCGACCTTCGACCTGCACCTGACCCAGCCCGGCACATGGAAGATCGCCAACGTCATGAGCGGCGTCACGGCGACGTACAAGGAGAACGGCGAGGACAAGCGCTGGCGCGGCCAGGCCGCGGAATTCCCGGGCGCGATCCCGGCCGGCGCCACCGACGTCGTGGCCACCCGCACCTCCAGCCGCGTCGAGACCTTCGTCACCCTCGGCGCCCCGACCGACACCGTCTTCACCAATCCGGCGGACGGTCTGGCGTTGAGCCCCGTCACCCACCCCAACGATCTCGTGGCCGGCGAAGCGGCGACCTTCAAACTGTCGATCGACGGTCTTCCGGCCTCCGGCGTCGAGGTCACCGTCGCCCGCGGCGGCACGCGCTACCGCGACAACCCGGAAGAGATGACCGTCACCACCGGCGCCGACGGCGCCTTCACCGTCACCTGGCCCGAGCCCGGCATGTACTGGCTCAACGCCACGGTGCGCACCCCGGCGCAGGGCGAAACCATCGCCGCCAACGCCCAGTATGTCGCGGTCATGGAAGTGCTGCCCTGACCGACCGACCCTCCGCGCCCAACCGGTCCGTCCCTCCGACCGTCGTGATCGGCGAGGGCGGGCCGCGCGAGAACAACCGCGTGCTGATCCCGACCCACGGCAAGGTCCCCACGCGGCCGGCCACGGACATCATCTGGGACTTCGCCGGCGAGACCATGGGCACGACCTGGGCCGTGCGTCTGGCCCCCGCGCCGGGCCTCGCCAGGGCCGCCTTCCAGTCGGCGATCGAGGACGAGCTGGACCGGATCGTTCTCCTGTTCAGCCATTGGGACCCACGCTCGGAGCTCTCGCGCCTCAACGCAGCCCCTCCCGGCTTCTGGGCGGTGTCCGAGCCGTTCTGGTCGCTGCTCAACGCCGCCCTCGAACTGGCCGACGACACCAATGGCGCCGTCGATCCGACCCTCGGCGCCCTCGTCGACCTGTGGGGCTTCGGCCCGCCCGGCCCGCGTCCGCTCGACGCCTTCGGCAACGCCCCGACCGTGCCGTTCGAGGACGAAATCGCCGCCGCCAGGGCCCTCAGCGGCTGGGGCCGGCTGCGCCTGAATCGCGACGCCCGCGCCGTTCAGCAGCTGGGCGGCGTCAAGCTCGACCTCTCCGGCATCGCCAAGGGCCACGCCGTCGACAAGGTTTCCGAACGGCTCACCGCCATGGGCGCCACCCACCATCTGGTCGAGATCGGCGGCGAACTACGCGGCGCCGGCGTCAAGCCCGACGCCCGTCCGTGGTGGACCGAGCTGCAGCAGGCGCCGGGCGCGCCCGCGCCGCGCACCGTCGCCGCCCTGTTCGACATGGCCGTGGCCACCTCGGGCGACTGGATCCGGAATTTCGAGGCCTACGGCAAGACCTACAGCCACACCATCGACGGCCGCACCGGTCGTCCCGTCGACAACGGCGTCGCCTCGGTCACCGTGCTCGCCGACACGGCGATGTACGCCGACGCCATGGCCACCGCCCTGACCGTCATGGGACCGGAGGAAGGCCGCGCCTTCGCCGAGGCCATGAACATCGCCGCCGCCTTCGTGGTGCGCGGCGATGGGGGCGTCATGACCGAGACCGTCACCCCCGCCTTCACCGCCATGTTGAACGAGGGCGCGTGACCGCCGACCCCGTCCGCTGGTTGTGGGCGGCCGCCGCCGTCGTCCTGTGGCTGCTGATCGTCGCGGCCGTGGCGTGGAGCCGCGCGCGCGCGCGCCGCGCCGCCGCCCATCGCGCCGCCGTCCTGGCCCCGGCCGAAGCCTCGGACGCCCTGCTCGTCGCCTTCGCCAGCCAGACCGGCCAGGCCGAGGAACTGGCCTGGATGACCGCCTCCAGCCTGTCGGACGTCGGCGTTCCTGCCCGCATCGTCCTGCTCGGCGATCTCGAGCCCGACGAACTGAAGGCCGCCGGCCGGGTCCTGATCGTCGCCTCCACCACCGGCGAGGGCGACGCCCCGGACGCCATGTCGTGGTTCGCCCGCAAGCATATGACGGCGCCCGCCGATCTGGCCGGCCTCTCCTACGCCCTGCTCGCGCTCGGCGACCGCACCTACGCCGACTTCTGCGGCTTCGGCCGTGCGCTCGACAGCTGGCTGCAGCGCTCGGGCGCAACGCCCCTGTTCGACCGCGTCGAGGTCGACGACGGCGACGCCGGGGCCATCCGCCATTGGCAGCACCAGCTCGGCGTCGTCACCGGCCATGCCGTGCAGGCGGACTGGACGCCGCCGGCCTATGATCGCTGGCGCCTGACGGCCCGCACCCATCTGAACCCCGGCAGCCCGGGCGGCGAGGCCTGGCTGCTGGCCTTCGAGCCGGTCGACCACAGTCCCGACTGGGTCGCCGGCGACATCGCCGAGGTCGGCCTGCCCGGCGACCCCTCGCCCGGCAGCCGCGAATACTCCGTCGCCTCCCTGCCCGCCGACGCCCGCGTCGAGTTCATCGTTCGGCTGATGACCCGCCCGGACGGTTCGCCCGGCCTCGCCTCCGGCTGGCTGATCCGCGGACTCGCCATTGGCGACCCGGTCGACATGCGCATCCGCACCAATAACAGCTTCCACGGCCCCGCCCCCGAAACCCCGCTGATCCTGATCGGCAACGGCACCGGCCTCGCCGGACTCCGCGCCCACTGGCGCGCCCGCGCCGGTGCGGCGCACGGCGGCACATGGCTCATGTTCGGCGAGCGCACCTCGACCCGTGACGCCTTCCTCGACGGGGAGCTTCAGGCGGCTGTCGCCGCCGGCGCGCTGAGCCGCCTCGACCGCGCCTTTTCCCGCGATCCGGGCGACGGTCGCTATGTCCAGCATCTGATCGATCAGCACGCGGACGAAGTGGTCGCCTGGGTCGATCGCGGCGCGAGCATCCTCGTCTGCGGCAGCCTCGAAGGCATGTCGCAGGGCGTCCACGCCGCCCTCGAAAAGGCCCTCGGCCCTGAGCGTTTGCTGACCCTCGCCGAAACCGGCCGTTACCGCCGCGATGTGTACTAGACGGGCCGGCGTCTGCGCCGGCGAGCTCGCCTTCTTAAGTCGATTTGCCGAACCTTGATGGTCATGCTGGTCGAAATGGCCGGGCTTTCGTCAGTTTGGGTGATCGAAATCGCCGGGATTTCATAGTCGAAATCGTCGCCGTCAGACGTCGGCCCAGCGCCGCAGCAGGTTGTGGTAGACGGCCGTCAGTTCGAGCACCGCCGGGTCCTTCGGTCCCTTCTCCGCATTGACCCTCTGGATCGCGACATCCAGCCGGAACAGCGTCTCCCGGTCCGCGTCGTCCCGCACAAGGCTTTGAATCCAGAAGAAACTCGCGACCCGCCGCCCGCGCGTCACCGGCGTGACCCGGTGCAGGCTCTTCGACGGATAGAGCACCAGATCCCCGGCCGGCAGTTTGACCGCCTGCGGGCCGTACATCTCCTCGATGATCAGCTCGCCGCCCTCGTAGTCCTCGGGCTCGGCCAGAAACAGCGTCGCCGACAGGTCGCTGCGGATGCGGACATTCCCCCGCTGGCGGATCGCGTTGTCCACGTGCACGCCGAAATGCTCGCCGCCCTCATAGGCATTGAACAGCGGCGGGAAGATCGTGTGCGGCAGGGCCGCGGACACGAACATCGGGTTGGCGTTCAGCGCCTGCAGAACCAGCGCTCCGACCTCGCGCGCCTCGGCCGAGTCCTCCGGCAGCTGACGGTTGACCTTGGCGGTCGCCGACTGGTGCCCCGAGGTGACGTTGCCGTCCGCCCACGGCCCGGCGTCCAGACGCGACCGCAGCGTCGCGACCTCGTCCTTGGTGAAGACGCCGGGGATGTGGAGCAGCATGGCCCGATTTAGTAGCGCAGATTCAGCGTCAGGATAGCCTGCCGGGCCGGCGCCACGTCGGCGTGGTGCACGCCATTGGTGCGCAGGATGTATTCCTCGTCGCCCGCGTTCTGCACGTTCAGCTGCAGCGACGCGCTGTCGGTCAGGTCCCAGGAGGCGAACAGGTCCACCCGCGTGTACGCCGGCGCGTAAATCCGGTTAGCCCCACCGCCGGCTCCGCCCTGATTGCCCCCGAAGCTGTCTGAGACGTGGTAGACGCCGCCGCCGAGGCTCAGCTTCGGCGTCACGCGGTAGGTGCTGAACAGGCTGAAGCTGTGCTCCGGCGTATTGGCCAGCGGATCGCCGACGTTGACGTTGTTGTAAGCGCCAGAGACCAGTTCCGAGTCCATCCAGGTGTAGCCGCCGAACACCTGCCACTCCTGGGTGAGGTTGCCGGACACGCCCAGTTCGATCCCTTTCACCTCCGCCTCGCCGGCCTGTTCGAACACGCCGGGCGACACCTGTATCTGGGCGTTCTCGCGCTTCAGCGTGAAGGCAGCGCCGGACAGCGCCAGCCGGTCGCCGAACAGGTTGACCTTGGCCCCGACCTCGAAGCTTTCGGTCTCCTCCGGATCGAGCAGCTCCGTGCCGACGGCGCCGCCGGTGTTCTGGTCGCCCGCCGAGATCGTCGGCGGCGTCGCAGACGTCGCATACGAGGCATAGACGCTGGAGCTGGTCGTCGGCTTGAACACCAGCCCGACCTGGTAGTTGACGAAGTCCCAGTCGCCGCCAACGGGAGTGTAGATCGGCGCGGCGACCGTGCCCGTCCCGTTCACGCCGGCGACCGAGAAGTCGTCGTAGCGGACGCCGAGGTTCAGGATCCACCGCTCACCGAACTCGATCGAGTCCAGCGCATAGAGGCCGACGGTGTCCGTCGTGCTGGTGCTGATGACCCCGCGGGTGATGACGCCTGTCCACGGATCAGACGGATTCGGATCGTAGACGCGGGTGCAGTCGAAACCCGTCAGCGGCGCCGGACAGGCCGAGCCGCCCGTGGTGACCACCGTATACGAGGCGTTGCGGTTCTTTTCCTCCGCCAGTTCAAGGCCGAGGTTGAAGCTGTGCTCGATGCCGCCGGTCGAGAACCGGCCGGTCAGGTCGGTGACGTTGGCGATGGTGGTGGTCGGGTTCCAGCGCGACTTGGTCCCGCGCTTCATCCACCACTCGCCGCCGACCAGGACCGCGCCCGGGGGCGTGGTGTTGAAGCGACCGCCGTCGCCGGGGTTGGTGACCACATAGTCGTTCAGCGTCTCGGCGTAGCGGCTGACGTTGCGAAGCGTCAGGTTCGGCGTCAGAGCGTGCTCCATCTCGAACGTCAGGCTGTCGACCTCATTGGTCAGATAGTCCCGCGCCGTCAGGCCGTAGAAGCTGTCGTACGGCACATCCAGAATGCCGCTGTCGGTCGTCCGCACCCCGATCTTGGTGAACAGCGGGATGCCGTAGTCGGGCATCTGGTGGCTGGTCAGGTGATAGAAGCTGAACGTCGCCGAGGTGTCCGTGCCCAACCCGGCCGCCAGCGACAGTCCCAGGCCCCATTTGTCGAAATCCACCGCCTCGCGCCCCGGCACATCGCCCTCGGAGCCCATCAGATTCAGGCGCAGGCCCGCCGTCTCGCCGAGATTCCAGTTCTGGTCGATCGTGCCGCGCAGATAGCCGTCGGTCCCGACGCCGAGACCCAGATGCGCGAAATCGGTCAGTCGCGGCGCCTTGGAGGCGAGGTTGATGCTGCCGCCGCCCGAGCCGCGTCCGGAATAGACCGCGTCGGGCCCCCTCACGACCTCGACCTGTTCGAGGTTGAAGACCTCGCGCTGCTGGCCGCCGCTGTCGCGGATACCGTCGACGAAGACGTTGTTGCCCGACGACTGTCCCCGGATGAACGGCCGGTCGGCCAGTGGCTGGCCGCCCTCCCCGGCGCCGAAGGTGATCCCCGGCGAGGTGCGCAGGATGTCCTGCAGGGAAGTCGCCGCCGTCTGCTCGATGATCTGCTGCGGAATGATCGTCACGGAGCGCGGCGTATCCACCAGCGGCGCGACGAACTCGGGGGACTGCGGCTCGCGCCGGGTCGGTTCGCCCGTCACCGTGACGGTGCCCAGATTGGTGGCGTCCTGCGGGTCGGCCGCCTCCGGCCCCGGCTCGGCCAGCGCGGGCCCCGCCATCAGCATCCCGGCGGCGCTGGAGGCGAACAGGAGAGCGCGAAGGGCGTCGGGACCGGACAGCATGGCGGGAGGCCTTGGTTTGATATTGCGATGCGCTCGCATTATCAGCTTGGCCGCGGCGTGCAAGCGATATTGCGAACAAGTCGCAACTCAATGCGGTTTACGCGCGCTTCATGACACTGGGGTATGCGCAAGGGATGCGCAGTCCGCTGGCGTTCCTGTCCGCGCTGTTTTCATCCGCCCCCGGCCGGACGAATCCGCTCGACCACGACCCGCGGCTGACCCACATGGCGCTGCACGATCAGGAGACCGGACTCGGCAACCGCCTGTCGCTCGAGCGGGCCGCCGCCGGCGCGGAGCCGGTCTATGTCGTCCTGTTCGGCATCGACCGCTTCGAGGTCCTGCGCAACGCCATCGGCTACGACTCCATGGCCGGACTGCTGACCACGGTGGGGCGCCGGCTCTCCGGCCTGACCGGCGCGACGCCCGTCGCCCGGGTCGGCGCCGGCGTGCTGGGGCTGGTCCTCCGCGCGGAAAGCGACGACCAGGCCGTCGAAACCGCCGCCCGGCTCTGCGAATCGGCCCAGACGCCGGTGATCCTCAATGGCGCGCCGGTCGATATCGCCCTGACCGCCGGCCTCGCCCGCACCGGCCTGATCAACCGCAATGTGGCTTCGCCCGTCGACCGCGCCTCCATCGCCATCGACCAGGCCCGCGCGGCGCACCGCCGGGCCATGGGCTTCGACCCGGTTCGTTATGGCGACCCCGCCGGCAACCTGTCGCTGATCAGCGAACTGATGGCCGCGCTCGGCAACGGCGAGTTCTCGCTGAACTACCAGCCGAAATACGACTTCCGAGCCGAGGGCGTTCGCGCCGTCGAGGCCTTGGCCCGCTGGACCCATCCGCGGCGGGGCTGCGTCTCGCCCGACCTCTTCGTCGTTATGGCCGAGGAGACCGGCCACATCCGGCCCCTCACCGAATGGGTCATCCATCAGGCCGTCAAGGACCAGGCCGAACTGCGCCGCGCCGGCCACGACCTGATGGTGTCCGTCAATGTGTCGGGCCGCCTGCTGTCCGACGAAAGCTTCGCCGACTTCGCCCTCGCTGCGGTCAAGGCTGCGGACGCCCGCCTATGCTTCGAGATCACTGAGACCGCCGTGGTCGGCAACCCCGACGTCGCGCTGCGCATCCTCGACCGGTTCACCCAGGCCGGCATCGCCGTGTCGCTCGACGACTACGGCTCCGGCCTGTCTTCGCTGACCTATCTCAAGCAGATCCGGGCCGATGAGCTGAAGATCGACAAGAGCTTCATCCTCGGCCTCGACGACTCGGCCCGCGACGCGCTGCTGGTCAAATCGACCATCGACCTGGCTCACGGCCTCGGCATGAAGGTCACCGCCGAAGGGGTCGAAACCCCGACCGCCCTGGCCCTGCTGCGCGGCATGGGCTGCGACATGGCCCAAGGGTATCTGATCGGCCGCCCCGTCTCCTTCGAGGCCCTGCTCGAGCGGCTGGACGGACCGACCCGCAAGTCCGCCACCGTCGCGGCCTGAGCTGCTTCAGCCCGCCGCCACCGCCTTCATCGTCACCGCCGGGTTCGCCAGCCGCTCCGCGTCCACCGGCGTGCCCCGGCCGATCATCTGCCGCCCAGCCATGAACTCCGCCGGCGCGTTGACCGCCTCGACGCAGACGATCAGGTCTCCGGCCAGATGGAACACCGCGAACGCGGCCGCCGCTGGGTCGCCGCGCAGCACCTGACGCTCGGCCTGCAGCGGCAGCCCCGCGATCTGCAGCTTGACGTCGTACTGGTCAGACCAGAACCACGGAACCTCCGGCGCCGGCGCCGGCCGTCCGGTGATCGCCGCGGCCGCCTGCTTGGCCTGCTCCAGGGCGTTGGGCACGCTCTCCAGCCGGTGCCGCAGCCCGCCGTGCATCGGGATCGGCCGCCAGGTCACGTCGCCGATGGCCCATATCGCCGTATCCGAGGTCCGCGCCGTCTCATCCACCACTACGCCGTTTTCACAGGTCAGCCCCGCGCTCGCCGCCAGTTGCTCGCAGGCCGCCGCCCCGACGCCGACCAGCACCGCGTCGGCCTCGATCAGCCGCCCGTCCGCCAGCCGGACCCCGCTGGCCTCGAACTCCGTGACCTCTGCCGAGGTCAGCACCTCCACGCCATGGTCCCGATGGTAGCGCGTGAAGAAATCGGACAACGTCTCCGACGCCACCCGGGCCAGCACCCGATCCATTCGCTCGATCACCACCGCCTCGGCTCCCAGCGCCCGCGCCGACGCCGCCGCCTCCAGTCCGACGTAGCCGCCGCCGACCACCGCCAGCCGCCGCCCCGGCTCCAGCGCCGCTTTCAGCTTCTCCGCATCGGCCAGCGTCCGCAGCTCCAGCAGGTCCGGCCGGTCCGCTCCCGGCAGGTTCAGCTTCCGCGCCGCCGAACCCGTGGCCAGGATCAGCGCGTCGTACGTCTCCACCGTCCCGTCGGCGAACGTCACCGCCTTGGCCGCGGCGTCGACCGCCGTCGCCGTCGCCCCCAGCCGCAGCTCGATCCCGTGCTCGGCGTAGAAATTCTCCGGGCGCAGCAGCAGCGCCTCCAGATCGGCTTCGCCCTTCAGCCACGCCTTCGACAGCGGCGGCCGCTGATAGGGCGGCGCCGGCTCCTCGCCCGCCAGGACGATCGGCCCCTCGTGCCCGTACTGCCGCAGCAGGGCCGCCGCCGTCCCGCCCGCATGTCCCGCACCGATGATCAGAACCTTGGTCATGACAGGCAGATAGATGGAACCGCGGCGCTCCGCCACAGGCCGGCCGCTGTTGGCCGCTTGGGAATTATGCACTTGACGTACCACGCCCATGATGTAGTGTCTGGCTATGGACCTGACCGATAAAATCTTCACCGACGCCGACGCGGCCCGCGCTCATCTGGAAAAGCTTCAGTGGGCGAACGGTCGGACCTGCCCGCACTGCGGCACGGTCGATAATTCCGTGAAGCTGGAGGGCAAGAGCACCCGTCCCGGCGTCTATAAGTGCCGCGATTGCCGCAAGCCTTTCTCGGTCACGGTCGGCACCCTGTTTGAGCGTTCGCACGTGCCGCTCAACAAGTGGGTTCTGGCGGTTCACCTGCTGGCTTCATCGAAGAAGGGCATGAGCAGCCACCAGCTCATGCGCTCGCTTGGCGTGACCTATAAGACCGCGTGGTTCATGGCCCATCGCATTCGCGAAGCAATGCGCGACGACACCCCGTTCCCGATGGGCGGCGAGGGTACGCCGGTCGAAATCGACGAGACGTTCATCGGCTTCGACCCGGACCATCGCCCGGAGCCGGGCCAGAAAGTCCGTACCGGGATGAAGATGAAAGTCCTGTCGCTCGTGGACCGTGAGAGCGGTCGCGCCAAGTCCTACGTCGTGGACAATCTGCGCGTCTCGACCCTGTTCCCGATCATCAACGCCAACGTCACCCGCGAGGCTCGCCTGATGACGGACGCCGCCGCCTTCTACGGCTCGATGTTCTGGAACCGTAAGCATGGCGTGGTGAACCACCAGCGGGACGAATACGTGTCGGCTTTAGACGCCGAAATCCACACCAACACGATTGAGGGCTATTTCTCGATCTTCAAGCGCGGGATGCGCGGCATCTACCAGCACTGCGCCAAGCGCCACCTTCACCGCTATCTGGCGGAGTTTGATTTCCGCTACACGAACCGCACGGCGCTGGGCATCGACGACACCGCTCGCGCAGCGAAGGTCCTGAAAATGATCACCGGCAAGCGCCTGACCTATCGGCGGGCTGACGGCCTTACCTGCGCCGCCTAAGGCGAAGCGAAAGCGCCTCTACAAGACTCGAAAGTACTGGTTGGAGGATTAGGAAAACTGTCCTATACTGGCCTCGCGCATGGAGGCCGCATGATGCCGTTTCGTGACTGTGCTTGTAGCGATGACTGGTGCCGCCAGTTCGGCTGTCAGTTAGGGAATGTGCACCGGGAGTATGCGGTCTTCCGTACCAATCCTGATCAGCACCACTTCGTCTATAAGGCCGAAAGTCAGGGCATCATCGGGTCCGAAGCGAAACTCGTTGCTGCCGAAACGGGCAGCGAGCGTCTCCTCATCCCATCCTAGCGTCTCAGCAAAGGGCTGGCTGATCAGCTTCGTATTTGGGGAGATTTGACCCTTCTCCGGACCTTCCGAAAATGTGGCGGCATGGGTCGAAAACGCGCTGACGGGGGCCGCCGTTCGCTTCTCTCCAGCAAGCAAGATCGTAACAGCGATAGAAGCGCAAAGCCCCGCTGCGTGAGTGTGGACCTTCATCGGCAGCATCTGGATGAAGTTGTAAAGGCCGACGCCCGCGTTGACGTCTCCACCGCCGCTGGCAAGGCATAGCACGATTGCCGGGTGACCCTCTTGGAGGGCTTGCGTCAGCAGACTTTCCACGTTTCGGACGCCCGCCGGGCTCACTTGCCCATGATAGAACAAATATCGCATCGCTAATCTTTAGAGCGATTCGATTTCGCTGTTCTTTGTGCTTGCTCGCGGTCCAGCGGGCTTCTCTTTCGGCTTCGGCTTAGGCTTCATCGCCAGCATACGGCGGAGAACGTCGTCGGGCTTAGAGGGCGTTAGGGGGTCTGCCATGGCGAAAAATCCGATGGATGTGTTCGACCTCAACATAGGTCGATTATGCCGTTCTTGGGAGCGCCTGGAATGGACTGTCGGCTGTGTGTTCTCTTCGGTTGCCGGAATGCCGCAGGGGCCGATTGGAAACATGGTCAGGTGCCTTGGGCTCCGCGACATGCTCGCGGCGATCAAGATCGGCGTGGTGGCGCAGGACGTTGATCGCACACGACTCTGGACGGTCGAGGTTCTCGTGGCGGCGGACTACATCGACAACGTCCTCCGCACTCGCCGAAACCGCTACGTTCATGACGGCATCTGGCACAGCGATCTTGGCGTGCTCCGCTCTACAGGTCCGAAGATCCATCAAGGTCAATCGCGGACCCACAAAGCCCTTCGGCACGAAGCAAGAGTTGAAAGCATCGGAGACCTCCGCGCGACCCTAAAATCCATCAAGCAGATGGACGATCACCTTTGGCGACTGATGATCTGGC
>NZ_DASPNO010000067.1:0-64300 GCF_035626535.1 Brevundimonas sp.
GGAGGTCGATGGATGGCCTCTGCTTGCTCGCCGCGCGCTTCTGGCGGGGTTGAGGACGTCGCAGTCGCGGCGGCAGGCCCCCCCGCGTCGGTCGTCGCAAGGCGGCCGCCGCGTGATCCGTCAAAGGCCCGAAGGCAGGGCTGCCAGTCGGAGGGCGTGTGGAAAACGGCCGCGCGGGACAGCCTGTCTCGTCGAAACGGTAACAACACAACAGCACCGGGCGAGGCCCGGCTGTCCCGCGCCCTCCCTGTCGCTTACGGAACTCCTCGCATCAACAAGTTTGCAATTCAAACAAGTCTGGCGTAGACGAGTCCAATCAAGAGGGGAGAGATCCATGTCCGCCATTCATTCCAACCCGGTCGACCGCCTGCACGGGCTCGACGCCCTGCGCGGCGGCGCCCTGCTGCTGGGCGTGCTGCTGCACGCCAGCCTATCGTTCTTTCCGCAGCAGATCTGGATCGTCGCCGATGACAGTCGCTCGATGGGCGCGGCCTGGCTGTTCTTCGCCATCCACCTGTTCCGCATGACGGCCTTCTTCCTGATCGCCGGTCTGTTCGCCCACATGATTCTGGCGCGGAAGGGCTGGTGGGGCTTCCTCCGCGACCGGGCGTCGAGGATCACGGGCCCGCTGCTGGCCTTCTGGTTCCCGGTCATGGCCGGGATCGTCACGGCCCTGGTCTGGAACGCCTGGGCCAACGGGATGGTCGTCCCCGGCGCGCCGCCGCCGCCGCCCCCGACCTACGACTGGACCAACTTCCCCCTGACCCACCTCTGGTTCCTGTACGTGCTCAGCCTGTTCTGCGCCGCTGTGCTGATCCTGCGCGCGCCGTTCGCATGGCTGGACCGCGACGGCGGCTGGGGCCGCTTCGTGGACCGGGTCACGGGCGCTCTGGTCGGCTGGTGGACGCCCGTCGTCCTCGCCGCCCCGCTGGCGCTGGCCCTGTGGCTGGATCCGGCGTGGATCGCCTTCTTCGCCGTGCCCACGCCGGATGCAGGCGCCGTGCCGGACACCGCCGCCCTGGTCGGGTTCGGACTGGCCTTCGGTCTCGGCTTCCTGCTCGACCGCCGGCGCGATCTGCTGAACCGGATCGCCGCCTGGTCTCCCCTGTTCCTCGCGGTCGCCGTAGCCTCGGGGGTCGCCGCATGGACCCTGGTCGGCGGTCCGACCGTCACGCCCATGGTCGAGCCCACCGCGCAGAAGGCCCTCGCCGCCGGCGTCGTCGCCCTCGCGGTCTACGCCTCCGCCCTTGCCGCCACGGGTCTGTGCCTGCGCTTCCTGTCCGGCTTCAGTCCCCTCCGCCGCTACCTCGCCGACGCCTCATACTGGGTCTACATCCTGCACCTGCCGCTGGTCATGCTGGCCCAGGTCTGGGTCCAGGACTGGACGGGGCCTTGGTGGCTCAAGCTGGGCGGCGTCTCGGTCGGCGTCTTCGCCGTCTGCCTCGCCACCTACGAGCTCATGGTCCGGCACACCTTCATGGGCCGCTGGCTGAACGGCCGCCGCATCCCCTGGCGGAGGCGGCCCGTCGAGGCGGTCGTCGTCCCGGCCGAATAGCTTGCCAAGGTCCACTGGCTCGTCCACCCAATCGGGACGAGCCGGTTCCGGAGAATCGCCCCATGTCCGCAAAAATCGCCAGACCCCGCCTCCACTCCGCCGAGGACGATCTCGCCTTCATGCGGTCGATCGCCGAGGGCGGCGCCCGCCCGCCCATGACGCTGGCCGTCTGCTATCTCGCCGGAGGCCTGCTCTACGGCCTGCAGTGCCTGTTCCACGTCGGCCAGGTGCTTGGGGTGATCCGCTGGCCCGATCTGGCCAATCTGGTCTTCGTCGTCATGATCAGCGTCGCCTTCCTGTCGGTGCTGACCTGGGCGATCCTGCGGGACCGCAAGGCCGGCCCGGCCAACCGCGGACCGCTGGCGACCCGCACGCTCAACGCCGCTTTCAGCGCGACCGGCATGGCCAACACCGCGGTCATCATCGTCTTCGGCGTCGGCGCCATGCGCGACAACGACTTCGCCATCTGGCTGTACTACGCCGCCATCGTCTTCGCCCTGCAGGCCGCCGCCTGGTACATGGCCTGGACCCTGAGAAAGAAGGGCTGGATGCTGGCCACGGCGCTGGGCGGCTGGGTCACGGCGGTGGCGCTCGGCGTGCTGGTCCGCGAGCCCATGTGGTATCTCGGCGTCTGCACCGTCGCCCTGTTCCTGCTGTTCGCCCTGCCGGGCTGGATCATGTTCCGCGACGCCAGAACACCCAATGCGGTTGCCGGGCCGAAGGCGGCCTGACCCATGGGTCTCGCCGACCTCGGACGGATCGACGACGTCATCCACGGCCGTATGCGGTTGGGGATCATGGTCTATCTCGCCGACGTGGATGCGGCCGATTTCACCGAACTCAAGACTGTCCTCGAGGCCACCCAGGGCAACCTTTCGGTCCACCTCAAAAAGCTCGAGGAGGCCGGCTATGTCGCCATCTCCAAGAGCTTCGTGAACAACAAGCCGCTGACCCGGGTGTCGATCACCCAGCAGGGCCGCCGCGCCTTCGCCGCCTACCTCGAGGCGATCGGGGCGCTGATCGGGGGCAAGGACTGATGGCCGACCCGCGCGTCATGGGCATCGTCAACGTCACGCCGGACAGCTTCTCCGACGGCGGCCGGCTGAGCTCGGTCGAGGCCGCCATCGCTCACGGCCTGCGGCTGGTCGACCAGGGCGCGGCCCTCCTCGACATCGGCGGCGAAAGCACCCGGCCGGGCGCCGAACCCGTGCCGGAGGCCGACGAAATGGCCCGCGTCGTTCCCGTCATCGAAGGCCTGCGACGCCGCTGGCCGGGACCGATCAGCATCGACACCATGAAACCCGCCGTCGCCCGCGCCGCCGTCGCCTCCGGCGCGACGATGTGGAACGACGTCACGGCGCTCGGCTTCGCTCCGGAAAGTCTTGCGACCGCCGCCGGGCTCGGCTGCGACGTGGTGCTCATGCACATGCAGGGCGAACCGCGCACCATGCAGGCCGCGCCGCACTACGACGATGTCGTCGCCGAGGTGACCGCGTGGCTGGCGGCCCGCGCCGAAGCGGCCGTGGCGGCCGGTGTCGCACGGGACCGGATCTGGCTCGATCCCGGCATCGGCTTCGGCAAGACGGTGCAGCACAATCTCGCCCTGACCGCCCATCTCGACCGCCTGGGCGCCCCCGGCTTCCCCGTCCTCTACGGAGCCAGCCGCAAGCGGACCATCCAGTCCATCGATCCCACTGCCGCCGAGCCGTCCGACCGGCTCGGCGGTTCGCTGGCCCTGGCGCTCGAGGCGGCGCGCAACGGCGCGGCCGTCATCCGCGTCCACGACGTTCGCGAAACGGTCCAGGCGCTGGCGGTGCAGGCGGCGGTGGCTTCTATGGGAGGTTCAGCTGCCAGCTCACCCCGAAGCGGTCGGCGACCCAGGTGAACAGGGTGCTGAAACCATAGTTGTCGATCGGCATCATCACCTTGCCGCCCTCGCCGAGCACCTCGGCCAGCCGACGCAGCTGGCCCTCGTCGTCGCAATCGATGAAGGTCGAGGTCGACGGCGTGAAGGTGAAGTCGTGCACCGGCGGGCTGTCGTACAGCCGGATCTCCAGGCCGCCGATCCGGAAGCTGGCCATGGCGATCTGGCCCGCCTGCCCACCCTCGGCGTGCTCCCGCACGAGGATCTCCTCGAAACCGGGGAAGGCCTTGCGATAGAGCGCCAGCGCCTCCTTGCCCTGGCCCTGAAACATGAGGAACGGCGTGGCTTTCATCGGCAGATTCCCTCAGCCCTTGCGGCGATAGTCGGTGACCATGAAGTCGCGCCACTGGCCGTCCGGCCCGATCATCCGGCTGGTCATCCGGCGCTCATCCGGCGAGATGATCTCGAAGACGTCGTCGTAGTCGCAGGTCTCGCCCTCGACATCGAAGCTGGGCCCCCGGCTCTTCAGGTGCAGCTTGCCGTCAGCCTCTACCGCGCCCTCATAGGTCCAGAGCGTCGGGTGCTCCCAATGGATGAAGTCGCCCGTGGCCCTGCCGGTCTTCGGGACGAGAGCGATCTGGAAGCGGTATTCGTCGCCCGATTCCAACACTACCCACGCGCCGTGCCGTGTCGCGGTCTCCGTCCCGCTGCGGCGATGCTCCGGCTGGTCGGGCACGCCATGGCCTTCATACGTCCAATCGCCGACCAGCTGGTCCAGCCAGTTCGCGGTCATCGGTCAATCTCCCACCGTCTTCGCCAGCCCGTCCAGAATCATCGTCCATCCTGCGACGGTCCGCTCCGCATAGGCCGCCCAGGCCGGCGCCAGATCGTGCGTCAGAACCACCCGGCAGCCATCGCCCTCCGCCTCCAACGTGACCGTCACCCGGGTCGGCTCGTCCGGCGCCTCGTCGACGCGGAAGTCGAACACCACCCGGTTCGGCCGCTCGATCTCCACGAAGCGCCCGAAATGCCGCGCCAGGTCCGCGCCCCGCCGCTCGAAGATGGCGAACGATCCTCCCGGCCGCGGATCGTACTCGGTCCGCTCCATCACTCCCTCGGGTGTGTGGAACAGCCATTCGCCGACCCTGACCGGATCGAGGAAGGCGTCGAACACCCGCTCCGGCCGATGGCGGAACCGCTTCTCGACGCGGATTTCGACGGGCGGGCTCATCCGTCCCATCCCTTGACCCGCGCATCCGGATGCCGGTCGACCACGAAGCGGGGATCGATGCCGTGCTCCAGCCAGATCTTGGCCCCGGCCAGCACCAGGGTGAAGCCGCCGGTCGAGTCCAGCGCCCTGGCCGTCTGCTCCTCGGGCGCGCCGCCGAAGCCCCGGTTCTCGACCGTCACCCAGGCGTCGCCGCCCCGGGCCTCGAAGCGCCACTCGACCTCATTCGGCTCGCTGTCGACATCCCAGTCGATCAGGACGCGGCGGTTCGGCTCGATCACCTTCACCACCACCTCCGTGCCGACGCCGTACATGGCCCAGTTCCATCGGACCCTGACGCCGGGCTCCAGCCGGCCGCTGCCGTCGGTGAACCAGAACCGGCTTGTCACCGCCGGATCGACAAAGGCCTCGAAGACCTCCGGGACGGGACGGCGGATCAGCATGCCGGCGCTGGCGACGGGAGCGGTCACTCGCCCCTCTCCAGCTCCGTCGCATAGGCGTCGCGCAGGGCGAACCAGCGATCCCACTCCCACGCATGCCGCACACCCTGCGCCGCATCGTCGAGCCCCTCCATGTGATGATGCCAGCCGCTGAGCACCTTGCTGCGCGCGTCCGTCCACGACTCTGGCAGCCGGTGAACGAGGGTCAGATGCGTACCGTCGCCGTCCGGCTCGAGCCGCCACGACACCACCGACTCGGCATTGCTCCCGAAGGTGTGCTCGAAACGGGTGAAGGGCCGCACCACCAGCACCTCGTTCGACTGCCGCCGCCGTTCCGGGACGTCAGGCATGAACTCGTGATCCGGCTGCCGAAAATTCAGATCCATCCGGCCTCCGGGGACCAGTTCGATCTCCGCCTCGGCCAGCCAGCAGGCCAGCCCCTCGCCGGTTGTCAGGACCTTCCACACGCGTTCCGGAGAATGGCGCAGCCGGCGCTCGAAACGAAGCTCCCAGCCGCCGTCGATGCGGCGCAGCGTTCCGGCCTCCGCGCCCAGGCGGACGCCCGGCTCCAGGGTCTCGGTCATTGCGGAAACTCCTTGTCGAGTTGAGCCTCGAGCGCGTCGAGGCGATCGGTCCAGAAACGTCGATACCGGGCCAGCCAGATGTCCAGCTCCTTCAAGGGCGCGGGGTTCAGGCTGTACAGCCGCCGCTGAGCGTCCTTGCGCACCGTGACCAGCCCGGCCTCGCGCAGCACCGACAGGTGCTTCGACACCGTCGGCTGGGTGATGGGCAGGGCCTCGACGAAGTCTCCGGCCGGGCGTTCGCCGTCCGCCAGCATCGACAGAATGGCCATCCGGTGAGGTTCAGAGAGGGCTTGCAGGGCGGCGAGCATGAATATCCTGTATCAGCAATATAGCCATACCACAATATACAACTCGACCTTGCCGAGTCACGCCGGATTGGCCATCCCGTGCGCATGACCTCGCTCCCCGGACGCGTCCTGATCATCGCCGGCTCCGACTCCGGAGGCGGGGCGGGAATTCAGGCCGACATCAAGGCGGTGACGGCGATGGGCGGCTACGCGGCCACGGCCATCACGGCGATAACCGTGCAGAACACCCTCGGGGTTCATGGCGTCCATCCGTTGCCGCTGGAGCTGATCGAAGCGCAGGCGCGGGCTGTCCTTGACGATATCGGGGCCGACGCCATCAAGACCGGCATGCTCGGCTCGAGCGACGTGGTGGAGCGTGTGGCGGCGATCCTCGACACATCCGACGCGCCGACGGTGATCGATCCGGTGATGATCGCCAAGGGCGGCCAGCCGCTGCTGCCGGACGAGGCCGTGCAGGCGGTGCGGGCTCTGATGGTCCCCCGCGCCGCCCTGCTGACGCCGAACGCTCCGGAGGCGGAGGCCCTGACCGGCCTGGCCGTCGCGAACCTCGACGGCCAGCGCGCAGCGGGCGAGGCGCTGCTGGCCATGGGCGCGCGCGCCGTGCTGATGAAGGGCGGCCATGTCGAGGGCGAGACGGTGAGCGACCTGCTGCTGACGCCGACCGGCGAGACCCTGCTGGAGGGCCCGCGCGTCGAAACACGCCACACCCACGGCACCGGCTGCACCCTGGCCAGCGCCTGCGCCGCCGGCCTGGCCAGGGGGTTGCCCCTCGAGGTCGCCGTGGCCGAGGCCTGGGCCTATGTGGCGGAGGCCATCCGCCGCGCTCCAGGGCTGGGGCGCGGGCATGGGCCGCTCGACCACGGCTGGCCGTTGAGGGAGGCGAAGTGAGCGATCTGGAAGCCCGGCTGGCGGAGATCGTCCGCGCCGACCCGGGCCTGATGCAGGTGCTGACGACGGTGCGCGGGCTCGAGCTCAACGACTGGCGGGTGTTCTCGGGCGCGGTCTATCAGAGCGCCTGGAACGCGGTGACCGGCCGTCCTCCGGGCTACGGCGTCCGCGACTACGACCTCGGCTATTTCGATCCGGACACGTCCTGGGACGCGGAAGATGCGGTCATCCAGCGGGCCGCAGCCGCCTTCGAGCCGCCGTTCCGCGACATGGTCGAGGTCCGCAACCAGGCCCGCGTCCATCTTTGGTTCGAGGGCAAGTTCGGCGAGCCCTACGAAGCTCTGACGGAGACGGACGAGGCGCTGGCCCGTTTCGTGGCTCCCGCCTTCGCCGTCGGCGTGAGGCTGGATGAGGACGACACCATCAGCATCGCTGCTCCTTTCGGGCTGGAGGACGTCTTCTCGCTGACCATTCGGCCCAATCCGCACCGGCCGTTGGCCAGGGGCTGGGATCGGGCCGTGGTCAACGCCCGGTCCCGCTGGCCGGAACTCACAATCATCCAGCCGGAGATCGCCTGATGCGCCAGTGGACCGTCGACGCCTTCGCTTCCGCCCCGTTTCGCGGAAATCCCGCCTGCGTGATCGAGCCGTTCGAGGCGTGGCCCGACGACGCATGGATGCAGGCGCTGGCCAGGGAGAACAATCAGGCCGAAACCGCCTTCCTGCTGCGCACCGCCGATCCGGCCCGGTTCGGCCTGCGCTGGTTCACGCCGGGCCGCGAGGTCGACCTGTGCGGTCACGCCACGCTCGGCTCGGCCCATGTGCTGATGACCGAACTCGCCGCCGGCGCAGAGGCCCTGACCTTCGACAGCCGTTCCGGTCCGCTGATCGTGCGCCGCGCCATCGATGGCTATGAGATGGATTTCCCGGCCAATCCGCCGCGTCTGACCGGTCCTGTCGCGGGTCTGGCCGAGGCGCTCGGCGCCGAGCCGGTCGAGGTCTGGGCGGCCCGCTATCTGGTGGCGGTGCTCCGCGACGCCGGCGCAGTGCGGTCGCTGGCGCCGAATATTGCGGCGCTCGCTTTGCTGCAGGGCGAGGCCGGCGAGGCGGGGGAGGTCATCGTCTGCGCGGATGCGGACGGAGGCGATGTTGTCGATGTCGTGGACCGCTTCTTCGCGCCGGGCTGCGGCGTAGACGAGGATCCCGCCACCGGATCGGCTCACTGCATCCTCGCCCCGCTCTATGCCGACAAGCTCGGACGGCCGGTGGTGCGGTTCCGGCAGGTGTTCCCGGGCCGGGGCGGCGATATCGAGACCGAGGTGCGCGGCGACCGGGTGCTGCTGCGCGGGCGGGCCGTCACCGTCATCGAGAGCCGGCTGCGCGTCGCGCCATAGGAAAGGGGCGCCGCCCTTGCGGACGACGCCCCTCGGACCTTCCGGGGAGGAAAGGTCAGGCGCTACCAGCGACGGTTGTCGCGGTCGCGGCGCTCCATGCGGACCTGAACGGCCAGACGGTCGTAGCGGCGGTCCAGATCGTTGCGCTCCCAGCGGGTCAGGCCGCCGCGCATGTAGCTGCGCTCCAGCCGGATCAGACTGTTGAGCTGAACCTGCAGCCGGCTGGCTTCCCGGCGACTCAGCGAGCCGTTGCGAAGGCCCGCCTCGATGCGACGGTCCAGCTGATATTTGCGCTGGCTGATCGACTGCCAGTGGCCGCGGTTCTCGTAGCGGTCGTCACGGTCGTACCGATCGCCACGGTCGTACCGATCGCGGTCGTATCGACCGTCGCGGTCATTCCGCTCATAGCGGTCGTAGCGGTCGTAGTTCTGGGCGGCGGCGGGAACCGCGACGGATGCCGCGGCGATGGCCAGCACGGGGATGAGGGCTTTCTTCATCATCGGTCTTATCCTTCGCGGTCCACGCACGCCGGATTGGCTGCGTTGGAACTACAAGACCATGTTGCGCCTGAGCCCGATCTGAACGGCTTGTGTCAGCTTGCGTTCATGTCCGTGAGCACGCATCCATGCGCCTCTGTCGTGCGCGGGCGTTCATTCGGGGTCGAGGGCGCGGTAACGGTGAAATATGTCTACACTCGCCGTTCAGCCGTCGTTCAGAGCTTGGGGCCTAGACCGTCGCCCATGACCCGGATGCCCGCCTACATCCTCGCCGCCCTGCTCGCCGCCGCGCCCGTGTCCGCTGGGGCGCAGGATCGCGGCGACCGCGCCGAAGCGCGGCAGGAGCGTCGCGCCGCTGGCGGCGGCGGCGGACTGCAGGATCGCGGAAGCCGTCCCGATGGAGGCGATCGCGGCGGCTCGGAACGCCAGCGCGAACAGCCGTCTCGCGAGAGGCCCTCTCGCGACCAGTCGGACCAGTCGCCCCGCGTCAGCGTGGGCGCCGCCGTTCAGCGCGCCTCGGCCGGACGTCCTGGACGCTTCCTCGGCGCCAGCGATCGCGGCGACACGATCGTGGTCCGGTGGGAGTATCCCGGCGGTCGCGTCGCAGACATCATGGTGGACGGCCGCTCGGGCCGGGTGATCGGAGAACGCTGAATGCGCGTGCTGCTTGTCGAGGACGACGCCGACCTGTCGCGCCAGTTGAAAGGCGCCCTTTCGGACGCAGGCTACGCAGTGGACCACGCCGCCGACGGCGAGGAGGCTCATTTCCTCGGCGACACCGAGCCCTATGACGTCATCGTGCTCGACCTCGGCCTGCCCAAGATCGACGGCGTCTCGGTGCTCGAACGCTGGCGGCGCGAGGGCAAGACCACGCCGGTGCTGATCCTGACCGCCCGCGGCGCCTGGTCGGACAAGGTCTCGGGTTTTGACGCCGGCGCCGACGACTATCTGACCAAGCCCTTCCACACCGAGGAGTTGCTGGCGCGGCTGCGGGCCCTGTTGCGGCGCTCGGCCGGCATCGCCTCCTCGACCCTGTCCTGCGGCGGTCTCCGGCTGGATCCACGGGCGGCGCGGGCCAGCGTCAACGGCGAGCCCCTGCGCCTGACCTCTCTGGAATACCGCCTGCTGCACTATCTGATGATGCATCAGGGCCGGGTGATCAGCCGCACCGAACTCGTCGAACACCTCTACGACCAGGACTTCGACCGCGACTCCAACACGATTGAGGTGTTCGTCGGCCGGCTGCGCAAGAAGATCGGACCGGACCGGATCGAGACGGTGCGCGGTCTCGGCTACCGGCTGACGCCCCTGCCCGGGGAGAGCGACGACACGTGACGGACGGCTCGGGGGGCGAAACCGGAGTGGCCAGCGAGCCGCGCACGTGGGGCCGCTGGTTCGGCCGCCCGGGCAGAAGCCTCACACGTCGCCTGATCTGGCTCGCCTCCGCCTGGATCGTGCTCGCCCTCGTGCTGACGGGCTGGGCGCTGACTAACCAGTACCAGGAATCCTCCCTGCGCCGGCTCGGCGACGTCTTGGCCAACACCATTGACCAGGTGGTTTTGGCGACCAACGCAGGCGCGGATGGAAGGCTTACGGTCGGCGAGGTCAAGGACGACCGCACCTTGAGCCCGCTGCAGGGCAAATACTGGGCGGTCGCCGAGCCGGGGCAGGACGGCCGGCTGCGCATTCTGGTGCGCTCTCCCTCCCTCGCCGGCGAAAGCCTGACGATCCCCGACGAGCTTCCCGCCCGCCTCGCCGCCGCGCGGGGCGCCATCATCAGCTACAACGACCCGGACGGGCTTCGTCCCGGCGGGGAGGGGCCGCTCGGGGTTCCGCTGCGCGTGGCCGCCAGCATGAAGCAGCTGCCCGGTCGGGCCGAGCCTGTGGTGTTTCTCGCCGGCATCGACCGCTCGAACATCGACCGCGACACCCAGCAGTTCGCGACCTTCACCTGGACCGCCCTGCTGATCCTCGGCCTCGGGCTGGTGATCGCCGTCTTCCTGCAGGTGCAGATCGGCCTGCGCCCACTCTACGCCCTCAGGAACGAGATCGCCGATGTCCGCATGGGCCGGGCGTCGCGCATCGCGCGCAGCTATCCGCTCGAGATTCAGCCCCTCGCCGAACAGGTCAACCGGCTGCTGGACCACAATCAGGAGACGGTCGAACGCCAGCGAACCCACGTCGGCAACCTGGCCCATGCGCTGAAGACGCCGCTGTCGGTGATGCTGGCCGAAGCCGGCCAGCAGAAGGGGCCGTTGCCCGACATCGTGCGCCGTCAGACCGAGGTCATGAAGGCCCAGGTCGACCATCACCTGCGCCGCGCCCGCGCCGCCGCCCGGGCCCAGATGCTGGGCGAGATCACCCCCATCGAGCCGGTTCTGGACGAGATGGCCGTGATGCTGGAGCGGGTGTTCGAGGAAAAGGGCGTGGTCATAGACTGGCGCTCGCCCGAGAACCTGGCGTTCCGGGGCGAGCGGCAGGACCTCCAGGAGCTCCTCGGCAATCTGCTCGAGAACGCCTGCAAATGGGCTCGGCGCCGCGTGCGTGTCTCGGCCGGCTCCACCGGACTGGGCCAGATGATCGTGGTGGTCGAGGATGACGGCCCGGGTCTCCCCGAGGATCAGCGCGAGGCCGCACTGCAGCGCGGTTCGCGCATGGACGAGACCACGCCGGGTTCAGGGCTGGGCCTGTCGATCGTGGTCGAGCTGACCCGCGCCTACGGTGGCCGGGTCTCCCTGTCCGACAGCGAGCTCGGTGGCCTGAAAGCAGTGCTGGAGCTGCCCGCGCTCGAGGCGTGACCGTCCGCCGGATAGCGGATGTTAACCTCGTCTCGTCAGCATGGCGGCGGCCGGACGAGTGACCGGCCGCGAGGGTGTTGAATGTCGGGGCTGTCCGTCGCCCACCGCGTCGCGCTGGCTGCTCTGATTGAGCAGGCGTCCGACGCCACGCTGGTGAAGCTCTCATCAGCGGCCGTGGCCCTCCCGGGGGCCCGGGCGCTGGAGCTCGGCGCCATGCTCGCCGACGAGGTTCTCGACCGCAATCGCCGCCGTCTGGTGATGGCGCCCCTGCTGCCGATGTTCAGGCCCCGTGTGGACGGGGTCGAGGCGATGACCTTTCCTCCGGCCGTCCTGCCGCGCCTGTGGAAGGCGGGATCGACGCGCGAGCCTTCCTTGCTGCCGCGGCTGGACAAGGAGGGCGCCGACGCCACGGCGGTCTGCGATCGCATCTGCCTGGCCGCCGCCGCCGCCGTGCGCGACCGTCCCGAGCTGGTCTGGCCCGCGGATCTCGAGCCGGCGAGGCGCGAGCGTGGTCTTTTCGACCTCGCCGCCTGTCTGGACCTGGCCCATCTGGCCCGACGCGGCCTGCCCTCCATCGAGGTCTGGCTGAAGCGGCCCGACGGCGACCAGATCGCCGAGCTGCGCCTGCTGATCAAGGACTGCGCCGCGGTCCACGAGGACGGGGCCCAGCGGGTGCTGGAGATGCTGTTTTCGCACCTGGAGGACGCCGTCCTGATCCTGCGCATCATCACCCAGAGCTCGTGCGCCTCCGGGCGGGAGGGCTTCCTGAGCGCCTCCGAGCTGGCGGGTTTCGTCGAGCGTCTGATCGCCGGCGTCGGTGCGCGGGTCGCGCGGATCGGCGCCTTCCGCCCCGGCTCCGATCTCGCCAACGTCGGTTCCGTCATCGAGGACCTGACGTGGTGCGCCAACGTCCTCAACGAACTGGACGTGACCCTGACCCTCAATCCGCTCAGCGTCTGGGGCAAGTCGGTTCGCGACGCGCGGGTCAGCATCGCCGGCCAGCTGTCCGCCTTCCTGCGCGCCGCCGACCGGGCCGTGGACAAGGCCCTGCCGCTGGAGCGCGTCCGGATCGCCGGCCGCATGACCCTGAAGTCGCCGCAGCTCACGGCCCCGGTCCAGGGCGAGACGGTGCAGGCGGTCCGCCATCTGCTGAAGCTGGTCGGGGCCGTCCGCGGCCCGGCTTCGGTTTTCGGTGCGGAGTCCGACCGCAAGAAACTGGTTGAGTCCCTCACCGACCGCCTGTCGGACTACGCCGACAAGGCGCTGACGGTGGTCAACGACGGCGAGGCGGAGGACGAGGTCAACGCCCTGCGGCTGGTCGAGCTGGCCGCCCGTTGCCTTGACCTGATCGACGCCCGGGACGCCGCCCGTACCGTGCGTCGCCGCGCCGCAGTGGCCGGAGCGGGCAAGGGCGGGTCGAAACCCTCGTCGCGAGCCGCCTGATCGGCTACATCGCGCGGCGATGACGATGTTCTGGATCATGACGGCCCTGCTGGCCGCGCTCGCCGGCCTGCTGGTTCTGGCCGGAGCGCGTCGCGGCGCGGACGGGGGCGAGCTCGTGACCCCCGCGGCCGCTTCGGCCGAACTCGCCGAGCTGGACCGCCTGAAGGCCCGCGGCCTGCTGGATGAGGCCGGCTGGGCCGCCGCCCGGGCCGAGGCCGGCCGCCGCATCCTGTCCGCGCAGCGCGAGACGGCGCCCGTCCTCTCCGGACCGCAGGACCGCGTCTGGGTGCTGGGCGGGATCTTCGCCGCCGTCGCCGCGACGGTCGGGTTGTATATGATGGTCGGCGGCTCCGGACGGCCCGATCAGCCCTACGAACGGCGGGTCGACGAATGGGCGACCCGGCTGGACACGCTGCAGCCGCCGCAGATCGCCGCCGTGGTCGCGCGCGAGGTGGAGAAGCGTCCCGACGATCATCAAGCCCTGACCATGCTGGGCGTCGCCCGGTCCGAGGCCGGGGACCCCATCGGCGCCGTCTCCGCCTTCCGCCGGGCCGTGGCGCTGCGGCCGGATGACGCCGCTGGCTGGACCCGGCTGGGACAGGGCCTCGTGCGGGCGAACGGCGGCTCGGTCGGCGCCGACGCGGAAGCCGCCTTCCTCCGGGCGCTCGAGCTCGACCCTGGTCAGGGTTCCGCCCGCTATTTCCTCGGCGACGCGGCCCTGACGCGGGGCGACGCGGCGCGGGCCCGCGAGATGTGGTCGCCCCTGATCGCCGCCATGGACCCGCGCGACCCGGCCCGCGCCGACCTGCAGGCGCGGCTGGCGGGAGCCGGGTCTTGAGCTGGCTGCCGAAATCCCCCAAGGCCCGCCGTCGCCTCTGGGTCGTGGCCGCCGTGGCGCCGGTGCTGGCGCTGGCCGTGGCGCTCTCGCTGTATGCGATGCGCGACAGCGTGACCTTCTTCTTCTCGCCCTCCGAGGCCACGCCCGAGAACGCGCCCGCGGGCCGCGTGGTGCGGCTGGGCGGGCTGGTCGAAACCGGCAGCGTGGTGCGGGACGGCTCGGGCCAGGTGGCGTTCGCCGTCACCGACAACGTCGCGACCACCCGCGTGGTCTACCGCGGCGACCTCCCGGACCTGTTCGCCGAAGGGCAGGGCGTGGTGGCCCAGGGGGCCTTCCTGCCCGATCGCAGCTTCCGCGCCACCCAGGTGCTCGCCAAGCACGACGAGACCTACATGCCGCGCGAGGTCGCCGACCGCCTCAAGGCCAAGGGCGAGTGGCGCCCCGCCGCTTCCGCGACCGCGCCGTGATCGTTGAAACGGGCGCCTTCGCCCTGATTCTCGCCCTCGGGCTGGCGGCCTTGCAGACCGCCCTTGCCGTAGCTGGACGCCTGCGCCGGAGCCCGGTGCTGGCCGGTGCGGCGGCCGGGGCGGCGATCGGCTCGGCGCTAGCCGTCGCCGTCGCGTTCGCGGCCCTGATTCACGCCTTCTCGGTGTCCGACTTCTCGGTCGCCAACGTGGCCGCCAACAGCCACACCGACAAGCCGATGCTCTACAAGGTGGCCGGCGCCTGGGGCAGCCACGAAGGCTCTCTGGTGCTGTGGTGCCTCGTCCTGACCGGCTTCGGCGCGCTGCTCGCCCGGGCCCGGAACCTGCCGTTCGGGCTCAAGACCTCGGCCGTGGCGACGCAAGGCCTTCTCGGCGTGCTGTTCCTCGCCTTCGCCGTCTTCACCTCCAATCCGTTCGCCCGTCTGGACCCGGCTCCGTTTCAGGGCGCGTCGCTGAACCCTCTGCTGCAGGATCCCGCGCTCGCCTTCCATCCGCCGCTGCTCTACGCCGGCTACGTCGGCTTCTCGGTCTGCTTCTCGCTGGCTGTCGCGGCCCTGGTCGAGGGACGGGCCAACGCCGCCTTCTGGCCGGCTTGGGGCCGCTGGGTCAGGCCGTGGGCCTTGGCCAGCTGGGCCTTCCTGACCGTCGGCATTACGCTGGGCGCCTTCTGGGCCTATTACGAACTGGGCTGGGGCGGCTGGTGGTTCTGGGATCCCGTCGAGAACGCCAGCTTCATGCCGTGGCTGGCCGGCGCGGCCCTGCTGCACTCCGCCGTGGTCACCGAGCGGCGTGGAGCGCTGGCGGGCTGGACCACCTTCCTCGCGTTGGCGGCCTTCACCTTCTCCATGCTGGGCGCCTTCCTCGTCCGCTCGGGCGTCCTGACCAGCGTCCACGCCTTCGCCGTCGACCCCGAGCGCGGAATGATGCTGCTGGCCATCCTCGGCCTCACCGGCGGGCTGGCGTTCGGCCTGTTCGCGTGGCGGGCGCCGCAACTGAAGGGCGGCGGCATCTTCGCTCCGGTCAGCCGGGAAGGGGCGCTGGTGCTCAACAACCTGTTCCTCACCGCCGCCTGCGCCACCGTCCTGCTCGGCACCCTCTATCCGCTGATCCTGGAGGCGGCGAACGGCTCGACCATCTCGGTCGGCCCGCCCTATTTCGCCCTGACCTTCGTGCCGCTGATGGCCGTCGCCCTTCTGATCCTGCCCGCCGGGCCGCTGCTGGCGTGGAAGCGTGGCGATCTGCCGGGTGTCCTGCAGCGGCTGGCGGTCGCCGCCGGGCTGGCCCTTCTGCTGGCCCTCGCCGGCTGGCTGATGTTCGAGCCTCGCAAGGCGCTCTCCGCCGCCGGAATTGGCCTCAGCGCGTGGCTGATCGTCGGCGCCCTGGCCGAGACCGCCGAGCGCGTCCGCCTGTTCCGCTCCCCCCTCGCCGAGAGTCTGCGCCGCGCCAAGGGGCTGCCGCTCGGCGCCTGGGGCACGACCCTCGCCCACGCCGGGCTCGGCGTGTTCGTGCTCGGGGCGGTGGTCGAGACCGGCTACCGCGCCGAGGCGGCCCGTCCGGTCGCCATCGGCGAAGTGGTCGAGGCCGGCCCATGGGCGGTGCGGCTCGACGACGTGCGCGTGGTCGAGGGCCCCAACTATCTGGCCGAGCGGGGCCTGCTGACCGTCACCCTCCGCTCCGGCGCCGCGCCGCGCCAGATCACCGCCGAGCGCCGCTTCTTTCCCGCCGGCGGCCAGACCACCACCGAGGTCGGCCTCGACTTCCGCGGCCTCGACGACGTCTATGTGGTGCTGGGCGAGCGCGGCCAGTCCGCGACCGGAGCGCCGGCCTGGAACGTCCGCGTTTGGTGGAATCCCTGGGCGCGACTGATCTTTCTCGGCCCGGCCATCATGGCCCTTGGCGGGGTGCTGTCGCTGATGGACCGGCGGCTGCGGCTCGGCGTCGGTCAGCGGAAGGTGGCGGCATGAGGCGCGCCCTGCTGATCGCTGTCGCCGCCCTGGGCCTGATCGGCCCCCCCGTGGTCGCCCAGGAGCCGCCGCCCGCGCCCGACCGGCCGCTGCCCGACGGGGCGCAGGAAGCCCGGGCCCAGGCCCTGTTCGACGGCATCCGCTGCGTCGTCTGCCAGCACGAGGCCATCGCCGACAGCCCCGCCGTCATCGCCGCCGACATGCGCCAGCTGGTCCGCGAACAGGTCGCCGCCGGCCGTTCGGACGCCGAGATCGAGCAGGATCTGGTCCGGCGCTACGGGGATTTCGTGCTCTTCCAGCCCCCCGTCCGGTCGGGGACGTGGCTGCTGTGGTTCGGCCCGGTGGCGCTGCTGACCGGGATTCTGGCGCTCCTCCTGTTCCGGTCCCGCCGCCCTCGCACCGAGATCGAGCCGCTGACGGCCGTGGAGGAGGCGCGGCTGGCGGATATCATCTCGGAGGCCCACCTTCGCCGTGATCCTGACGCAAAGCCGTCTGACGACTGAGGTCCGGACGGACCCATCCGCGTGTCACAGCGTTGGCGACGGGAGCCGCCGTCCTATATTGACGGACTGACCGGGCGCTTGCCGTCCGATGAAAGGATCGTACGAAACCCGATGATGAAGCGTAAGGAATTCATGCTGGGGGCCACGTTCGGCCTGGTTCTCGCGGCCGGCGCCACCGCCGGCGGCGTCATCGACTGGCCGACCGCCAATGCGGGTCCCGTCGCGGGCATGTCCGGCCGACTGGCGCCGAACGCCGGCCCCGGCGGCCTCTTCGCGCCCCCGCAGGGTGCGCCGCTCAGCTTCGCGGATATCTTCCAGCAGGTCGCGCCGGCGGTGGTGCAGATCAATGTGGAGTCGCGCGTCAGCGCACCTTCGACCATCCGCGTTCCGGGGCTCCCGTTTGCCATCCCCGTACCCGAAGGAGAAGAGGGCGGAGAGGAGGGCGATGGCCGCACCGCTCTCGGAGCTGGTTCGGGCTTCTTCATTTCCCGCGACGGCTACATCGTCACCAACAATCACGTCGTCGCCGACGCTGTCGAGATCACCGTGGTGCTCGCCGATGAACGCGAACTCAAGGCCGAGGTCGTGGGACGCGATCCCGCTACGGACCTCGCGGTGATCAAGGTCGAAGGTACGGACTTCCCGTTCGTCTCCTTCGAGGAGAAGGCCCAGCCGCGGGTCGGCGACTGGGTCATTGCCGTCGGTAACCCGTTCGGCCTCGGGGGCACCGCCACGGCGGGCATCGTATCGGGCCTCGGTCGGCAGAACATCGATCCCGACTCCAACGCGGGTTACGTCGATTTCCTGCAGATCGACGCCGCGATCAACACCGGGAACTCCGGCGGCCCGACGTTCGACATCTACGGCCGCGTGATCGGGGTTAATTCGGCGATCTACACCCAGACGGGAGGCTCGGTCGGGATCGGCTTCGCCATCCCGGCCTCCGTGGCCAAGCCGATCACCGAGCGCCTGATCCGTGACGGCGAGATCAAGCGCGGATACGTCGGTCTGACGCTCACGACCCCGCGTGCCGCGATGTGGGAGGCCTATGGCTTGCCGCGCGGCACCGAGGGCGCCTTGGTCACCGAGGTCACGCCCGGAGGTCCCGCTGACCGCGCCGGGGTGGAAATCGGCGACGTGATCACGGCCGTGAATGGCGAGCCGGTCGAGGACAGCACTGAGGCTACCCGCGTAGTCGCGGCCGTGAGTCCGGGCTCCAACATCCGTCTCGATATCAGTCGGGACGGCCGGCGCGTCACGGCGAACGTCCGGGCGGGGGTCCGTCCGTCGGAAGAGCAGTTGCGCCAAGGGCTTCTCGGCTCGAATGCCGACGGGCTCGGCGAAGGCCCTTCGGCAGGAGCTGACGGCGCTCCGATCGAAGGTGTCAGCGTTACGTCGCTGACCCCAACGCTTCGCCAGCGCTACCGCTTCCCGTCTACAGCAACCGGTGTGGTGATTACCGCAGTGGCGCGGGGCACCCCCGCCGCTCGGCTGGGCCTCAGCCCGGGGATGTTGATCACCCACGCGGACAGACGTTCGGTCTCCTCTGCGGGCGAGCTTCGCGCCGCCGTAGAGGCAGTACGGGCTGCCGGACGGTCGGGCGTGGTGCTGTTCGTCATCCAGGCGGGCAGCGCGACGCGGGTGCCGGTGTTGCTGGAGTTCGCGGACGCGGAATGACCGTCCCGATCCTGAATAAGCCTTAACTGCCCCCATCGCCGCCGATGCGCTACCATCGGCGGCGATTCTGCATCCGGAGGGGTCTTTCCATGCGTATTCTGGTGGTCGAGGACGACGCCGAGGCCGCGACCGCCATGGTCCGCGGGCTGACCGAGGCCGGTCACGAGCCGACCCACGCCGTCGACGGCGCCTTCGGTCTGCTGGAAGCCCAGAAGGGCGGCTACGACGTCTATGTCGTCGACCGCATGATGCCCCGGCTCGACGGCATCGGCATGGTCGAGACCCTGCGCAAGGACGGCGACCAGACCCCGGTCCTGTTCCTGTCGGCCATGGGCGAGGTCGACGACCGCGTCGCGGGCCTCAAGGCCGGGGCCGATGACTATCTGGTCAAGCCCTACGCCTTCTCCGAGCTGATCGCCCGCGTCGAGGCCCTGTCGCGTCGCCGCGAGACCGGCTCGGTCGCCACCATGCTCAAGGTCGGCGATCTCGAGATGAACCTGATCGCCCGGACCGTGCATCGCGGCGGCCAGGAGATCGACCTGCAGCCGCGCGAATTCCAGCTGCTCGAGTTCCTGATGCGCCACGCCGGCCAGTCGGTCACCCGCACCATGCTGCTCGAAAAGGTCTGGGAGTATCATTTCGACCCCCAGACCAACGTCATCGACGTCCACATCAGCCGGCTGCGGGCCAAGATCGACAAGGGCTTCGACCACGCCATGCTGCAGACCGTGCGCGGCGCGGGGTACCGGCTGGAGGCCTGATCCAGCCTCATGCGGCTTCCGTCCCTTCTTCGCCGCACGCCTTTCCGGCTGACGCTGCTGTTCCTCGCCCTGTTCGCGGCGGCCGCCAGCGCCATCCTCGCCTATGTCTATTTCGCCTCGGCCGCCGAGGCGCGGGTCAACGCCGAGCGCGAGGTGCGCGGCGAGATGCAGGTGCTGCTCGGCATCTACGACGCCCGGGGCGTGGACGCACTCAACCGGGCCCTGATCGATCGCTCGCTGACGCCCAGCGCCTTCGTCTACCTGCTGATGAACCCGGACGGCAGCCGCGTGACCGGCAGCCTCACCCTGTCGCCGATCGAGACGATGCAGGGCGACCGTCACTGGATCACCTTCCCACTGACCGAAACCGATGCGGAAGGGCGGGTCACCCGGCCCCAAGCCCGCGGCGTCCAGGTCCGGCTGTCCGGCGGCGAGATGCTGTTCGTGGGTCGGTCCCTGGGCGACACCGAGGCCTACCTCGCCCGTCTGACCCAGGCTCTGTGGGGGGCCATGGGCATCGTCCTGCTGCTCGGCCTCGCCGGCGGAATTCTGGTCAGCCGCAATCTCGAACGGTCGATGGGCCGGTTGAACAGGGTGGTGACGGCCGTCCAGGAAGGCGACCTCAAGGCGCGCGCCCCGGTGCGCAACTCCGGCGACGAACTGGACGAGCTCGGGGCCGGCCTGAACACCATGCTCGACCGGCTCGAGGCGTCGATGGCCTCGATCCGCCACGCCGGCGACGCCATCGCCCACGACCTGCGATCGCCCCTGACCCGCATGCGGGCCAAGCTTGAGGTGTCGCTGATCGACGCCGAGGCGGGCAAGATCGATGGCGTCGACGCCCTGCAGCTGGCGCTGGACGAGGCCGACAACCTGCTCAAGACCTTCAACACCGTGCTGGCCATCGCCCGTCTGCAGGCGGCGGCGGGGCGCACGCCCGATCCCCAGCTGTTCGACGCCGCCGACCTCGCCGTCGACATGGCGGAACTCTACGAGCCGGCCAGCGAGGACAAGGGGCTGGAGTTCTCGGCCGAAATCGAGCGCGGCCTTATGGTCGAGGCCAACCGGCCCTTCCTCGCCCAGGCCCTCGCCAACGTCATCGACAACGCCATCAAATACACCCCGACCGGCGGTGCGGTGATGCTGCGCGCCCGTCGGCGCAGTTCCGGCGAAATCGAGTTCTCCGTCACCGACACCGGTCCGGGCGTGCCCGAGGCGGATCGCGAGCGGGTCATCCAGCGCTTCGTCCGCCTCGACAACAGCCGCACCGAGCCCGGCTCCGGCCTCGGCCTGTCGCTGGTCGGCGCCGTGCTCGAGGCCCATGGCGGGCGGGTCCAGCTGGACGAGGGGCCCGGCGAATACGGCAGCTTCGGGCCCGGCCTGCGGGTCGCACTGGTTCTGCCGGCGGCCGAGGGATGATCCGCCTGGCCACGGCGGCGGACGGCCCCCGCACGCTCGAAATCTGGCGGCGGGCGGTGGCCGCTACGCACGACTTCGTCTCGGCCTCCGACCTGACGCGCATCGACGGGATCGTCGTGGACTGGCTGGCGACCTCCCGTCCCTGGGTTCACGTCGACGAGACGGACACGGCCGTCGGCTTCATGGCCCTGACCGGCGCGCATGTGGACGCGCTGTTCGTCGATCCGGCACGGCACGGCGCAGGCGTGGGGCGGGCCCTGATCGCCCACGCCCGAACCCTTCACGGCGCCCTGACGGTGGATGTGAACGAGCAGAACGCCCGCGCGGTGGGGTTCTACGAGCGGCTGGGCTTCCAGCGGACGGGCCGTTCGCCGACGGACGGCCTGGGAATGCCCTATCCGCTCCTGCACATGACGTGGCGTGCATGATGGCGCTGCAGCCGTGTGGGCCGGTCGTGGACCCGAACGCGGCCGCCAGAGCGTTCGAGCGCCTGGCCGACCCGGCGAGCGAGCAGGGTTGGACAGGGCTGCTGGAAGGCGCCTGGTCCGCCCTGGCCCCGATATTCGCCGCGTCACCCTATCTGTTCGGGCTCGCGCGGCGCTGGCCGGAGCTTCTGCGGGACCTGCTGGCCGAGGGACCGGACGAACGGCTGGGGCGTGTCCTCGCCGCCACCGAAGCCTTGACCGGCGGCGCCGACGACCTGCGCGCGCCGTTGCGCAGGCTCAAGGGCGAACTCCACCTGCTGACCGCCCTGGCCGATCTCGGCGGCGTCTGGGATCTCGATCAGGTCACCGGCGCGCTTAGCCGTTTCGCCGACGCCTCGGTCAACGCCGCCTTGCGCGCGGTCGCCGACGACCAGCGCGAGCGCGGCAAGCTGGTCAGCGGCCCCGATGATCCGCGCGGCCCCGTCCCCGGCCTGTTCGGCCTCGCCATGGGCAAGCACGGGGCGTTCGAGCTCAACTACTCGTCCGATATCGACATCAGCCTGTTCTGGGAGCCGGAGGGGCTGATCCCGGCGCTGGCGGAGGGCGTGGAGCCGCAGCGGTTCGTGGACCGGCTGGCCCAGGCGTTGGCGGCGCTGATGCAGGAGCGGACCGGCGACGGCTACGTCTTCCGCGTCGACCTGCGCCTTCGTCCCGATCCCTCCTCGACGCCGCCGGTGGTCGCCGCCCCGACGGCCCTGGCCTATTACGAGAGTGTCGGCCAGAACTGGGAGCGCGCCGCCTTCATCAAGGCCCGGCCCGTGCTCGGCGACGTCGCGGCGGGGCGCGGCTTCCTGAAGGCGCTGACGCCGTTCATCTGGCGCCGCAGCCTCGACTACCCGGCCATCCTCGATATCCAGTCGATCAAGCGTCAGATTCACGTCCACAAGACCGGCGAGGGCCTCGAGGCAGCCGGCGCCAATCTGAAACTCGGCCGCGGCGGCATCCGCGAGATCGAATTCTTCGCCCAGACCCAGCAGCTGATCCTCGGCGGCCGCGATCCGGGCCTGCGCGAGCCGCGCACGGTCGACGCCCTGGCGGCCCTTCGCGACGCCGGCCATGTCGAGCCCGACGCCTGCGCAGATCTGACCGCCGCCTATGTCGAACTGCGCGGTCTCGAGCACCGCGTGCAGATGCTCGAGGACGAGCAGACCCACAGCCTGCCCGTCGACCCGGCCGCCCGGGCCCGGGTCGCGGCGCTGACGGGGGAGGGCGATCTGGCCGTCTTCGACACCCGGGTCGAGGCCCTGCTCGTCGGGGTCAACCGCCGCTACGGTGAACTGTTCGAGGGCGAGGAGGCGCTGTCGTCCCCCTACGGCTCGCTGGTCTTCACCGGCGTCGAGAACGACCCCGAGACGCTCGAAACCCTCGCCCGCATGGGCTTCTCCGATCCCGCCATGGTCGCCGAGACCATCCGGAGCTGGCACCACGGCCGCATCCCCGCCACCCGGACCGCGCGCGGCCGCGAGCTGTTCACCCGGCTCGCGCCCCGCCTGCTGACGGCGCTGGCGGACACCGGCGCGGCCGACGCCGCCTTCCGCCGCTTCGCCGTGTTCTTCTCGGGCCTGAGCGGCGGGGTGCAGGTCCAGGCGCTGTTCCTCGCCCAGCCGAAGCTGTTCGACCTCGTCGTCGGAGTCATGGCCTTCGCACCGCGGCTGGCCCGCACGCTGGGCCGCTACCCTGCGGCGCTGGACAGCATGCTGGACGCCCGCTTCACCCGCAGCATTGAGGAAGACACCGGCGTCGTCGATCAGATGGGCGCCGAGGCCGCCGCCGCGCCGGATTTCGAGACCGCCATGAACGTCGTGCGCCGGGTCCACCGCGAGCAGATGTTCCGCATCGGCGTCCAGACCCTGACCGGCCGGGTCGGGCCGGAGGAGGCCGGACGGGCCTACACCACCCTTGCGGACGCCTGCCTCGGGGCTCTCGCGCCCGCCGCCATGGCCGAGACCATGCGCCAGGGCGGAACCCTGTCGGGCGGCGCGGTGGCCGTGGTCGCGCTCGGCAAGGCCGGCTCGCGCGAGATGACCGCGACGTCGGACCTTGACCTGATGACCGTCTATGACGCGCCCGCCGAGGCCATGTCGGACGCCCGGCACTGGGCCGCAGGGGTGTTCTACTCGCGCTTCACCCAGCGGCTGATCGCGGCCCTTTCGGCCCACACCGCAGAGGGCGGACTGTACGAAGTCGACATGAGGCTGCGGCCCGGCGCGGCCAAGGGACCGGTGTCGCTGCGCCTCTCCGCCGTTGAGGACTATTACGCCACCGAGGCCGACACCTGGGAGTTCATGGCCCTGACCCGGGCGCGCGTGGTCTGGACCGACGACCCGGCCTTCGGCGCGCGCACGGCGGCGACGCTGGAGAGCATCCTGCGTCGGCCGCGACCGGGCGTGGCGCTCGCCGCCGACGCGCGGCGCATGCGCGACCTGATGGCTCGGGAACGGCCCGGGCAGGGCGACTGGGACGTGAAGCTGGCGCCCGGCGGACAGGTCGATGCGGAGTTCGTCGCCCAGGTGCGCCAGCTCCGCAGCGCCCGGGCGGGCGGGCCGCTGACCGTCTCGACCCTCGAGGCGCTGGCCGACGACCCGGATCTGGCCGAGGCCTGGCGGCTGCAGCAGGCGCTCAGCCAGATTCTCGGCGCCGCCTTCGACGACCGTCCCGATCCCGACCAGGAGCCTGAAGGTTTCCGGCAGCGGCTGGCCAAGGCGGCCGGCTTCGAAAGCTTCGACGCGCTGAAGGCGGGGCTGGCGGAGGCGCGGCGCGCCGCCCGCGCCGCCTTCGAGGCCGCCCTGCCGCTGGTCGGCGACGGAGACTGACGCGAACGCCGTTTCACTCTCAGACAGGGACACGCGGCCGCGTCGGGCGGCCATGGAGACCATCGAGATGAACAAGACCCTCGTAGCGGCCGCTCTGGCCGCTCTGACCCTCGCCGCGGGCGGCGCCGCCTCCGCCCGGCAGTCGCCGGATCGCCCGCATGCGCCCGGCATCCGAGCCGACGCCGACGGCGACCGGCGCCTCAGCCAGGCCGAGTTCGTCGGCCGCCGCATCGAGCGCCTCGCCGCCGCGGACGCCGACCGTGACGGCTCCGTTACCCGCGACGAAATGCGCGCCGTCGCCCGGACGCGCATGGCTCAGCGTGCGGATACGCGCTTCGACCGGCTCGACGCCGACGACGACGGCGTCATCAGCAAGGCCGAGTTCGACGCCCGTGGTGAGCACCGCGCCGAAACCCGGGCCGAGCGGGGGCCGCGCCGCGCTCACCGCGGACCGCACCGGCGCGCCGTGCGCGCCGGACGCAGGGCCGATCGCGGGCCGGTCGTGATCGCAGCCGCCCAGGCCCGGGCCGAGGCCGCCTTCGCCCGTCTGGACGCCGACAACGACGGCTTCGTCGCGGCGGCGGAGCGCCGTGCCGTTCGCGCCGACCGCCGCGAGCGGCGGGCGGAGCGCCGCGCCGCTCGCCTGGCGCAACAGGCGTCGCCTTCGGCGCCCCCTTCGGAGTAAGCAGATGACGGGCGCGGCGGTCCTCGACCTCACCGGCCTTGCAGCAACGTTCGCACGAGGCCGGATGGCGTCTTTCGCCGACCCCGACGAGGACCTGGTGCGCCGTGTGGGTCAGGGCGATCCCGCGGCCATCCAGACCATGGTGGCGCGCAAGCTGCCGCGCATGCTGGCGCTCGCCCAGCGCATGCTCGGGGACGCCGTCGAGGCCGAGGACGTCGCGCAGGACGTCCTGCTGCGGGCGTGGCGGCAGGCGCCCCGCTGGGTGACCGGCAAGGCCAGGTTCGACACCTGGCTGCATCGGGTGGCCCTGAACCTCTGTTACGACCGGCTCAGGCGTCGCCGGGAGATTCCGACGGCCCTGCCGCCGGACCGGCGCGACGAGGGGCCGGCGCCCGATCGCGGCCTTCTCGCCGCCGACGTTGGCGCGGCGGTCAACGGGGCGCTGGCCCGCTTGCCCGATCGGCAGCGCGAGGCCATCGTGCTTTGCCATTATCAGGAACTGACGAATATCGAGGCCGCGGCGCTGATGGAGATCAGCATCGAGGCTCTGGAAAGCCTGCTGTCGCGCGGACGGCGGGCGTTGAGACTGGCGCTGGCCGGGCACCGGCCCGGCGGCGAAGGAGTATGAACGGATGACGGCGGAACGCTTCCTCGCCCTTGTGGCCGCCTACGGCGCCGACCGCCGGCGTTGGCCGGAAGGCGAACGCGCGGCGGCCGAGGCCTTCGCCGCGGCGCATGCGGATATCGCCGGCCCGGCCATGGCCGAGGCCGACGCGATCGACGCCCTGCTGCATCGCTCGCCGACGCCGCAGGTGTCGATGGCCCTGCGCGACCGGGTTCTGGCCGCCGCCGCCACGGCCGGAGGCAAGGCCGGCCGCACCGGCCGCGTCTGGATCGACCGGCTGTCGCTGGCCTTCGGGGCCGGCTGGGCGGTGGCGACCTGCGCCGGCGTCGTGGCCGGCGTGATGCTGACCAGCCATGTCACCGCCGACGCCCAGGCCGACGCCGTGCTGTACCAGGCCTCCCTGCTTGGCGTCGACGACACGGAGGTGCTCGGGTGAACGCCAGGACCCTCAAGATCGCCTTGGCCGCCTCGGTGGCGCTGAACCTGTTCGCTGTCGCGGCCGGAGCGACGCTGCTCGTCGGCCGCGCCGGCGTCGAGCGCCGCATCGAGTCCCAGCACCGCTCGCCCCGAACCCACCCGTTTATGACCGTCGTCGAAGGGCTCGACCCTGAGGTGCGTGATCAGGTGCGCGAGGCCCTGCGCGCCTCGGCCCGCGCCGCCCGGCCCGATTTCGAGGAGACGCGGTCGAAGCGGCGTCAGGCGACGGCGCTCGTCCGCTCTGCTGACTTCGATCCGGCCGAGGTGTCCGCCCTGCTGGAGCAGTCGCGCGCCGCGGAGCTTCGCGGCCGGGCCCGCATCGAGGCCGATGCGGTGGCGCTGTTGGCGACGCTGGAGCCGGACGACCGCGCCGCCCTGTCGGAAATCCTCACCCGGCGGGGGCGGACGGTGGTGCGCGACAAGGGCGAACGCAAGGCCCGCGATCCGGGGCGCTCCGGCGGCTGACCGGCGTCAGGCGGCCTCGGCCTGGTTGGCCGCAGCCTGATTCGGCCGGCGGACGGGCAGATCGAAACTCACCGTGGTGCCGCGCCCCGGCTCGCTTTCCAGCGTCAGGGTCCCGCCGTGCAACTCTATCAGGGACTTGGTGAGGGCCAGACCCAGCCCCGTCCCCTGCGTGGTCTTGGAATGCTGCCCCTCGACCTGTTCGAACGGTCGGGCCAGCCGGCCGAGGTCTTCGGCGGCGATGCCGATGCCGGTGTCGGTGACCGCCACACGAAGCCGGTCGTCGTCCTCGCGCGACACGGCCACGACGATGTCCCCGCCTTCCGGCGTGAATTTCACGGCGTTCGACAGCAGGTTGAGCAGCACCTGCTTCAGGCCCCGATGGTCGGCCTCAATGGTCGGCAGGTCCGGCGTGTCGACCAGCAGCTTCAGACCAGCCTCCTCGACCCGCCCGCGCATCAGCCGCGCCGCGTCGTCGACGATCTCCTTCAGCGACACTTCCTCATAGTGCAGCGTCAGCTTGCCGGCCTCGATCTTGGCCATGTCGAGGATGTCGTTGATCAGACTGAGCAGATGCTGGCCCGAGCGCAGGATGTCGGCGGCGTAGCCCTTGTACCGGGGATCGCCCAAGGGCCCGAACATCTCTCCGGCCATGATCTCGGAGAAGCCGTTGATGGCGTTCAGCGGCGTGCGCAGTTCGTGGCTCATATTGGCCAGAAACTCCGACTTGGCCTGGCTCGCCGCCTCGGCCCGCGTCATGGCGATCTCGTACTTGCGCGCCAGCAGGGACAGCTTCTCCTCGCGGTCCTCCAACTCGGTGATGGTGGCGTGCAGCCGTTCGGTGGCGCGCTGGCGCTCGGCCTCCTTCTGCTTGATGGCGGTGATATCGGCCGCCGAGACCACGGAGCCGCCCTCTGAGGTGAATCGCTCGACCAGCTGTAGCCAGCGGCCGTCGTGCAGCTCGACCTCCCGCGCTCCGGCCCGCCCGCCTGCGGCGGGCTGCTCCGACTTGATCGCCAGGGCGGCGATGCGGTTGAGATCGGCCTTGAGCGCGCCCTTGCGCACCACGCCCGGCTCGAACCGGAAGGCGTCCTCGAATGCCTGGTTGGACAGGATCAGCCGCCCGTGGCGGTCGAACAGCACGAAGGCGTCCGACACGCTCTCGATGCCGTCACGCAGCCGCCCCTCGGCGGCCTGGGCGTGCGCCTTCGCCCGCCGCGCCTCGGTCGTGTCCAGCGCGATGCCGAGGATCGAGGTGAAGCCGTCCTCGCCGCGATCGCCCCGGGCCTGGCCGCGGGCGTCGATCCAGCGCGCGCGGCCCTGCGCGTCCGGAACCGGGAAGCTGACTTCGAAGGCTCCGAAAGTCTCGGCCTGTCGCAGGGCGTGTTCCACGGCCGCGCGGTAACGCGGATGGATGCGCTCCATCATCTCGTCCGCCGAAGCCGCGCCCGTGCGTTCCAGCCCCATCAGGTCGGCCATGTAGTCGGACAACAGAATTTGGCCGCTCTCGAGGTCCCAGTCCCAGACGCCGCATCGCGCCGCCTCGACAGCCCCGCGGAAGCGGCGCTCGGAGGCCGCCCATTCACGGCTGATGCCCACCTGCTTGCGCTCCTGCAGCTTCGCCAGCAGAAGCACCAGCACGCCGATGATGAACGGCGCTGTCAGCACCCAGGCGTCGTCCATCAGGGCGCCGGCCCCGATGCTGACGGGGGTGGACGCGACGGCGATCACGCCGGTGTCTCCAACCGCCACCGTCGTCCGCCGCACGGCACCGTCGGCGACGGTCAGGGTCGCGCCCAGTCCGCGCCCGTCAGCCGGAGCCTCTTGCAGCGCCAGCGCCTCTTCCTCGCCCGATCCCCCGGCCAGCAGCGAGCGCGGTCCCGACAGCAGCCACAGATCCACGCCGTCGGTGGTTCTCAGCGAGGGCAGGGGCGCGCGCCCGACCAGCCGGCTTCCGTCCGGCAGCGGCCGCGAGATCAGCAGGGCGGCGCCGTCGGCGGCCAGCAGCGGCTTGCCCGGCGTGGACACGAAGGCCGCGGGGGAGGCGCCGGCGACGGCCGTCACGCCCTGTCCCGCCGAGATCACGGCGAACGCGCTCTCCGGGGCGGCGGCGCGGGCTTGCCGGATGGTTTCGGCGGGACCGCGCGGCTGGGCCGCGGCGGCGCGGACAGCGGCCTCGACCGGCGCGATGCGGGTCTCCATCTCCAGCGCCAGCAGTCGCGCCTCGCGGTCGACCGCGACCATGCGCAGGGCGTCCGCCTCCTGGCCCGGCCGCGCCATTTCGCGAGCGAACAGAAGCACATAGGCGGCGACAGCCAGGGTGACGGCGAGAATGGCGATCCGCAGCCATGCGGGCGGGCCCTTGCGCCGGTCCTGGGCGCGCCGTCCTTGCGGGGTTATGCGGCGCTCACTGCCCCGCAAGGCGCTCTCCCGGACGATTCGGCGACGATGGCCGAATCTAGGCTGCGTCGCGGATTCCTGTCGAGGCTTCCCTGCCCCGACCGGTGGATCAATTCACCTCAGGCCGCGCGTGACGGGCTGTGGGCCTGACGGCCCTCGGTCGGCGGCGCGAGCACGTCGGTGATGCTCTTGAGCACGGTGCGCGCGTCGCGGGCCATGACCAGCATTTCGGGCGGCGCGTCTTCCGGGGCTTCGTCCACCGCGGCGACGATCCGCTCGGCCAGCGCCATCAGCCGGGGCGCGGCGGCGATCAGGCGGGCCTGAAACTCGATCTGGTCGGGGTCGCGGTCGTATTCCGCGCCGGGCACGCGCCAGCCGCCCCAGTCGGCCTTGTCGGTGACCACCACCGGATAGGTGCCGGGGAACGGGTGATGCGGCGTGTCGTCCGCCGTCTGCCACTTGTTGCGGGCCCGCATCAGGCGCCAGTTCTCACCGGCGTTGGCCGCGGGATCCTCGGTCGGCAGCAGCAGCTCGTGGCCCAGGAACTCCCGTCCCAGACCGACGTCGTAGGTGACCCGCACGGGCTCTTCGAAGCCCTTGGCCCAGACGGGCTGGACCTTCTCGATCTGGGCCCAGGCGCCGACACATTCGACCCAGACCTTCTGACCCTTCTGGAACTGCGCGCGCGCCATCGGCGTCTCCCGTCGTGAACGGCGAGCATGCCCCGGCGCGGGTGAACACGTGGTTTGGCGAAAGGGTTAACGCCCGGCCTGTCCTAGGGACGGGAGATGTCCTCCAGCGTCTCGCCCGCGTATTTCTCCTTCACCCGCGTCGACAGGTCGCCCAGCGACACCACGCCGACCAGCCGGTCGTTCTTGTCCAGCACCGGCAGGCGGCGGATCTGCTTGTCGCCCATCGCGTCCAGCACGGATTTCAGATCGTCGTCGGCCCGGACCGTATGGGGGTCGCGGGTGATGTATTCCACCACCGGAGCCGTGCAGGCGGCGCCGCCGGCGACAGCGCGCACCGTGATGTCACGGTCGGTGATGGTGCCGATCAGGCGATCTCCGTCGGCCACCGGCATGAAGCCGAAGTCGCCGCTCGCCATCCGCGCCGCGACCTCCTGCAGGCTGTCGCCCGGGCGGGCCACCTGCACGTCCTTGCTCATTACGTCGCGAACTTTCATCGGCCACTCTCCTGTTTGTCGGCTCGGCGACACAACCCGCCGGCCTTCGGCCGGTTCCTGACTGCCGGACAACGAACGCCTCAGGGTCCTGTCAGCCGCGGCATGGTTCCCTGCGTCCATCAGCCGGGATGGTCCCGGACTCGAAAGGACGACACTCGATGAATACCGCCATGATCAGGAAAGCCCTGCTTCCCGTGCTGGCGGCGTCCGCGGTCATGGTATCGACCCCGGCGCTGGCCCAGAATTTCGGAGTCACCCTCAGCTTCGGCTCGCCCGGCTACAGCGACGGCTACGGCTACGGCTACGGCCACGGCCGCCGGGATTACGGCTACGCCCCGCGCGACCTCCACTACCGCGCCCGTGTGCTTGCCCAGCACATTGACCGCCTCGCCTGGAGCGGCGGGGTTCATCGCTTCGAGGCCCGCGACCTGGCCCGCGAGATGAACCACTACCAGCGGCTCGAATACCGCTACGCCCGCAACGGGCTGAGCCGGGCCGAGTATCATGACCTGGACCGCCGGCTGGACCGCATCGAGTACCAGCTCCAGCGCGTCGCCTGGCGCAGCCGCTGGTAGTCGGCCGCGAACAACGAGGGGCCGCTCCGGCGACGGGGCGGCCTTTCTCTTTGCGCCCGGCCCGGCTAAGCCGCACGGACTTGCCGGAGCCCCGCCCCATGACCGTCCGCGCCACCGCCGCCGCTGAAAGCCACGCCATCCTGCGCCGCCTCGGCGTGCCGGACGCCGCCTTCGCCGAAGCCGGCCTGACGACGCGCTCGCCGGTCGACGGTTCGACCGGCGGGATCGTGGCCGAGACGGACGCCGCCGCCATCGAAACCGCTGTCGCCGCTGCGGTCACCGCCTTCCACCAGTGGAAGCGCGTGCCCGCTCCGCGCCGTGGCGAACTGGTCCGCCTCCTCGGCGAGGAACTGCGCGCCTCGAAAGCCGACCTCGCCCGCCTGGTCACGCTCGAGGCTGGCAAGATCGTCTCCGAGGGCCTCGGCGAGGTCCAGGAGATGATCGACATCTGCGACTTCGCCGTCGGCCTGTCGCGCCAGCTCTACGGCCTGACGCTGGCCAGCGAGCGCCCCGGCCATCACATGCGCGAGACCTGGCAGCCGCTCGGGCCGGTGCTGGTGATCTCGGCCTTCAACTTCCCCGTCGCCGTGTGGGCGTGGAACGCCTGCCTGGCGCTGGTCTGCGGGGACCCTGTGATCTGGAAGCCGTCGGAGAAGACGCCGCTGACGGCCCTGGCGACGCAGGCGATTTTCGACCGCACGCTCACCCGCTTCGCCAGGGAAACGGGAAACGGGGCCCCGGAGGGTCTGTCGCAGGTCGTCATCGGCGGGCGGGAGGTCGGAGAACGGCTCGCCGCCGATCCCCGCATCCCGCTGGTCTCCGCCACCGGATCGAGCCGCATGGGCAGGGCCGTGGCCCGGACGGTGGCCGCCCGTCTCGGCCGCTCGCTGCTGGAGCTCGGCGGCAACAACGCCATGATCGTGACGCCTTCGGCCGACCTCGACATGGCCGTGCGCGCCATCGCCTTCTCGGCCGTCGGCACCTGCGGCCAGCGCTGCACCAGCCTGCGCCGCCTGCTGGTCCACGAGAGCATCGCCGACGCCCTGATCGCCCGTCTTTCAAAGGCTTACGAGACCCTGCCGGTCGGCGATCCGCGCGAGGACGGCGTGCTGGTCGGGCCGCTGATCGACGCCGACGCTCGCCGCAGCTTCGAGACGGCGCTGGCGCAGGCCGTGGAGCAGGGCGGCGAGATCGTCACCGGCGGCGACGCTCTCGACCGCGAGGGCGTCTACGTCCGTCCGGCCATCGTCCGCATGCCCGCCCAGACCCCCGTGGTCGGGCGCGAGACCTTCGCCCCCATCCTCTACGTCCTGACCTGGTCCGACTTCGACGAGGCCGTGGCGATGCAGAACGCCGTGCCGCAGGGCCTGTCGTCCTGCGTCTTCACCGACAGCGTCCGCGAGGCCGAGCAATTCCTCTCGGCCTGGGGCTCAGACTGCGGCATCGCCAACGTCAACATCGGCCCGTCCGGCGCCGAAATCGGCGGGGCGTTCGGCGGCGAGAAGGACACCGGCGGCGGCCGCGAGTCCGGCTCGGACGCGTGGAAGACCTATATGCGCCGCCAGACCCAGACCGTGAACTTCAGCCGCGAACTGCCGCTGGCGCAGGGCGTGAAATTCGACGTGTGAGGGTCGCCCCGCACACATCGACGAAACCACACCACCCCGTCATCCTCGGGCTTGACCCGAGGATCAGACCGTCGGGTGCTCCGTCGAAGCCCGCTCGATCACGCCCGCCGGGCCGTTCCCGTGGCACAGCCTGCGCTGACATCTGATCCTCGGGTCAAGCCCGAGGATGACGGAGGGACGGGGAGGGAGAACAGCACAAATCTTCAGACTCTGATCGGCCAGCCTGGTCGAAATCCCCACGAAATCCATAGTCGAACTCGTCACGAACTGACTGCCGACTCCAGCGCCGCCGCCAGATCGCCCTTGCCCGCCACTTCGACCCCGTCCAGCCCCAGCCATCCGGACATCTTCCGAAGCTCCGCCGCCAGCCGCGAGGCCGAGTCCGCCGTCGCGTCCGGCTCCCGCCAAGCCGCCTGCACCCGCAGCACACCGGCCTGCCGGTCGGACTTGAGGTCCACCCGCGCCGTGATCGCCTCGTCCTCGAGGAAGGGCAGGACGTAGTAGCCGTGGGTGCGCTTGTGCGCCGGGGTGTAGATCTCCAGCCGCACCCGCGTTCCGAACAGCCGCTCTGTGCGGTCGCGGGTCCAGATCAGGTTGTCGAACGGCGACAGCAGGGCCGCGCTCGCGATCTTGCGCGGTTTGCGGGCGTTGGCCGCCAGATAAGCGGGGCCCCGCCACCCCTTCACCGCCGCCTCCGTCAGCTCCCCCGCCTCGACCAGCTCCGCCACTCGCGCCCTCGCGTCGGCCAGCGGCAAACGGAAATAATCCCGCAGGTCCGCCGCCGTCGCCAAGCCGAGCGCGCGCGCCGAGATGCGCACCAGCTCCCGCTGCGCATCCGCCTCGTCGGGCGTGGGCTGGTCGACGATCCGCTTGGGCAGGGCCCGTTCGGTCAGATCGTAGACGCGCTCGAACCCGCGCCGCGTCTTCGTGGTGATCAGTCCGGCCCAGAACAGCCACTCCAGCGCCCGCTTGCCGTCGGACCACGACCACCAGCCCGGCGCGCCCCTGGGCGCGTCGTTGAAGTCGGCTCCGGTGACCGGTCCGCGCTGCTCGATCTCCTTCAGCACGCCGTCGATGTAGTCGCGCCGCTCGCGCCCGAACCGCGACAGGCCGGTCCACATCTCACCGGCCTCGGCCCGGGCCATGCGCCAGCGCAGCAGCGGCTGCAGCTCCAGCGGCAGCAGCGACGCCTCGTGGCCCCAGTATTCGAACAGGCTGCGGCGCGGACCCCAGGCTTCCGCCTCCAGCGCCACGCGCGGATAGTCGCCGAGCCGGGAGAAGGCCGGCAGATAGTGGGTCCGCGTCACCACGTTGACGCTGTCGATCTGGACCACGCCCAGCTTGCGCACGATGTTCCGGACGTGCGTTCGGCCGGGCGCCGCGGGGGGCGTCCGGCCGAAACCTTGCGCGGAAAGCGCGATGCGGCGGGCGGTCTTGGGGGAAAGGGTTTCGGTCACGCTGTGACCATGCCCGGTTCGCTCTTCCGTTGGGAGAGGGGCGGCGCAACCGGGTCCGATCTCCGCTCGATGAAAGTCGGGCGCTTGTCATCCCGGCCGAAGCGAAGAGCCACCACGGCAATCTGCCGGAAGCTGCGTCAGCAGCTGTCCGGCAGACAGATCAGGCCCCGCGCGGAGGCCACCCTGCTCCCGGACAAACCGCCGCCGCGGGGGGCCTCGTAGTGGCCTCCTGCCGTCCCGGATCGCCGCGTCGCGCGGCCGGGATGACAAGAGCAGGGATCACGGCCGCGTCTGCACCGGCATCCCCGCGGCCGCCCGGACCATCTGCACGAAGTCCGCCCGTTCGCCGTAGGGGTCCTCGCCCCGCGCGCCCTGCGCCTGTTCGAGGATCTGGTCCCAGCCGTAGTCGGCGCTCATCCACGGATCGTTGCGCAGCTTCTGGCCGAAGGCGGCGACGGCCAGCGCCCAGCGGGTGCTCTCCGGCGGCTGGGCCGAAACCCGTCCGGCGCCGCTGTTCGACACCACCCGCTGCATCAGCCGCGAGTCCCGCTCGCCCGGCAGTTTGTAGCGGACCTGGACGAAGCCGACCTCGCCGGTCGGGTCGCCGCCGCCGACGCCGAGGCGGTTCTGATCGTAGCGGCGGTCCGGGATCTGGCTCGGCCCGCCGACGGGCGTGATCTCGTAGAGGGCCGTCACCGAGGCGCCGGAGCCGACCTCGCCGGCGTCGACGCGGTCGTTGTCGAAGTCCTCCTCGTTCAGCATCCGGGTCTCGTAGCCGATCAGCCGGTACTCGGCGACGCGGGCGGGATTGAACTCGACCTGGATCTTGACGTCGTCGGCGATCGGGAAGGCCCCGCGGTCGAAGGCCGGACCAAACAGTCGCCGCGCCTCCTCGAGGTTGTTGACGTAGGCCGCCGTGCCGTTGCCGGCCTGGGCGATCGTCTGCATGCGGGCGTCCTGGTAGTTGCCACGGCCGTAGCCGTAGACCGACAGATAGATGCCCGTTTCACGCTTGGCGGCGACGAAGTCCTCCAGCCGCTGATCGTTGGTGACGCCGACGTTGAAGTCGCCATCGGTGAACATCAGGATGCGGTTGACCTTGTCACGCCCGAAGGCGGCTTCGGCCTGGTTGTAGGCGTTGACCATGCCCTGCGCCCCGGCCGTCGAGCCGCCGGCGTTCAGCGCTTCCACCGCGCAGCGCAGCCTCAGCTTCTGGTCGCCGGGTGTCGGTCCCACGGCGGTGCCGACGTCGGAGGCGTAGTAGGTCACCGCCACCCGGTCCTGCGGCCGCAGCCGGTCGATGATCAGGTTCATCGACTTCTTGGCCAGATCCAGCTTGTCGGGCGACATCATCGAACCGGACACATCGACCATGAAGGTCAGGTTCAGCGGACGTCGCTGGCTCTCGGGCAGCTCATAGCCCTGCAGCGCTACATGCACGATCTGGCGCCCTTCCGACCACGGCGACGCCGCCACGGCGGTGGTGATGGCGAACGGCTCCAAGGCCGAGCGCGGCCGCTCATAGCCGTAGTCGAAGAAGTTGATCATCTCCTCGACCCGCACCGCGTCGGCGGGCGGCGACCGGCCCTCCTCGATGAAGCGGCGCACGTTGGAATAGCTCGCGGTGTCCACATCGATCGAGAAGGTGGAGACAGGCTCGTCGGCCACACGCTTCACCGGGTTGGGCCGGGCGTCGGGATAGCGCTCGGTATCGGGCGCGACCCGGGGATGTCCGGGAACGAGCGGGTTCGACATCGCCGGCGCGGTGGCCAGATAGTCCGCCGTCGTCGCCTGGCCCGTGCTCAGCAGATCTTCGCGTTGAACCTGAATGGAGGGTGTCGGCGCGTTGGTCGGCGGGCGCGGGATGCGCGTTCCTGAAACGACGACCTCCTCGACCACTGTGCTCTGGGCGACGGGCGGCGGCGGGGCCATGGGCGGCGGGGGCGGCGGCGGCGGCGCATAGCCCGGCGCCGCCACCCGGCCGCGGGCGGCCCCGTAATAGTCGTCGCTGCGGCGATCAGGCGCGAGTTCGATCCCGACGGCGCGGCAGTTCTCCGGCGAGACCACCCCGTCGCGGGCGAGGTCGGGACGGCTGGCCGCGGCCATCACCGGGGCGGGCGCCAGCGGGGCGGCGAGAGAGACCGCCAGGACCGTGGCCAGACTGCGTCTCAAGGGGTGGTTCGTCATCGGCGTCGCTCCCTGTCCGTGCCGGTTCTGCACGGCGCCATCCTCCGCGCAAAGCGGCGGCGGGTCGTCTGACGATGCCTGACGTCCGCCGACGGACCGGTGGGCTGGCGCTCGGTCGCCCCCGACCCCACTATGAACGGCAAGGCTCACAGGGGGCATCAGAATGGCGGAACCAACGGGCGGACTGGAACTGGGCCACGTGGCCGCCCTGCTGGCCGCGGGGGTCGTCGCGGTGCCGGTGTTCCGCCGCCTCGGCCTCGGCTCGGTGCTCGGCTACCTGGCGGCCGGTCTGGCCATCGGGCCTTGGGGCATAGGTTTGTTCGACGAGCCCGAAGTCATCCTGCACGTCGCCGAATTCGGCGTCGTCATCTTCCTCTTCATCATCGGCCTCGAAATGCGTCCGTCCCGGCTGTGGAAGCTGAAGCGCGATATTTTCGGCCTCGGGGCGGCCCAGGTCGTCGCCGCCAGCGCCCTGCTGACCCTGACCGGCATGGCCGCCGGCCTGTCGGTCCCGGTCGCCTTCGTCGCCGCCTCTGGCTTCGTGCTCAGCTCGACCGCCGTGATCATGCAGACGCTGGACGAGCGGGGCGAACTGGGCTCGGTCAAGGGCCAGCGCGCCGTCTCAATCCTGTTGCTTGAAGACATCGCCATCGTGCCGCTTCTGGCCATTGTCGCGGTCATGGCCGGGGCCATGGGTCTGGGCGGAGAAACCGCGCCGCCGCTGTGGCGCACGATCGGCCTGGCCGTGGGCGCGGTCGCCGTCGTCTTCCTCGCCGGCCGGTATCTGATGAACCCGGTGTTCCGCATCCTCGCCCGCTACGGCGGCCGCGAGGTGATGACAGCCGCGGCCCTGCTGGTCGTGGCGGGCGCGGCCTGGCTGATGGACATGGGCGGCCTGTCGATGGCCATGGGCGCCTTCCTCGCCGGCGTTCTGCTTTCGGAATCGGTCTTCCGGCACCAGCTCGAGGCCGACGTCGAGCCGTTCCGGGCCATCCTGCTGGGCCTGTTCTTCCTCAGCGTCGGCATGTCCCTGAACATGGATGTGGTCATCGATCGCTGGCAGGTCATCCTGGGCGGCGTTATCGCCTTCATGGCGGTCAAGGCGGTGGCCATCTACGCCGTCGCCCGCCTGTTCGGGCACGGCGAACGCGAGGCCGTCGAGCGCGCGTCCCTGTTCGCGCAGGGTGGCGAATTCGCCTTCGTCCTCTATGCCGCGGCCCTGTCGGTCGGCATCTTCGACGCCCGCGTCTCCGCCTCGATGACCGCCATCGTCATCCTGTCGATGGTGCTGACGCCGCTGACGACCATGGTGGTCGGCCGTTTCATGCCGGCCTCGACGCTCGATCCGGACAGCGCCGACGGCGTCGACCGGGCGGAGAACCTGCGCGAGCGGGTGCTGATCATCGGCTTCGGCCGGTTCGCCCAGGTCGTGTCGCAGCCGCTGCTGGCCCGTAACGTCGACGTCTCGATCATCGACATGGACGTGGAGATGATCCAGGCGGCCGGCAATTTCGGCTTCAAGGTCTACTACGGCGACGGTTCGCGGCTGGACGTCCTGCGCGCCTCGGGCGCCGGGGAGGCCGAAACCATCCTCGTCTGCGTCGACAAGTCCGAAACCGCCGACCGCATCGTCGAACTGGTCAAGGCCGAGTTCCCACTGACCAAACTGTTCGTCCGCGCCTACGACCGCGGCCACGCCATCCGACTCGTGCAGGCCGGGGTCGAGTACCAGCTGCGCGAGACCTTCGAGTCGGCGCTGGTGTTCGGCGAACAGGTGCTGGTCGACCTCGGCTTCTCGGCCGACGAGGCGCGCGAGACGATCGAGGATGTCCGCCGACGCGACGACGAGCGGCTCTCGCTCCAGCTGGTCGAGGGCATCCAGGCGGGCCGGTCCCTGATGCGTGGCAATATCGCCACCACCCGGCCGGAGCCGTACATCAAGCCCCGGCGCGAGGGCAGGGCTCTCAACGAGGAGGCGGCCGAGGCCCTGGAAGGGGACGACGAACGCGAAAAGGCCGACGCCTGACCGGCGCCGGCCCTTCCGGTTCGGCTCGCGAAGCCGGCGGTTACATGGCCGCCCTGATCGCCTCCGCCTGACGCAGGTGAGCCTCGATCTTGGGAACCACCGAGCGGGCGTGGGCCGCCAGCGGCGAATCCTGATCGGAGAAGCCGCGATGCAGGGTCAGCGCCTCGTTGTGGGCCGCGATCTGCTGGTCGACCCAGGTCCGGTCGAAGTTTTCCGCCGAGGCGGAGCGCAGGTTGTCGATCAGGCCCTGACGGCGCTGGTCCAGGGCGGTGGGCGGCGTCATGTCCGGGGCCGCCTGCGGCAGCATGGCCTTCATGGCGTTCGACGCGGCCGTGTGGTCGGCCTTGATCATGTTGGCCAGTTCCTTGACCTGGGCGTTCTGCGACCGCTCGAGCGCGATGTCGGCGGCCTGGATCTCGTACATGTCGCCCATGGCGGCGTTCGGCACATAGGCCGACACCATATTGGAGCCCATGGTCGCTGCCGAGGTCTGTCCGACGGGGCCGGCGGCCATGTCCTGCGCCTTGTCGACGGCTTCCGGGCTCCGCTCCTGATTGCAGGCGGCCAGCAGGGTGACGCAGGCGACGCCGGCGAGAATTGGTCTGATCATGGAAAATCCTCCTAGAGCCCGATGAACCGGGCCGAATGCCAAAGGTTCCCAAGCTCGCGCCGGAGCCGACTTCGGTGTATGGAGCGCGCCCGATGGACCGCCGCCTCTCGATCGCCCCCATGATGGACTGGACCGACCGGCACTGCCGGGCGTTCCATCGCGTCCTCACGTCGCGGGCCCTGCTCTATACCGAGATGGTCACGGCCCCGGCCGTGATCCACGGCGACCGCGAGCGCCTGCTGGGCTTCGATCCGGTCGAGCACCCCGTCGCGCTGCAGCTCGGCGGCTCCGACCCGGACCAGCTGGCCGAGGCCGCCCGCATCGGCGCGGCCTTCGGCTATGACGAGATCAACCTCAACGTCGGCTGCCCGTCCGATCGGGTGCAGTCTGGCCGCTTCGGCGCCTGCCTGATGCGCGAGCCGTCGCTGGTCGCCGAGTGCATGGCCGCGATCAAGGGGGCGGTCTCCGTCCCCGCCACCGTCAAATGCCGCATCGGCGTCGACAACCAGGACCCGGAGGTGGCGCTGTTCGAGACTGTCGACGCCTGCGCCGCCGTCGGCGTCAAGGTCTTCATCATCCATGCCCGCAAGGCCTGGCTGCAGGGGCTGTCGCCGAAGGAGAACCGGGACGTGCCGCCGCTGGACTACGCCCTGGTACGCCGGCTCAAGCGCGAGCGGCCGCATCTGTCCGTTACCATCAACGGCGGCGTCGCCTCGTTGGACGAAGTCGAGGCCCACATGGACGCCGCCGACGGCGTTCAGCTGGACGGCGTCATGCTGGGCCGCGCCGCCTATCACGAGCCCGCCATTCTCGGCCAGGCGGACCGGCGGCTGTTCGGCGCCCCGACAGCCGATGTCGACGCCTTCGAGGCCGTCGGCCGCTATCGCCCCTACATGGCCGCCCGGCTGGCGGAGGGCGCGCATCTGTCGGCCATGACCCGGCACATGCTGGGCCTGATGCACGGACGGCCGGGCGCGCGCGCCTTCCGCCGCATCCTCACCGTCGAGGCGGTCAGGCCGGGGGCTGGGCTCGAGGTGGTCGACCGCGCCGTCGACGTGGTGCGAGAGGCCGAGGCCCGCATCGAGCTGCGCACCGAAGCCGCCTGAAGGCGCCCGGCGCCGGTTTCGTGATGCAACGGAGGCACACCGGCGGCGGTTGTCGCCCGTTTACCCTTTCGCGCGGGAACGGAGCGGCGCCGCTTCGCATTCGGCTTGGCAGGAGTTCCCCATGCCCAAGAGTCCGCCCGCCAAGCCTGACCTGCGCCTCGTTCCCGGCGACGCTGAGATCTACGACCTGATGCGCACGCCCGAGACGACCGCGGAGCGCGTCAAACGGCTGCAACTCGAGGCCCGCGCCCTCGCGGTCGAGCAGGTCGAGGCGCTCGAGCGGGTGCTGCTCGAGGCCTCGCGCATGGCCAAGGAGATCGCCGACGGCGGCGACGCCTATCCGGTGGGCGCGCGCGAACTGGCCGGGCGGCTTTCCGCCGATCTGCCGGCCAAGGCCGAGACCCTGAAGGCGATCGTCAGCCGAATCCTCTAGGCGAGCCGCTCCTCGCGCCGGTTCCGGATATGACGGGCCAGTCGGAACACGATGACGGCCAGCACGATCAGAACCAGCGGAATGACGATCGGGGCGAGGAAGGCCACGATCACGGTGAAGAAGGCCAGTACGTCCTCGATCAGCGACACTACCGGATTGCCCAGCCCGCCCGTCGTCGCCGTCGAGCCGACCCGCACCCCTGTCTGGGCCGCATTGAACGCCAGGGCCGCGGGCGCGCCGACGATCAGCCCCGCCACCGCCGCCATGGCCGGGTCGACCGCCCAGAATACGCTTCCCGCCGCGACCGCCCCGGCGACCGGCCGGGTGACGTAGCCGATCGCGTTCAGGCCGTGGTCGATGGCCGGGACCTTGTCGCCGAGGAACTCCGCCGTCGTCGCTACCCCCAGCGCCGCGATCGCCGGCCATGAGACCAGCCAGTCCATCTGATCGATCAGCCGCACGCCGAACACCTCGATCCGCGCCGCCAGGGCCAGCATCAGCAGCGGCAGGAAGGTCCTCAACCCAGTCGCCGAAGCCAGCCCCAGCCCCAGCAGGGCGGGCAGTATCCACACCTGCATCGGCCCCGCCGCCGCGCCCAGCGCCTCGACATCGAACTCCGGCATCGCCGCCTCCTTGAACCGCCCCGCTACAATGCGCGGGAACACCCGCCCGCTCCATCGACTTTCCGGTCATCCCCGCAACAGGAGCCAACCATGGACGACCGCTTCGAACACCGCGCCGAACGCATCGCCGAACAGGAGCGGAAAATTCAGGCCGGGATCGACGCCAAGGCGTCCGGCGGCGGCGGATCGAAGGAGGAGGGCGCGGTCCAGGCCGGAGCCCGCAAATACCCGGAGCCGCCCTTCCCGGAACAGCACCAGCGCAAGCCAGGCGACGAGGCCGCCCTCGATCCGGCGCCGATGTACGACGCGCCGTTCTGGAAGGGCTCGGGCAAGCTGGACGGCATGGCGGCGATCATCACCGGCGGCGACTCCGGTATCGGCCGCGCCGTGGCCGTACTGTTCGCCCGCGAAGGCTGCGACATCGCCATCTGCCACCTCGACGAGGAAAAAGACGCCGAGGACACCAAGGCCGCCGTCGAAGCCGAGGGCCGCCGCGCTATCGTGCTCAAGGGCGACGCCGCCGATCCGGCCTTCTCCGAAGCGTCCGTGAAGGCCACCCTCGACGCCTTCGGCCGGCTCGACGTGGTCGTACCCAACGCCGCCTTCCAGGAACACGTCGAGGCGCTCGAGGACCTGACCCTCGAGCATTTCGACCGAACGCTGAAGACCAATCTCTACGGCTACTTCAACCTGGTGAAGGCGGCGGTCCCGCACCTGAAACCCGGCGGCTCGATCGTCATGACCGGCTCGGTCACCGGCATCGAGGGAAGCGAACGACTGCTCGACTATTCTATGACCAAGGGCGGCATCCACGCCTTCGCCCGCTCGCTCGGAACGCACCTCGCGCCGAAGGGAATCCGCGTCAACGTGGTCGCGCCCGGCCCGGTCTGGACGCCGCTGAACCCCGCCGACCAACCGGCGGAGAAGGTCGCCGAATTCGGCTCGAAGTCGGTGATGAAACGCCCGGCCCAGCCGGAGGAGATCGCCCCCGCCTTCGTCTTCCTCGCCTCACCGCAATGCTCCAGCTACATCACCGGCGAAATCCTGCCGGTGATCGGCGGCTACGGAGGCGGCTGATCCGGCGCGCCGACCTCAGGCAACGATGTCGCTGTATTCATTGTGCCGCTTCAGCCAGACCACGGCGTAGCTGCAGCGCGGGGCCAGTTTCAGCCCCTCGGCCCGGGCGTGCTCCGCCAAGGCCTGCATGAAGGTTCCCGCCGCGCCCGTGCCTCTCAGCGCCGGGTCAGCCTCGACATGCAGAATGATGCGCGTCCGTCCCTGCACGGCGTAATCGGCGAACACCGTGCGCATCTCGCCCTCGGCGTCGGCGAATCCCTGCTCGAACCGCTGGCGAGCGACCACGTCACGCAGATCGGTCATGGGGACTCCTGACGGCTATGTCGCCGGGCCGACACAGGGCCAACTCCAGCAGGCGTCATGCGTTCCTCGTCGAGCGTCGGTTATCGTACGTTTCGAGGCGACGTGTCGCCCCGGCGCCTCAGGGCGCCCGGTCGCCCAGCAGGTTGATCAGGCCGAAGATGCTCTTCACGGTGAACCAGACGCTGATCAGGAACCACGCCAGCAGGAATAGCAGCAGGAACGGAATGCCGATCAGGATCATGCTGGCGAGGACGCTGACGCCGATCGCGATCCAGCACGCAATGGTCCACCAGAACACCGACCAGAACAGTCGGATCTGGGCGTTCAGGTGTTCGAGAGGCAGGCCGGCGGCCGAGCTCCTTCCCGCGTAGGCGACGACCAGCCCGACGAGGACCAGCACGTTCGCGCTGGGGATCGACAGGATGTACAGCGCCCAGGCGATGAGGGCGGCGACCTTGCCATCGCCATCTCCGCCGGGGCGGAAGACCGGTTCGTCACGCGAGGAGGGGGACGTCATGGCGAGCTCCTTCAGATCCACCAGCCGCGGGGATCGGCGATCGGCCGCCCCGCCTTCAACGACCAGACCCCGGCGGCGCCGCGCGCGACCAGCCACAGCGCCGCGAGAAACATGATGGCGGGGCCCAGCCCGAACGGCACCAGGAAGAAGATCACCCCTACCGTGACGGCAACGGCCGCGGTCCACAGCGTGCGCTGCTGATAGATGAAGTGCGATTGCGCCAGCGGGTCCTCCGGCCCGGCCCGGCCGGTGACCGCGAGCAGACCGATGATCGCTGACACCCCGAGAGTCGGGACGGCGAAGAGGATCAGTGCATAGACAGCGTACAGGCCCATGCCGCCTCCTGGGATGGCCGGGGGCTCGCGCCGCCGCGGGCGGGTCGAGAACTCGGGCGAGGGTTCAAAGATTGCGGCGGCGGAGACCGGGGCCGCGGATGGCGCGGTCGTTACGGGCCCAGGCGCCACGGGGGGCGCCGGCTCGGCCGGTGCGGGAACAGGCTCCGGCTCCGGCTCGATCGGGATGTCGGCGGTGACGGAGGCGATCGGCGTCGGCGCCGGGTCGGACGTCACGGGCGCCGGATCCGGTTCCGGTTCAACCGGGACCGAGGCGGCGACAGAGGCCGTGAACAGATCGGGCCCCGGTTCGGGCTGCGGCTCCGGCATCCCGGGGGTCCCGGGTGTCCGGACGCGGCCCTGCAGCGACGCCGGAGAGGCGAAGCCGACGAGATCGTCGTGGTCGTCAGGCGCTTGCGGATCGCCGGGTTCGGCCATGGGGGTCCTTCGAGTCCTCGTATCAGAATGACGGTCCGCCGCCGGGGGCGCAACAGCTGAACGCGTCGGCCTGACGCCCCGGGTCAGCGCGCCAGCGTCACCTCGCAGCCGGGGGCGACGGCGCCGTCCAGCGCGCCCGGCTTCTCGATGCGCACGGTGCAGCGCCGCACCCGGGCATCGGCCAGCATGGCCATCGCCAGCCGTTCGGCGAAGGTCTCCACCAGCCCCACATGCCCCTCGGTCGCGATGGCCCGCGCCGCCTCAGCGACCGTCTCGTAGTTGATGGTGTCGGCCAGCCGCTCGACGGCCGCCGGTGCGAGATCGAGGCTGACGTCGATGAGCAGCCGCTGCAACCGACCCAGTTCGTGATCGTGCACGCCGATGCCGGCGGCGACCTCCAGTCCCCGCACGAAGACGGTCAGGCCTTCGCGGCGTACGCCGGAGGACGCGTCGGCGCCCGGGAAGGGCAGGGGCGATGAGGCGGCCACAGGCTACTCCACGATGTCCGGGGTTTGCCAGGCCAGATGCTGGCCCCCGTCGACGGCGATCATCTGGCCCGTCACCAGTTCGGCGTCCACCAGCCATCGCACGGCCTCGGCCACGGCTTCGGGATTTCCGGGCCGCGCCAGCGGAATCGCGGCGGCTTCGGCGGCGAAATCCTCCGCGGTCTGGTGGATCGACGGCAGCGTCGGACCGGGCCCGACGCCATTTACCCGGATGCGCGGCGCCAGCGCCTGGGCCATGGTCCGGGTGGCGTGCCACAGGGCGGATTTGGACAGGCCGTAGGAGAAGAAGCGCGGATCCGGCTTGAGCACCCGCTGGTCGAGGATGTTGACGATGGCTGATCCGTCCGGCGCCTGACGGGCGAATGCCTGGGCCAGCAGCACCGGCGCGCGCAGATTGGTGTCGAGATGCCGGCTCCAGCTGTCGCCGGTGATGGTGTCCAGCCGGTCGTCGGCGAACACCGAGGCGTTGTTCACCAGCACCGACAGCGGCCGCAACGCCGCGGCCGCTCGCCCGATCAACTCGTGGGTGGCGACCACGTCCCTGAGGTCGGCCGGCAGGGCGACGGCTTGCCGGCCCAGGCCCTGGATCTCGCGCGCCAGATCGGCGACCTCGTCGTCCGAGGCCCGGTGGTGGATGGCGATGTCGAAGCCGGCGCGGGCCAGCTCGAGACAGATGGCCCGGCCGATGCGCCTGGCCCCGCCGGTGACGAGGGCGGCCCCGTTTCGGGCCGACGGCTCAGTCAACCCGGCCGAACTCGATGAAGTTGATCGCGGCGAGAACGGCCACGAAGCCGAGGATGATGTAGAGGGCCAGCATGCGATGCTCCTGTGTCGGCGCCCGCAATAAAGCGCGCGGCCCGGCTGTTCAAGCAGCCGTCAGGCCCTATCGTTCCTCCCCATGACGACGTGGCGCGCCAGCATCGAGCCCTTCACCCGCCCGCTGTTCTTCGCCTGGTCACGGATGAGCCGGGGCATGACGCTCGGCGTGCGCGGCGTGGCGGTGGACGGCGATGGTCGCGTGCTGCTGGTCAAGCACACCTATCTGCACGGCTGGTGGCTGCCAGGCGGCGGTGTCGAGCGCGGCCAGTCCTGCGAGGAGGCCCTGATCCGCGAGATGCGCGAGGAAGCCGGCGTCATCATCCAGGGGCGCCCGGTCCTGCTCAGCATCCACGCCAATGAGCGCTTCTTCCGCGGCGACCATGTCCTGGTCTACCGCATCGACCAATTCGCGCTGACCGACCGCACCAGCCGCGGCGAAATCGCCGAGGTCGGCTGGTTCGACCCCTGCGCCCTGCCGGAAGACACTCACCGAGCGACGCGGGACCGTCTGGCGGAGGTATTGGGCGATGCGGAATGCGCGACAAGCTGGTAGCGAGGCTCCATGAACCCCTCCCTCCTGGCCATGCTGGCCGTGGTCCTCGGCGGCGCCGCCACCTCTCTCCAGGCGCCGACCAATGCGAAGCTGATGGGCGCCGTCGGCTCGCCGGTGAACGCCGCCTTCGTTTCGTTTGCGGTGGGAACCGCGGCGCTGGGCATCCTCGCCCTCGTGCTGCAGGTCAGGCCGGATATGGCCGCGTCGCGCGCCCTGCCGTGGTACGCTTGGGTCGGCGGGCTGTACGGGGCGATTTTCGTGGTCGCGGCGGCCTGGGGCGTGCCGCGGCTGGGCGTCGCCACCACCATCATCCTGATGGTCGCCGGCCAGCTGCTGCTCAGCGTGGTGCTGGATCATTTCGGGGCCATGGGCATGCCGAGACAACCGATCAGCCTCGGCCGCGTCGCCGGCGTCGGTCTCGTGATCGCCGGCGTCCTTATGGTCCGGAAGTTCTAGGCCTATATCGGTCGGGATGACCGAGGAGACGATTCCCGCCGCCGCCGAGACGCCGCCCTCGCTGGTCGCCGCCGACCTGATCCGCGACGAGGCCCGGCGCGCGCCGGACAAGCCCGGCGTCTACCGCATGTACGGCGAGGACGGTGTCTGCCTCTACGTCGGCAAGGCGCGTTCGCTGAAAAAGCGCATCCTCCAGTATGCGCAGGGCCGGTTCCACACCCAGCGGATCGGCCTGATGGTGTCGCTGACGCGCTCGATGGAGCTGGTCGTCACCGCCTCCGAGACCGAGGCCCTGCTGCTCGAATCCAATTTCATCAAGAAGCTGAAGCCGCGCTTCAACGTGGTGCTGCGCGACGACAAGTCGTTCGCCGAGCTGATGATCCGCCGCGACCACCGCGCACCGCAGGTCCGCAAGCACCGCGGCGCCCACACCATGAAGGGCGACTATTTCGGTCCCTTCGCCTCGACCTGGGCGGTCAACCGCACCCTGACCACCCTGCAGAAGGCCTTCCTGCTGCGCTCCTGCTCGGACAGCGTCTACGAGACCCGCACCCGTCCCTGCATGCTGCACCAGATCAAGCGCTGCTCCGCGCCCTGCACCGGCCTCATCTCGCTCGAGGACTACGGGGGGCTGGTCGACGAGGCCGAAGCCTTCCTGCGCGGCAAGTCCCGCGCCGTCATCGGCCGCCTGTCGCAGGAGATGCAGGCGGCGTCCGACGCCATGGATTTCGAACAGGCCGCCCGGGTCCGCGACCGCATTCGCGCCCTCTCCGCCATCGCCATGGAGAATTCCGTCAGCGCCGAGAGCGTCGCCGAGGCCGACGTCTTCGCCCTGCATTCCGACGGCGGCCAGGCCTGCGTGCAGGTGTTCTTCTATCGCGCCGGCCAGAACTGGGGCGGCCGCGCCTATTTCCCGCGCGTCGACCGCGTCGACACCGATCCGGAAATCCTCGCCGCCTTCCTGGGCCAGTTCTACGAGGACAAGCCGGTGCCGCGGCAGATCCTGTCCAACGTCGTGCCGCACGAGAAGGAACTGCTGGAGGAGGCCTTCTCGACGAAGGCAAAATCCGTCGACGGCCGCCGGGTGGTCAGCATCGAACGGCCCGCAAGGGGCGACCGCAAGGCGCTGGTCGACCACGCCCTGACCAACGCCCGCGAGGCGCTGGGCCGGCGCATGGCCGAGAGCTCGGCCCAGGGCAAGATCCTCGACGAGGTCTGCGAGGTATTCGGGCTGGAGGGCCGGCCCGAGCGGATCGAGGTCTACGACAACTCGCACATCCAGGGGACCAATGCGGTCGGCGGCATGATCGTCGCGGGGCCCGACGGCTTCCGGAAGACCCAGTATCGCAAGTTCAACATCCGCGGCGACGAGCTCACGCCCGGCGACGACTACGGCATGATGCGCGAGGTGCTGCGCCGCCGCTTCGGCCGCCTGATCAAGGAAGAGGAGGCCGGTGAGGAGGTCGATCGTCCCGACCTGGTTCTCATCGACGGCGGCGCCGGCCAGCTGGCGGAGGCGGTCACGGTGATGGCCGAACTGGGCGTCCACGACATCACCGTCGTCGGCGTCGCCAAGGGGCCGGACCGCGACGCGGGGCTGGAGCGGTTCTTCATGCCCGGCAAGCCGCCCTTCATGCTCCCCCTGAAGTCGCCGGCTCTCTACTACCTGCAGCGCCTTCGCGACGAGGCCCACCGCTTCGCCATCGGGGCGCACCGCACCCGCCGCTCGATGGACATCAAGAAGAATCCGCTCGACGAGATCGAGGGCGTCGGCCCCGGCCGCAAGAAGGCCCTGCTGCACGCCTTCGGCTCGGCCAAGGGCGTCTCGCGCGCCTCCGTCGCCGATCTCGTCAAGGTCGAGGGCATTAACCAGCCGCTCGCCGAACGTATCCACGCCTTCTTCCGTAAGGCGTGATCCCGTTCTAGAAGCGGCCTATGTCCAACGAATCCGCCGACGCCCTTCTCTCGGGCTACCGCCGTTTCCGCGAGGGTCACTGGGCCCAGGCCAAGGCCGAGTACGAGGCGCTCGCAACCGAAGGCCAGCGCCCGCACACCCTGGTCGTGGCCTGTTCCGACAGCCGCGCCGACCCGGCGCTGATCTTCGACACCGCGCCGGGCCAGCTGTTCGTGGTTCGCAACGTCGCCAACCTGGTGCCGCCCTACCAGCCTGACGGGCGGCTGCACGGCGTCTCGGCGGCGCTGGAATTCGGGGTCAAGGTGCTAAACGTCTCGCGCATCGTGGTCATGGGCCATGCCCACTGCGGCGGTGTGAACGCCATGCTCAACGGCGCCCCCGCCAACTGCCAGGACTTCGTCGCCCCGTGGGTGGCCCAAGGCGCGCCGCTCGTGCGCCGGGTGGCCGAGGCCGTCGAGCCCGATCAGGTCGAGCAGGCCGCCGAGGAAGCCGTGGTCCGCCTGTCGCTCGACAACCTCCGCACCTTCCCGTGGATCGCCGAGCGCGAGGCGGCCGGCGAACTGGCCCTCACCGGCCTGCATTTCGGCATCGCCGACGGCATCCTGCGCGCCCTGACGGGTCCCGGACGCTTTGAGGCGCTGTAGCCTCGCTTCATGCAGCGAAGCGTGGCAGATCCGCGTTGAAGGCAGCGGAGCCCTTTCATGACCCCCACCCATCACGCCAACCCCATTCCCAACATCCTGACGGGCCTGCGCCTCTTCGCAGGGGTGGTGATGTTCCTGATCCTCGCGGGCGCCGCGCCGCAGGGCATCCCGGTCCTGTCCGACTATTTGAGCCCGGACGACCAGTTCCGCCTCGGTCGGACCGCCTTCGTCATCTTCGTCGTGGCGGCCTCGACCGACTGGGTTGACGGCTACCTGGCGCGGCGCTGGCACGCCACTACCCGCTGGGGCGCCATTCTCGACCCGATCGCCGACAAGGTGCTGGTCACCGGCGCCATTCTTGGCGTTCTCGCCTGGGGTTCGGTGGCCCAGAGCGCGATTCCCTGCGGTCTGATCCTGTTCCGCGAGTTCGCCGTCTCGGCACTGCGTGAAACCGTGGCGGGCAAGGTCAAGCTGCCCGTCACCCTGCTCGCCAAGTGGAAGACCATGCTGCAGATGGTCGCCCTGGGCGCTCTTCAGATCGCCCTGCTCTGGGACGGCTTCGGCTGGCCGCTGGAGTGGCAGCCGCACTTCCAGACGTTCGCCTACGTGCTGATCTGGGTCGCCGCGATCGTCACCCTCTGGACCGGCTGGCAGTATTTCTCGAAGGCCCAGCAGAAGATGAGCCAGCTGTAGGGAGTAGGGCCCGGGTCGTAGGGATCAGGTCGTGGGGCCGGGAGCTTCTTGCCTGCTCCCCAAGCCCCAAGCCCTCTTGCTCACTCGACCCCCAGTTCCTCCACCAGCCGTTCCATCCCGTAAACGTCCCTCAGCGCCGCCGTGACCGCGCCGGTGGTCACGATCACCGAACGGTTGACGTTGGGGTCGTAGCCGTAGGCGTTGCGCTGGGTCAGCACGGTGGAGTCGAAATTGGCCCCGAGGATCTCGCCCGCCTCGTTGACGACCGGCGAGCCCGACGAGCCGCCGATGGTGTCGGACGACAGCGTCATGTTCATCACCGTATCGCCGTCGATGCGGTCCCGGGCGGCCAACAGCTTGGGAGCGACGTCGAAGGGCGGGGCTCCGGTGGCGCGGTCCCACAGGCCCGCGAACGTGGTGAAGGGGCCCCAGCGCTGGCCGGGCACGTCCGAACCCTCGATCTTGCCGTAGGTCAGCCGCAGCGTGCCGGTGGCGTCCGGGTAGACGCTGTCGCCGTAGGCCCGGAAGCGCAGGGCGGCCAATTGTTCCGAGGCGCGATCGGTCGGCGCCTGCACCCGCGTCTCCCACTCCGAGCGGATCGCCCGGGTTTCGTCCTGGATCGACAGCAGGTAGCGGATCAGCGGATCCTCCGAGGCCTCGACGGCCGCCAGACCACCCTCCCACAGCGCGCGGCGGACGGCCGGGTCTGCCAAGGTCGTGCCCTCGACCAGCCGGGCCGACAGGCCCTCCGGGGATTCCCGGCCCAGCAAGCCGCGCACGCGGGGGTCGTCGACGGTCAGCCACTCGCGCGTCTTGGACAGCCACCATTCCAGCCGGACCTGCTCCAGCGACGGATAGACCGGCCGTTCGGCGAACAGGCCCGACTGCACCGCCGCCAGCCGGCTGTCAGCGTATTCGGGCAGGCGCTCGGCCGAAGGCTTTTCGCGCTCTTGGGCGCCGCGCACCAGGGTGCGGGCCCAGCTGAACAGCTGCGAGTTGCCGCCGGGCGAGGTCGTGCCCATGCCCGTGCCGCCTTCCAGCAGGGCCATGGCTGGATACAGTTCACGCGCGACCGGCTGCACCGCAGCAAGCTCGGACCACGGATCGGCCGCCCCGGCCCGGGCGCGGAAGTCCGCCTCGGCTTCGGCCTTCATGGTCATGAAGGCCGGATCGGTCAGCGCCCGCATCCGCCCCAGGCCGCGCTTGTAGGTGTTCTCCAGCCCGACGATCGGGTCCATGGCGATGAAGGCGTTTTCCTCGCTCTCCTCGGAGAAGCGGATCAGCCGCCCGCGCAGTTCCGAGGCGATCAGTTGGTCCATCGGCAGGACCACGTCGCGGACGGTCATCAGCTGGTCCTGGGTCAGCAGGCGCTGGGTCGCGCCCGGGCTGCCGGCCACGAACACCGGCGTGCCCTCCACCGGCCTGTCGGCGTTCCACTTGAAGTGGGTCGGCGTCGCCACCGGCTGGCCGTTCTCGTAGAGGCGGATGAAGGCGGCATCGATCGCGAAGCGCGGGAAGCTGAAATTATCGAGGTCGCCGCCGAAGGTCGCCGCCGGGTCCTCGGGGGCCCAGGCCAGGCGCACGTCGGTGTAGCGGCGGTATTTGTAGAGCTTGAACTGCCCGCCGCGGTACAGGCTGACCACCTGACAGCGGATCGTGGCGTCGCCGGCGCAGGCCTCCTGCTCGATCCGCCCGGCCTCGGCGTCGCGCGCCTGCGTGAAAGCCTGTCCCTCGAGCCCGGCGCCGGCGGCGTGCATGCGCTCGGTCACGTCGGAGATGTCGGTCAGGATCTCGGCCGACCCGCCGGGACATTTCAGCTCATCCTCGCGGGTGCGTGGGGCGAAGCCGGTCTCGGAATAGTTGACCTCGGGCGTCGACAGGTTGGCCACGCAGGTGGCGACGCAGTGGTTGTTGGTCATCACCAGGCCCTCGCCCGAGACGATCCCCGCCGAACAGCCGCCGAACTTGACTGACGACAGCCGCACCCGGTCCAGCCACGCCTGGTCTATATTCGTGCCCAGCGTCTGGTTGGCCCGCGCGATGGGGAAGTTGTCGAACGTCCACATGCCTTCCTCGGCCTGGGCCGCCGAGCCGGCGGCGAGGGTCAGAGCGATGGCGGTCAGGGTGATCTGGAGGTTACGCATCAAAATCTCCTGTCCTTCTCCCCTTGCGGGAGAAGGAGGCGGCCGAAGGCCGACGGATGAGGGGTCTTGCCGACGGTTGCCGACGTCGGCCGGACCATGAATGACGAAGGGGTCGCCCGGCAAGACCGGTGCGACCCCTCATCCGTCAGGCTGCGCCTGACACCTTCTCCCGCAAGGGGAGAAGGAGCATCAGTCGACGCCCAGTTCCTCGAGGATGCGCGGGTTCGGATAGACCGTGCGCAGCACCTCGGTGATCGCCGCCGTCGAGACCGACACCGTGCGGTTCAGCTCGCCGTCGTAGCCAAAGGCGCCGCCCAGCGAGTGGATGTTGCCGTCGAAGGCCGCGCCGATCACCTCGCCCTCGGCGTTGATCACCGGCGAGCCGGAGTTGCCGCCGATGATGTCGTTGGTCGAAACGAAGTCGTAGACGACCTCCTTGTTCACGTCGTCCTCGTGATCGGCGAAGGCCTGGGCCAGGTTGAAAGGCTCCGAACCCGTGGCCCGCTCGTACAGCCCGCCGATGTAGGTGAACGGCGGCACCGTCACGCCGCGATAGGTCCAGCCCTTCACCTCGCCGTAGGACAGGCGCAGGCTGAAGGTCGCGTCGGGGTACTGGTTGGTGCCGTAGACGGCGAACCGGGCCTGGGCGACCTTTTCGGCCGCGCGGGCGGTGGGCGCGTTCACCTCGGCGGCCCAGCGGTCGCCGATCGCCTTGGCGGCGTCGTCATTGGCCGCCACGAAGGCGAGCAGGGGATCGGCCGCCTTCAGCTGCTCCAGCGTCATCCCCGCCGCCTCGCGACGGAAGTTCGCGTCGGCCATCCGGGTGCCGTCGATCAGCCGTTCAGCCAGGGCTTCGGGGCTCTCGCGGCCCAGCAGCGCCTTCACCTGCGGATGGTCGACCGTCAGATATTCCCGCGTCTTCGACAGCCAGTAGCGCATCCGGATCTCTTCCATGTCGGTCGAGATCGGAGTCTCCTCGCCCATCATGGACGCCAACTGCGCCCGGCGTTCGGCCGGCAGATCGGCCTTGGCGGCACGGACCAGCGTCTTGGCCATCTGGTAAAGTTGCGAGCCGCCGCCGGCCGCCTGCTCCAGCTGGCGGTAGGGCAGGTAGAGATCGCGGGCGACGCCCTGCACCGCCTCCAGCTCCGTCCACGGATCGCCGATTTGCTGCAGCAGGTTGGGGTCGGCCGCGACGCGGGCGCGCAGTTCGGCCTCGGCCTCGCGCTTGGCGGCCATGAAGGCCGGATCGGTCAGGGCGCCCTGCTGGCCGTAGTAGACCTTGAAGCTGTTCTCGAGGCCGAAGATCGGGTCGAACGAGACGCGCTTGGCTTCGTCGCCGGTCAGCGAGTACTCCAGCAGGCGGCCGCGCAGCTCCGAGGCCTGAATCAGCGTGACCGGCAGCTGCTGGTCGCGCAGCCGCTCGAGCTGGCTCATGGTCAGCAGCCGCGAGGTCGAGCCGGGGTTGCCCGACACGAAGGTGACGTCGCCTTCCTTCGGCGCCTCGGCGTTCCACTTCAGGAAGTTCGGCGTCTCGGCCGGCTGGCCGTTCTCGTAGGCCCGCAGGAAGCCTGCATCCAGGGCGTAGCGCGGGAAGTTGAAGTTGTCGGGGTCGCCGCCGAAGAAGGCCGCCTGGTTCTCGGGCGCGAACACCAGCCGCACGTCGTCGTATTTGCGGAACTTGTGCAGGCTGTACTGCCCGCCGCGATACAGGCTGATCACCTGGCAGCTGAACTTCGGATCGCCCGCGCAGGCCTCGCTCTGGATGCGGTTGGTCTCGGCCTGCCGCGCGGCGTTGAAGGCGGCGCCTTCCAGACCGGCGCCGGCGGCGCGGACGCGCTCGGTGACGTCAGTGATCTCGGTCAGCACCTCGGCCGTCTGGCCGGGGCAGCGAACCTCCTCTTCGCGCGTCCCGGCGGTGAAGCCGTTCTTCACATAGTCCCGTTGCGCGTCCGACAGCTCCTGGGCGCAGCCGACGACGCAGTGCCAGTTGGTCAGGATCAGCCCCTCGTCGGAGACGAAGGAGGCGGAGCAACCCTGGATGCGCACCGAGGCGTTGCGCACCCGGTCGAGCCACGCCTGGTCGATGCGGGTGCCGTATTTCTGGTTCACCGTCTGGACCGGGAAGTTGTCGAAGGTCCACATTCCCTCGTCGGCGCGGGCGCTCGAGGGAGCGGCCGCCACGGCCAGGGCGCCGGCCACGGCGGCGCTGGAAGCAGTCACCGAAACGGCGGACCGAAGCGAACGAAGGTTCATGCCGAAGACGTCTCCAGAGGACCCGGCTCCCGCCGGTTCAGTTAAGTCACTCTACCTAGCGCCGATGAACGAAGCCCGTCCACACGCCCTTAACCCGATTTAACTTGGCCCCGATCATCGGCGCCGTCAGATAGCGGCGTAACCCGGGGGCCGATCTCTTCGATGTCGCTTGCACTCTCCACCCTGCTCTATGAGTGGCGGCGCTATATGGCGGCCGTGATGGCGCTGGCGCTGTCCGGCCTGCTGGTGCTCGCCATGACCGGAGTCTTCATCGGCATCGGCAAGGGCTTCACCGCGACGATCGAGCGCTCCAGCGCCGACATCATCATCATGCAGCCCGGCGCCAAGAGCCTGATGGGCGGCCCGTCGGGCGTGCCGCGCCGCTTCATTCCGCTGGCCTATCGCAATCCCGAAGTGGTCGAGGTCCAGCCGCTGGACGGGGCGGGCGGCTCCTTCCAGTCGGTCAAGAACGTCGACCCGACCATGTCCCAGGCCGACCGGGCCAAGATGGGCGCGCCGCGTCAGGAGTTCGTCCAGACCAGCATCATCGACACCACCCCGGGCGCGGTGACCATCCCGACCGACTACTCGCAGGAACTGGTGGACGCGCTGCGCCAGCCCTACACCGTCGCCATCGATGAAACGGCCATCGCCAAGCTGGGCGTCGAGCTGGGCGACAAGGCCCTGTACAACGGCCAGACCGTCACCGTCGTGGGCGTGACCCGCGGCTATCCCAACATGATGCAGGCCACCATCATCATGTCCCGCGACACCCTGCGCATGGTGGGCCAGGCCGACACCGGTCCGCGCGTGGGGCCGCTGATGGTGAAGCTGCGCGATCCGGCGCAGGCTGAGCGCGTCGCCGCCGAGCTGAACGCCCAGGGCGGCGGCCAGTGGAAGGCCTGGACCCGTCAGGAGCTGGCGGACGCCAATGCCGGCGCGATGTTCGAGGAAGGCATTCTGGTGATCATCATCGGCGGCTGCGTGGTGCTGGGCACCATCATCGGCGTGTCCATCACCTGGCAGACCCTGCGCGGCGCGATCATGGCCAACATCAAGGAGTTCGCCTCCCTGCGGGCGCTCGGCGTCGGCATGGGTTCGCTGCGCCGCATCGTCATGGAGTTGAGCTTCTGGGTCGGGTGCGTCGGCGTGGTCGCCGCCATCTTCCTGACGTGGCTGATCCAGATGCTGGCCATGGCCAACGCGGTGATCATCGCCCTGCCGCCGGTCCTGCTGATCATTGTCGGCGGCGGCCTGATCATCATCGCCATGCTGTCGGGCCTTCTCTCCCTCGGCATCCTCAAGAACAGCCAGCCCGCGGACCTGCTGCGATGATGACGACGAGGGTTCACGGCAAGCACGGCGACTTCGCCATCGAGGCCAAGGGCCTCGTCAAGCGGTTCAAGTCCGGCAAGAGTTTGGTCGAGGTCCTGAAGGGCGTGGATTTCGACGCCCGCCACGGCGACCTCACCATGGTCATGGGGCCTTCGGGGTCCGGCAAGTCAACGCTGATCGCGGCGCTGTCCGGTCTGCTCCGTCCCGAGGAGGGTCGCGTCGACACCCTCGACGTCGACGACCTCTGGAAGCTCTCGTCCGGCCGGATCGACAAGTTCCGGCTCGACCACTGCGGCTTCATCTTCCAGGGCTTCAACCTGTTCCCGGCTCTGACCGCGCTTCAGCAGGTCGAGGTCGTGCTCAAATTCCAGGGCCTCTCCAAGGGCGACGCCACGCGCCAGGCGAAGCTGACGCTGGAGGAGGTCGGTCTCGGACCGCGCCTGCACCAGAAGCCGTCATCCCTGTCCGGCGGCGAGAAGCAGCGGGTGGCCATCGCCCGCGCCCTCGCCAAGAACCCCCAGATCCTCTTCGCCGACGAACCGACTTCCGCGCTGGACGGCGAGAACGGCCAGATCGTCATTCGCCTGCTCCGCCGGGCCGCCACCGAACACGGCGCCGCCGTCATCTGCGTGACCCACGACCCCCGCCTCGAAGCCTGGGCCGACCGGGTCATCCACATCGAGGATGGCGTCATCATCGACGACCAGCGCCGCATCCCCAATCCCGACGCCACCCTGGCCTCGCACTGACCGATCCCAAGGACCGAACCCCAATGTTCCGCATGCCCCGTTTCCTCAAGAACAAATGGCTCTGGATCGGCCTGGTCCTGATCATCCTCGCCGTTGTCGGCTTCAACTTCATGCAGGCCGACGCCGCAAAGAAGAAGGCGGACGGGGAAAAGGCGGCCGCCCAGAAGGTCGAGAGCCCCTACGCGGCCATCGCCAACGGCAAGGTCGACGTCGAGGGGGGCATCATCCAGATCGCGGCCCGCCGCGGCGGCGTCGTCCGCGAGGTGCTGGTGCAGGAAGGCGACCGGGTCGTCGCCGGCCAGATTCTCGCGCGTCAGGAAGACGACGAGCCCCGCCTCGCCCTGCAGAGCGCCGCCGCTGACGTCGCCCAGGCCGAGAGCCAGCTCCGCCTTATCGAGGTGGACATACGCACCGCGCAGCGCGAGTACGACCGGCTGCAGCGCCTGGTCGACACCAATTTCGTCGCCGCCCAGCGCCTCGACCAGGCCCGCGACGCCATCGCTTCGGCCCAGGCCCGGCTGACCTCGCAGCAGGCCGCCGTTCAGACCGCCCGAGCCCGTCGCGACCAGGCCGCCTACAATGTCGAGCTCACCGTCATCCGCGCCCCGCAGAGCGGCCGCATCGTCCGCCGCTACGCCAACCCCGGCGCCGGCGCCTCGACCCTGAACGTCTCGACCATGTTCGACCTCGAGCCGGACTCCCCGCGCATCGCCCGCGCCGAGATCGTCGAGAGCGACATTCCCAATGTGACCACGGGTCAGGCGGTCGAGATCACCCCCGAGGGCGACCCCTCAAAGGTCTACGTGGGCACGGTCCTGCGCCGCGCCGCCGTCTTCGGCGCCCGCAAGCTGGCCTCGGACGACCCCTCGCAGCGCTCGGACGAACGGGTGGTCGAGGTGGTGGTCACCGCCGGCGACGCTCCGCTGCTGATCGGCCAGCGCGTGCTGGTCAAATTCATGAAGCCCGGCCAGACCGCTGGCGCGCCCCGGCCCGCCGCCGTCGGCGTGCCCGCCGATCGCGCCATGCGCGCGCCGGCCAAGGTGGGCTGACCGATCAGCGGCCGGTGAACTCCGCCGGCCGCTTCTCCAGCACCGCCGCCACGCCCTCGGCGTGATCCTCCGTCAGATGGGCCAGCGCCTGCATGGCGGCGGTCATTTCCAGCATCTGGTCGAAATTGGCGTCGCGGCCCTGGCGCAGCAGGGTCTTGGCCATGCGCAGCGCCTGCGGCCCGTGCGCCGCGACCTTGCCGGCCACCTTCAGCGCCTCGTCCATCAGCGCGTCGGGCGCCACCACGTGGTTGATCAGCCCCCAGCCCTCGGCGGTCGCCGCGTCGATCGTTTCGCCGGTGAACAGCATCTCCGCCGCCCGGGCGTAGCCGACGTTCCGGGGCAGCAGCCACGCCCCGCCGTCGCCCGGCAGCAGCCCCAGCTTCAGGAACGGCACGCCGAACGACGCCTCGGTCGAGGCCAGCCGGATGTCGGCCAGGCCGGCGATGTCGCAGCCCAGCCCCATGGCCGGCCCGTTCACCGCCGCCACCAGCGGAACTTCCAGCCCGTACAGCGAGCGCACGATCCGGTGCACCACACGGCGGTAGCGTTCGCGGATCTCGGCCCCGGTGCCGGCGAACAGGTCGCGCCGGTCGCGCATCGCCTTCAGGTCGCCGCCGGCCGAGAAGGCCCGGCCCGCGCCGGTGATCACCACGCAACGCACGCCCGCGTCGGCGTTCACCGCCGCGCACGCCGCCGCGAAGGCCTCGCCGTCCTCGAGGTCGGGCAGGGCGTTCAGCCGCTCGGGCCGCGCCAGCGTCCATATCTCGATCGCGCCGCGTCGTTCCGTCTGGATCAGGCTCATCCGCCAGCAGTGCCCCATCCCGTCGCCGGCGACAATTCCCCACCGCCCGCCGAGCCGCTACTGATCGGCCATGTCCACGCCGCCCGGCCCGCCCCGCTCGATCGCCACCCCTTGCGTCAAGGTCTGCATCGTCGACGGCGCCAGCGGCCTGTGCCTCGGTTGCTGGCGCACCCTGGCCGAGATCGGCGGCTGGAGCGGGTTCACCGACGCGGAGCGGGCGCGGATCATGGCGGAACTCCCGGCGCGCGCCCGGGTCTCGAGGGCGTAACGCGCAGGCCCCCGTTTACCACCCGCCAACCATCCCTCTTCACTGCATCCCAACGGCGCCGTGCGACAACACGGCCATGCGGTTCGATCTGTCCTCCGCGGCCGTCATGGCCCTCGCCGTCGCCTCGGCCCTGACCACCGCCTGGTGGATGGACCACGCCGGCCTGCGCGGTTCCGCCCAGGCGGCCACGCCCGTCTCCGTCCCGGCCAGCGGCGCCGCCGGCCAGGTGCTCAAGGCCGCCGACGGCCACTACTGGGCCGACGCCGACATCGACGGCCGCGCGGTCCGGGTCATGGTGGACACCGGCGCCAGTGTCGTGGTCCTGACGCCCTCCGACGCCGCCCGCCTCGGACTGAAACTCACCGCGGCTGACTTCTCCGGCACGGCGCTCACCGCCTCCGGCCCCGTCCGCGCCGCCCCCGTCAAGCTTGACGCCGTCGCCGTCGCCGGCGCCCGCGTCACCTCCGTCGAAGCGCTCGTCGTCGAACAGGGCCTGCCGCACTCCCTGCTCGGCATGAGCTACCTCGGCCGGCTCTCTTCGTTCAGCGCCACGCCCGCCGGACTGACGCTCCGCCCCTAGAACGTCTTCGCCACCACCACCGCCGCCGTGGCCAGCAGATACAGCGCGAACGCCTTCCTCAGCACGCGCCGGTCCAGCGAATGCGCCAGCTTCGCCCCCCACGGCGCAACCGCCGTCGTCAGCACCGCCATCACCACCGCTCCCGGCACATTGACATAGCCCAGCGACAGGGGCGGCCGCCCGCCGGCGTCCCAGCCAAACACGACGAAACCCAGCGTCGCCGCCATCCCGATGGCGACGCCGAAGCCCGAGGCCGTCGCCACCGCCTGGTGGATTGGCCGCCCGCACAACGTCATCAGCATGCCGCCGAAGCTGCCGCCGCCGATGCCCATCATCGCCGACAGGCCGCCGATCGCCGTGCCGAACCCGCGCCGCCCCCAGCTCGTCGGCAGGTCCTTCCGCAGCACATAACGCTCGGGCATCAACCCCATTTGCGCCGCCACCGCCGCCAGGCAGACGCCATAGACGATGGCCAGCCCTTCCATCGAGGTGAGCCCCGCCACCGCCGCGCCGACCAGACCCCCGAACGCCACCCACGGCGTCCATGTCCTGAGCACGACCTCGTCCACCGCCCCATGCGTCCGGTGCGCTCTCAACGACCGCCAGGACGTCGCGACGATGGTCAGCAGCGACGTCCCGATGGCGGTGTGCAGATTGCCCTCGCCGCCGACCCCCAGCACCTCGAAGGCGTAGAACACCGCCGGCACGATCACCGTGCCTCCGCCCACCCCGAACAGGCCCGCCACGATCCCGCCGGCCAGCCCTGCGGCGATCAACGCGGCAAGCAGCATCAGAACTTCGTTCAGGGGCAGGGCGGTCATGACGCCAAGCTCTAGCGGAGCCGGGCGGGCGAGGGGAGGGCCCGCCCATCCGCAACCTTCCTCGCCCAACCCCGTTCTTCCCGCTCAAGGCATTCGCCGGAAAGAACCCCCCATGACTGCGATCCACACCCTGTCGGCCCTCGCGGCCGGCGCGCTGGCCCTGTCCGCCGCCGGCGCCGCGCAGGCCCAGACGCCCTACACCAGTTACCAGTCCGGCCCCGCCGGCGTCCCTTCGTCGTGCCGCAACGTCCAGCAACTGGCCAACGGCTATGTCTCCGCCGAATGCCAGACGGGCGGCGGCTTCCGCTGGAGCTCGATCCGCAGCGTCGACTGCCGCAGCGCCATCACCAACCGCGACGGCGTGTTGAGCTGCAGCGGGGCCACGGCCACGGTCGGCCCGCTTTATCCCGACGACTCCGGTGACTCCGGTTACGGCCCGCCCCCGGGGCAGAGCCAGCCCGGCGACGTCTTCGGCGCCCTGCTCGGGGCCCTGTTCGGCGTGCAGACCGCCGATCAGGGCGACCAGGTGCTCGACGAGGACTGGAGCCGCGGCCGCCGTCCCCTCTACCAGCGCCGCGCCGATCTCGACGCCCGTATCGACGCCGGCGTCCGCGACGGCTCGATCAGCCGCTACGAAGCGGATCGCCTGCGGGACGACTACGACACCCTCGTGCAGCTCGAGACCCGCTACGCCGCTGATGGCCGCATGACCACGACCGAGCGTCGCGATCTGCGCGACCGCTACCGGGCGCTGTCCCAGCGGGTCGGCGACGAACGCCGCGACGATGACGACTATGGCTACGGGTGGCAGCCGCTGGCCGACCAGCGGGCCGCCTTCCTCGCCCGCGTCGACGTAGGCGTGCGCGACCGTCGCCTGACCCGCAGCGAAGGCGCCCGCCTGCGCGCCGATTTCGACGCCCTGGTCCGGCTCGAGTCCGACTACCGCCGCGACGGCCTCAGCGCCCGCGAGCAGCAGGAGCTGGCCGCCCGGCTCGCCGACCTCGACCGTCGCATCGGCGACATCGCGTACGACGGCGGCTATGGCGCCGATCCGCGCGCCGCCCAGATCGAGGCCCGCATAACCGCCGGCGAGCGCAACGGCTCCCTCAGCCGCTCCGAGGCCGCCCGTCTCCGCGACGAACTCCGCGACCTGACGCGCCGCTGGGCCGATCTGGAGGCGCGGGTGGGCGTGCGGCGGTAAGGCTCGCCGCCAGCGGCCTTCCCCGGCGGCGGTTCATGGAATGTCTTTCCCACCTTGTCCCCTCCCGCTACGGTTGCCGGGCAGGGGGGAGTTCCATGATCCTTGAGTTGCTTCTGGCCACGGCCATATCCGTACCTCAGCCGGCAGTGACCGGGCTACCGCCCGCCGTCACGGGTTCCGTCCAGAGTGTCCCGGCGAAATCGATAGAGGAACTCTGGACCCGGCTTGGCGAGGCGATCGACGCGAACGACGCCCCGTCGGCGCTGATCGTGGCCAAACTCATAGCCGAACACCCTGATCTCGCGCGCGAACCCTTGGCTCGTCGGCGCGCCGTCGGCGATTTGCTGGGTCTGCTCTATGCCGGCGAGGGGCAGTACGCGACAGCGCTGCCCTACCTCATCGAATCGTCCGAACGGCAGGGGGCTTCAGCGAGTCTGTGGTTCAGCCGCATCGGCGCCCATGCGATGACCGAGGACCTGACCGCGGCGGCCCGCGCCATGATCGCCCTGCTGGACCGCCGTCCCGAGGTCATCGATGACCTGTCGGCCACCTATGTATTGCAACTCGAGGCTCATCCCGACGTCGACCCCGAGACGGCGTTCGCCCTCCGCTCCGCGCTCGATGAGGCCGGGTGGCGGAACCGCGACGGCTCCGGCGTCTGGGTTCGCCTCATCGACGACCTGCTCAAGCGAGACCGGCTCGATGAGGCCGTTCCGCTGGTCGAGCGGGTCACCAGCTCGGGAGGACTGCTCCAGTTGCACGCCATGCGCCGTTACGACGCCCTGCGCGCCGCGGCGGGCATGCCTGAACTGGATATCGCCGCCATCCTCGACGGCGAACTGGAGACTCTCCGCGTCGCGGCCGCGACTCCCGGCGCTACACACGAGGACCGCGTCGCCTATGCTTCCGCCCTGCACAGCCGGGGTCGGCGCCAGGAGGCGCTCGCCGTCACAGAGGCTGCGCTGGCGCTGCCTCCGCCCGAGCCCGGCTCGGACGATGACCGGGCCCTGACCTGGATCATGGACACCCGGGCGCGGTTGCTGATGGACCTGGATCGGCTGGACGAAGCAGTCGTGCAGATGCAGGCGGCCGCGAAACGGGACGAGGGCTCCGGCGGCAACGTCAGCCAGACCATAAACCTCGGCTGGTTCTATCTGAGGGCCGGCGACAACGCCCGGGCCATCGCCACCGTCAAGACACTCGATAGCGACATGGCCACGGGCTATGGCGTCATGCAGGCCATGCACGTGCGCGCCTGCGCCGCCCACGCTATGGGGGATCGCGTCACCGCCGGGCCGGCCTTCGCCCACATGGAGCAGAACTGGCGCGACGCGCCGCTGACCTGGGTCGAGGCCCAGGCCTGTCGCGGCGACGCCGACGGCGCCGCGGACGCCCTGCTGCTGATCCTCGCCGACGAATCCCTGGCCGACAGCGGCGTCAGCACCCTGCACAGCTACGAAGTGAACCAGCGGGCAACGGACTACGACCGCCGCATCGCCGAGGTGCTGGCCGTCGCCTATGCCCGGCCCGACGTGGTCGCCGCCCGTGATCGTCTGGCGCGCGCCCTCACGGTGCCGACCGCGGGAGCCCAGTTCTAGATCAGCAGCGCTCCCTCGTGGCGGAGCAGCCAGCCCTTCCGCTCCAGCCCGCCGCCGAAGCCGACCAGCGCCCCGTCCGCCCCCACGACACGGTGGCAGGCCAGCACCAGCGGGATCGGGTTGCGGTTCAGGGCCACGCCGGCCGCCTGGGCCGCGCCCGGCTCTCCGGCGCGCTTCGCCATCTCGCCGTAGCTGATGGTGACGCCCGCCGGCACCTCGGCCAGCGCCCGCCACACTCGGGCCTGAAAGCCGTCGCCGGCCGCCGCGCCGTCCAGCGACCACGGCGCGCGGGTCAAGGCTTCGCGGTCGCCGTCGAAATAGGCGGCGAGGGTGCGGGCGAGCGCCGCCGGAGTCTCGCCGTCTGCGAGGACGGCCTGCGGATACTCGCGCCGCATCGCCTTGATCAGCCCGTCTCCGAACGACAATCCGCGCAGCACGCCGCCGTCGTCGCAAGCCAGCGCCAGCGGACCGATCGGGCTGTCGAGCCAGGACAGGGTCAGGCCGGGCGGCGCCATGCTCAACCGGTCGCCGGCATCAGGGCGTTGAGCTCGCCCCAGCCCAGCGCGCCCTCCATCAGCGGCGCCGAACGGCCATCCGCGAGGAAGCCTCGGGTCAGCGCCGCCGCCCGGCCCAGCGCCGCGCCGACGATGGCAGAGCCGGCGCTCAGTCTGCGCACGCCCAGCCGCTCCAGCGCCGCCGCGTCGGGCAGTCCGGGATAGGCCAGCAGGTTCAGCGGCATGTCCGTCGACCGGACCAGTTCCGCGATGCCGGCCTCGTCGGTCAGCCCGGGCGCGAACAGCCCGTCCGCCCCAGCCGCCCGATAGATCGCGCCCCGCCGCGCCGCCTCGGCCACCCGGCTCTGCGCCGGGCCGACGCCCCTCAGCCAGACGTCGCAGCGGGCGTTGATGAACAGGTCCGGCCCCACGGCCGCCCGGATGGCTGCGATCTTGGCCGCCAGCGCTTCGGGCGCGCCGCCACCGTCCTCGATATTGATGCCCTGCGCGCCCGCCTCGACCACCGTCCGGGCCGCCGCCGCGACCGCCGCCGGATCGTCGGAATAGCCGCCCTCGAAGTCGACAGAGACCGGCAGCTCCTGCGCCGCCCGCACGACGTCACGCGTCGCCTGCGCCACCCGCTCGACCGGCAGGGCGTCCCCATCGGGCCAGCCCAGCGCCCACGCCACGCCCGCGCTGGTCGTGGCGATGGCCCTGGCGCCCAGCGAACGCATCAGCGCCGCCGAGCCTCCGTCCCAGGCGTTGGGCAGGATCAGCAGGCCGGATCCGTGCAGGTCTCGGAAGGCGGTCATGAAGGCTCCTCTGTTCAGGCCGCCAACATGGGGACGGCCGGGCCGCGCCGCTGGCGGTTTCCGGACATTCTCATCGTCCCTGCCGCCAGCCTGCTGTCAGCAGCCTTGCGGCCGCCGTTACGCCTGCGGCGGCGGCGTCCCCGCCAGCCGGCTGCGCGCCAGCTCGACGAAGCGGCCCTCGGGGAAGCGGTAGATGTATTCCTCCAGCGACGCCCGGTCCGTCTTGTCGATGCTGTCCCAGTACGCGCTGTCCGGATCCACCGGCCCCGCCGCCGGTCGAGCCGCCATCACCGGCAGACTCCGCCCGCTGAAGGCCATGAAGGCCGCCCCCGCCGCGCCGGCCAGCGCCAGCAGTTCCAGCCAGTAGCCGAATTTGGTGTCGATGCGGATCGCCTCGGCCATGGCCTTCTGCATCTCCGAGGCGTCGAAGATGGCGTTGGCGGCCGGGTCGTTCGACTCGTTCATCTTCTCGGTCATCTCGGATCGGAACGAGCCGATCATCAGCATCATGCCGACGGCGCTCAGCACCAGCGCCGCCGCGGCCGCGCCGCCCAGCCCCGCCGCCGCCCGCCGCACCGGCTTCAGCGCGAAACTCAGCGCCAGGCCGATGACGATCAGCGCCAGCGCGCCGATGGCCCACCACTGCGGATCGCGGTTCTCCGACACCTCCTGGTTCATCGCCTTGACCCCGCCGGTCACCAGGTCCAGGCCCGAGGCCTCCGCAAGCGGCGTGCCGTTGCACGACACCACCAGCCACGGCAGCACGAAGGCCAGCAGCGCCACGACCTTGGCCACGCGCGCGATGTTCATCCAGTTCATGCGGTTCCCCCGGTTGAGGCGGCAGACTACCACCGGAACGCCCAGGCGCCAGAGGTTCGCGTCCTGCCGCCACCCTGCTGTCAGCAGCCGGCCCGCCGCATCCCCTGCGGAGCGCGCACGTTATGGCGCTGCCGCCTCCCACCCCCTAGATTGCGTTCATGGCCCGTTCTCCCAGCAAATCCGGCAAGCCCGTCCACGTCCCCGGCCAAGGCGCGGGTCTCGCCGAGGCGCCCGCGCCGTTCCTCTTCGACCCGGCTGCGGCGAAGAACCGGATGCCGATGTTCGCGCCCGTCACCGGCCCGCGCCTGACGCCGGAGGAGGCCCCCGGCGCGCCCAGCGACTGGACCCCGCACCGCCCCGAACGGCCGGCCGGCCGCAAGCACATCCCCTTCCGGCTCGAGACGAAATACACCCCCGCCGGCGACCAGCCCTCGGCCATCGCCGAGCTCGTCGCCACGGCCAATGCGGGCGAGCGCGACCAGGTCCTGCTCGGCGTCACCGGCTCGGGCAAGACCTTCACCATGGCCAAGGTCATCGAGGCCACCCAGCGCCCCGCCCTGATCCTCGCCCACAACAAGACGCTGGCGGCCCAGCTCTACAGCGAGTTCAAGTCCTTCTTCCCCGACAACGCCGTCGAGTATTTCGTCAGCTACTACGACTACTATCAGCCCGAGGCCTACGTCCCGCGCACCGACA
>NZ_DASPNO010000068.1:0-14961 GCF_035626535.1 Brevundimonas sp.
GACGTCGAAGGCGATGCAGGTCGGAATGCCCATCTTGCGCTGGACGATCGAGGCCACCGACGGAAAGGTCATGTCGGGCGTCGTCGTCGCCACCACGATCAGATCGACGTCGGCGGCCGTCCGGCCGGCGTCGCGCAGGGCCCGCTTCGACGCCTCCACCGCCAGGTCGCTGGTCGGCTGGTCGTCGCGCGCCTTGTGCCGCTGGCGGATGCCGGTGCGCTCGACGATCCACTCGTCCGAGGTGTCGACGATCTTCGCCAGATCCGCATTGGTGACGACCTGTTCCGGCAGAAAGGAGCCGACGCCGGTCACGGCGCTGCGAATGACGCTCACTGGGGAGTCTCCATGGCCGCATCCTGCGCGGCCGGCTGTTCAAGGACGACAGTTAGCCGGTTCAGGCTGTCGCTGACCTTCTTCAGATAGTCGCTCCGCGCCAGTTCGACAGCGATACGGATCGCATTTCCGTAGCCCTTGGCGTCGGCACCGCCGTGGCTCTTGACCACGATGCCGTTCAACCCGAGCAGCGGACCGCCGTTGACGGCGCTGGGATCGATCTTCTGGCGCATCCGCCGCAGCGCCGGCAGGGCCAGCAGGGCGCCTGCCTTGGCCGGCACGCTGGAGGTCAGCGCCTCCTTCATCAGCGCAGAGATGAACCGCGCGACGCCCTCGGCGGTCTTCAGCGCGATGTTGCCGGTGAAGCCGTCGGTGACGACTACGTCGACGGTCCCCTTGGCGATGTCGTCGCCCTCGACGAAACCCTTGTAGTCGAGGCCCAGTCCGCCTTCCCGCAGGATACGGGCGGCCTCGCGGACCTCCTCGTGACCCTTCATGTCCTCGGAGCCGACGTTCAGCAGGCCGATGGTCGCCCGGCCGCCGCCGTGCACAGCTGTATGGAAGGCCTCGCCCATGATGGCGAACTCGACCAGTTGCTCGGCGTCGCTTTCGATATTGGCCCCCACGTCCAGCACCGCGGTGATCCCGCGCAGCGTCGGCCAGCTGGCCACGATGGCCGGACGCTCAAGCCCGTGCGCCGACATCCGCAGAATCAGCTTGGAGATGGCCATCAGGGCGCCGGTGTTGCCCGCTGAGACGACGGCGCCGGCCTCGCCTGTCTTCACCGCCTCGATGGCGTTCCACAGGCTCGAACCCTTGCCGCGCCGCATCGCCTGGGCCGGCTTCTCGTCCATGGCCACGACCTTGTCGGTGTGCCGCACCTGGCAGACGTCCTCGGCCAGGGCGCATTTCGCCATCTCAGCGCGGATCGCCGCCTCGTCGCCGTGGAGCAGAAACCGCACGCCCTCGCCGCCATGGCGCCTGCGGTAGTCGCGCACCCCCGCCACCACGACCGGCGGGCCATGATCCCCGCCCATGGCGTCGAGCGAAATCAGAACTGGGGAAGACAAGCCGTTTCGACTCCGTCGCGCCGTCAGCCCGGCGCTCGTCTGGGGCGACGATAGCGCCGCACCGGGGGGATGCAACCGCGCCGCCGTTGCGTCAACCGTCGTCGGACGGCCGCAGTTGCTTCAGAACGGCGAAGGGCGAGATTTCGGTCGGCTCGGGTGGCTGAACGAACTCCGCCCCGGGCTTGCGGGGGAAGGGATCGAGCCGCAGGGCCAGTTGTTCGACGGCATACTGTCCGAGATCGACCTGCCCGCCCTCGATCGGATCAGGCGATTCGTCGTCCAGTGTGATGACGATTTCGTCGGAGGCGTCTTCCGCCGCTTCGGCGAGCGCGATGGTGAATGGCGCATCGATCTCCACCGGAAGAGGGTCGAGGGTGATGCCGCAAGTCTGGGCGAGGCTGGCCTTCACCCGTCCCGACAGTCGCCAGCCGCCGGGCGCCGGCGCGAGCGTCATCTCGGCGACGAAGGAAGCGAGAGAGGCGAGGTCCAACGCCCGGGCGATCCGGGCTCGGGCCGCGGCGTCAGGTTCCAGCCGCCGGGTCACGCCGGCCCCGACCTGATGCAGCCGAACCGGCTCGCTGTACGGAAGGTCCGGGCCGCTCATGATCTGATCTCCGCCCAGTCGGGGCTCGAAGTCACGCTCGCGAAGTCCTGCGCCGCCAGCCGGGCGCGACTGGCCAGGGCGTAGGCCGCCAGCGCGTCGCCGTCCGCCGGTTCGTCGCTCTCGAAGACATTGCGGGCCAGGCCGGCGGCCAGAGTCGCCGCGTCTCCCTCCCGGAGGGGCGGTTCATAGGCGGTCATGCGGCCGTACATGGCCTCACCCAGCTTGCGCATCTTCTTGCCCACCGAAATGTCGCCCACGCCGAGCTCCCGGAGCGCGTGATCCAGCGCTGACACATAGGTGTCGAACAGGGCTTGCGCCGCGTCGGCCCCGCGCTCGCCCTCATCGCGCAGCCGCATGACCAGCAGCAGCACGTGCAGCGTGTAGAGTTCGAAGCGGGCGTCGATCCGGTCGGCGACGCCCAGCGTCGTGTAGAAGGCGGGGTCGCGGGCCTGCCGCACCGCCAGTTCATACAGGGGCTGGCCCAGACGTTCGCGGGGACGGGTTCGGAAGAGATTCTGAAGCATGATCATGCGGCCCCTTTTCCGCCGCGCCGTTGAACTAAGGCTCGGGTCCGGTTAGGTCAAAGACCTTGTTCTCTCGCAGGCGCCGTCCATGCTCCGTACCAAGCTCCTCTTCGCTGCTCTCTCGGCCGCCGCGCTGACCGCGGCCTGCGCCCCCGTCGTGGGCCAGAACGGCTTCCAGGCCATCGACGCCAAGCCGGCTGACATCGTGGCGGGAACCGACACCAAGCAGACGGTGCTGACCAAGCTGGGCACGCCGTCGACGACCTCGACCTTCGAGCGCGACAACATCTGGTACTACATCAGCCAGGTGACCGAGAAATACACCTATAACCGGCCGCAGGTGACGCAGCGGACGGTGACCGAGATCAGCTTCAACGACGCCGGCCAGGTCGCCGAAGTCCGCACCCTCGGCCTGGACGACGGCCAGCGGATCGCCATGAACGATCGCGAGACCCCGACCCGCGGGCGTCAGTTGACCATCCTTGAGCAGCTGCTCGGCAACGTCGGCCGTGGCCAGCTGCCGCGCACCGACGAGGACGTGCCCGGCCAGCGCCGTCCCGACTAGAACCACGCCGCGCATCGTCAAACACGAGAACGCCCCGGAGATCGCTCTCCGGGGCGTCTTTCGTTGCGGTCCGCCGCGCCCGGGAGGACGCGGCGGACACAGGCGTCAGAAGATCTTTCCGCTCGCCAGCACCGCCAGCAGCAGCAGGGCCACGATGTTGGTGATCTTGATCATCGGGTTCACTGCCGGGCCGGAAGTGTCCTTGTAGGGATCGCCGACCGTGTCGCCGGTCACCGCGGCCTTGTGGGCCTCGGAGCCCTTGCCGTGGACGACGCCGTTGCGATCGGTGAAGCCTTCCTCGATCACCTTCTTCGCGTTGTCCCAGGCCCCGCCGCCCGAGGTCATGGAAATGGCCACGAACAGGCCGGTCACGATCACGCCCATCAGCATGGCGCCGAGCGAGGCGAACGCGTCCGCCTTGTCCGACAGGAACAGGATAGCCACGAACAGCACGATCGGCGACAGCACCGGCAGCAGCGACGGCACGATCATCTCGCGGATCGCCGCCTTGGTCAGGATATCAACGGCCCGGCCGTACTCCGGCTTGACCTCGTAGGTCATGATGCCGGGGTTCTCTCGGAACTGGCGACGCACCTCGGCGACGACCGATTCGGCCGCCCGGCCCACCGCCATCATCGACATGCCGCCGAACAGGAACGGCAGCAAACCGCCGAACAGCAGCCCGACGACGACGTAGGGATTGGTCAGATCGAAGGCGATCGGACCCATGTTGGCGAAGAACGGATACGCCTCGGGATTGGCCGAGAAGTACTGCAGGTCCGAGGTGTAGGCCGCGAACAGCACCAGCGCTCCGAGCCCCGCCGAACCGATGGCGTAGCCCTTGGTCACGGCCTTGGTGGTGTTGCCGACCGCGTCGAGGGCGTCGGTCGAGTGGCGGACTTCCGAGGGAAGACCCGCCATCTCGGCGATGCCGCCGGCGTTGTCGGTGACCGGTCCGAAGGCGTCCAGCGCCACGATCATCCCGGCGACGCCGAGCATGGTGGTGGTGGCGATGGCGATGCCGAACAGTCCCGCCAGCTGGAAGCTGGCGATGATGCCGACGATGATGGTCAGGGCCGGCAGGGCGGTCGCCTCGAGCGAGACGGCCAGACCCTGGATTACGTTGGTGCCGTGGCCCGAAACCGAGGCGTTGGCGACCGAACGCACCGGCCGGAAGTTGGAGCCCGTGTAGTATTCGGTGATCACGACGATCGCCGCAGTGACGATCAGGCCGACGAGGCCGGACCAGAACAGGTTCATGGCGGTGATAGGATCTCCGCCGATCGGGGTGACGACGGCGTTGTCCGGCAGCATCTGGTTGATGACCAGCCACAGGGCGCCGATGGACAGTACGCCCGTGACGATGAGACCCTGGTACAGGGCGCCCATGATGTTCTGCTTCTTGCCGAGACGGACGAAGAAGCTGCCGATGATCGAGGTGACGATGCAGACGCCGCAGATCGCCAGCGGCAGGAGCATCATGGTTTCGACATAGGGCAGGTCCCGGAAGAAGATCGCGGCCAGCACCATGGTGGCGACCGTGGTCACCGCATAGGTCTCGAACAGGTCGGCGGCCATGCCGGCGCAGTCGCCGACGTTGTCGCCCACGTTGTCGGCGATGGTCGCCGCGTTTCGGGGGTCATCCTCCGGAATGCCGGCCTCGACCTTGCCCACCATGTCGCCGCCGACGTCGGCGCCCTTGGTGAAGATGCCGCCGCCGAGACGGGCGAAGATGGAGATCAGCGAGGCGCCGAAGCCGAGGGCGACGAGACCGTCGATGACCTCGCGGCTGGTGCTCTCGAAGCCCATGCCCTCGGTCAGGAGGGCGTAGTAGCCCGCCACGCCGAGCAGGGCGCCGCCGGCGACGAACATGCCGGTGATGGCGCCCGAGCGGAACGCCAGATCCAGACCCTTCGACAGGCTCTCGGACGCGGCCTGGGCCGTGCGAACGTTGGCGCGGACCGAGATCAGCATGCCGGCGAAACCGGCCAGGCCCGACAGGACCGCGCCGATCACGAAGCCGAGGGCGGCCCACTGGCCGATCAGGAACCAGGCGGCGATCAGGATGACGACGCCGACCATGGCGATGGTCGTGTACTGCCGCCGCAGATAGGCCGAGGCGCCTTCCTGGATCGCGGCGGCGATCTCGCGCATCTTGTCGTTGCCGGTCGAGGCCTTCATCAGCGAGGCGGTCTGGACCAGTCCGTAAAGGACCCCCAGCGCGCCTGCGGCGATGACAAGCCACAGAAGATTATTCATGGCGTTTCCAAACCCTGTGTTTCTAGAGGCGCCCGGACCCTTGGCGCGGCGGGCGTTATTCGCCTCTGTCCGCCTTCCGGTCCCCCCGTGCGCACCGGACGCGAGTCTGCGCCCTTGGGGAAATGCGGCGGAAACGTGCCAAATGCGCCGGGGCGACGCAACAGGATTGGTGAACGGGGATCAGCCGGCCCGGACACCGGTGCGCCGTCGCGGCGCCTGGCTGATGACCTCGACCCGGGTAACGGCCCCGCGCCCGGCGATCGGGACGGCCGAGCGCATCAGGCTGGCGGACAAGGCGGCCGTGTCGACGCGGGTCCAGTCGTTCTCGACCACGAAGGGCGTCCGATGGCCCGCGCGCACCAGGGCGTCGCGCAGCCAGGCCTCCTTCGGCCGCATCGATTCGGGCGTCGCCGAGCCGCCGAGATGCAGGCGCAGCGAAACGAAGACGTAGTTGCGGATCCGGCCGCCGGAGATGATCGGCAGGCCCACGCCTGCGATCCCGAGGCTGGCCCCGGGCGTGGGTCTGTCGTCGGCCTTGGCGCCCGGAGCCGCTGCGGCGACAGGGAGGGCGATGGTGGCGGCGATCAGGTCACGGCGGCGCATGGATCCGAGAGTGCCGCACACGCCTTGAGATTTCGTTGTCAGCCGTGGGTGAAGCCGGGACGGTCAATCGGGATCGGCTGGCCGGCGAAGCGGGCGACCACCCCCTCCCCCGCCACGACCCGGCCGATCCGGGTGAGACGCAGGCGGCGCCGCTCGGCCTCCCGGCGCAGGGCGGCTTCGTCGGCGGGACGGGCGGTGAAGGCGATCTCATAATCGTCGCCGCCGGTGACGAGGCGTTCCAGAGCGGCCTGCTCATCCACCCGGCCGTCGAACCACGCCTGGCCCGCAGCGGAGCGGGGCGTGACCTCCAGATCGATCTCGATTCGCACTCCGCCCGCATCCGCCAAGTGCCCGAGGTCGGCGATCAGGCCGTCCGAGACATCGATCGAGGCGCTGGCGAAATCGCGTATCGCGCTGGCGAATTCCACCCGGGGCGTCGGGGCCCGATACTGTTCGATCAGGGTCGCGATCCGGTCCGGCTCCAGGCTCAACTTTCCCTGCGCCGCCTGCAGGCCCAGCCAGCCGTCGCCGATCGAACCGGTGACGAAAACCAGATTGCCCGGCCGGGCGCCTGCGCGTCCGACTATCCGGCCCTTGGGTGTCCAGCCGAGCAGGGTCATCGAGAAGCTCGCCGGCCCCGGCGTGACGACGGTGTCGCCGCCCAGCAGGGCGACGCCGAAGGCCTTCTGGTCCGCTCGCAGGCCATCGACGAAAGTCATCCGCTCGGGCCAGCCGCAGCGCTCCGACCAGTGGCAGGCCAGCAGATAGCCGAACGGCTCGGCGCCCTTGGCGGCCAGATCGGACAGGTTCACCCGCAGCAGCTTGCGGGCGACGGTGTCGAGCGGATCGGTGGGCAGGAAATGAACGCCCTCGACGATGGCGTCCTTGGTCAGGACCAGATCGTGCCCGGTCTTCGAGGGCACGACGGCCACGTCATCCTTCAGCCCCCTGCCCCACTCCGGGTGAGCGAGGGGCGCGAACAGGCGCCGGATGGTCTCGAATTCGCCGGCGACGTCGACCGCGGCCATCAGGTGGCGCGGGCGTCCCGGGCCACGCCATCCAGCGCGGCGTTGACAAATTTCGCCTCGGCGTCGTCGAAGAAGGCCTTGGCCAGCTCGACGTATTCGTCGATCACGATCTCCTTCGGCACGTCCTGCCGCTCGCGCAACTCCCAGGCGCCGGCGCGCAGCAAGGCCCGCAGGGTCGAGTCGAGCCGCTCCAGCCGCCAGTTGGAGGCCAGGCGCGCCTTGATCGACCCGTCGATGTCGCGCTGGCCCTCGACCACGCCGCGCACGATCTCGGCGAAATACGCCTCGTCCGCCTCGGCCAGCGGCTCGCCCTCGATGTCGGCGTCGAACCGGTGGTTGGAGAATTCGGTAATGACGGTCTCCACGCCCTCCCCGGCCAGCTCCATCTGGTACAGGGCCTGGACGGCGGCGAGGCGCGCCACGGTTCGGGCGCGGCGCTGCTTGCTGGTCAGCTGCGGCTCGGCGCGCTGCTTTTCGGCCTGGGCGAGTTGCTCGAGCACGGACTGGAGGCTGGCGGGTTCGGTCACGACGCCAGTCCTACGCGCAGCCGCTTGCGCAAGGCAATGAGGTCGAGACAGGCGCGCGCGGCGCCGCCGCCCTTGTCGCCCTCGCTGATCCGCGCCCGGGCCCAGGCCTGATCTTCGTCCTCGGTGGTCAGGATGCCGTTGCCGACGACCACGCCCTTGAGACCGAGCTGGGTGATGCCCGCCGCCGACTGATCGGAGACGATCTCGAAATGATAGGTCTCGCCGCGAATGACGCAGCCCAGCGCCACGTAGCCGTCATAGCGCGGCGCGGTCGGAAAACGGCCTGCCTCCTCGGCCAGGGCGATGGCGGTCGGGATCTCAAGCGCGCCCGGCACGGAGACGACGTCGAACTCGGCGCCCTGGGCGCGCAGGGCGTCCTTCGCCCCTTCCAGCAGGGCATCGGCCAGATCGTCGTAGAAGCGCGCCTCGACGATTAGGACGCGATACGGCTCGCTCACGATTGTTCTTCTCCGTCCATGTCGCGCCAGCCGACGATGCGCAGGCCGTAGCCTTCCAGCGCGGTGGGATTGGGGCGCGTGGAGCTCATCACGATCATGTCGCGGACCCCCAGATCGAGCAGGATCTGCGCACCGACGCCGTAGTTGCGGATGGAGCGGTCGACCGCCTTGGGCTTTTCAACGCCGGCCAGACGCTCGGCCAGTCCATGAAGCTCGGGATCGCGCAGGAAGACGGTGACGCCCGCCCCCGGGTGGCCGCTGATCGCCTTCAGGGCCCGCGGCACATAGTCCTGTCGCGCCTCGACGTGGCCGAGCAGATCGGCGGCGAAATCGACCTGGTGCATACGCACCAGGGTGGGCTTGCCCGGCTCGATCTCGCCCTTCACCAGGGCCACATGTTCGACGCCCTCAATGGCGTTGCGATACAGCATCAGCCGGAACGGCCCGCCGTGGATGCTTTCGAACGGCGTATCCATGACCCGCTCGACCAGACGCTCGGTCCGGCGGCGGTAGGCGATCAGGTCGGCGATCGTGCCTATCTTCAGACCGTGCAGCTGGGCGAAGGCGACCAGGTCCGGCATCCGGGCCATGGTGCCGTCTTCGTTCATGATCTCGCAGATGACGCCGGCGGGGGTCAGGCCGGCCATACGCGAGATGTCGACCGCCGCTTCAGTGTGGCCGGTACGGACCAGCACGCCGCCGTCGCGGGCGACCAGCGGGAAGACGTGGCCGGGAGAGACGATGTCGTCGGCGCCGCGGGTCGGGTCGGCGGCGACCTGCACCGTGCGGGCGCGGTCGGCGGCGGAGATGCCCGTGGTGACCCCTTCCTTCGCCTCGATGGAGACGGTGAAGGCGGTGCCCATGCTCTCGCGGTTCTCGGCCGACATCGGCGGCAGGCGCAGCTGGCGGGCCCGCTCGGCGGTGATGGCGAGACAGATCAGACCGCGGGCGTGGCGGGCCATGAAATTGATCTGATCGGGCGTGGCGAACTGGGCCGGGATGATGACGTCGCCCTCGTTCTCGCGGTCCTCGGCGTCGACGAGGATGTAGGGCTTGCCGTTGCGGGCGTCCTCGAGAATGTCCTCGATAGGACTGATCGGGCTGTCGTTCATGTTCGCGGCCAGTTGCATCACGCCGTCTCCTGCCACCGCGCGAGGTATCGCGCCAGCATGTCGATCTCGAGATTGACCGCATCGCCGGGATTCAGGCTCCCCAGCGTGGTGGCTTCCCGAGTGTGCGGGATGATGTTCACCTCGAAACGGCTGCCCTCGACCGAGTTCACGGTGAGCGAGACCCCATCGACGGTGACGGACCCTTTCGGGGCGATGTAGCGGTGCAGCGGCGCCGGCGCCTCGATATGGACCCGGTGCGAGCCGCCCTCGGGCTCGATCGCCACAACCCGGCCCAGCCCGTCCACATGGCCCGAGACGATGTGGCCGCCCAGTTCGTCGCCGAGCTTGGCGGCGCGTTCGAGATTGACCCTGTGACCCTCGGTCCAGTCGCCCAGACTGGTCTTCGACAGCGTCTCGCCCGACACCTCGACGGCGAACCAGCCGGGCCCCTTCTCCGTCACCGTCAGGCAGCAGCCGGCATGGCTGATCGAGGCTCCGAGGTCGATGCCGGCCGTGTCCCACGCGGTCTCGATCTCGTAGCGCCGATCGCGCTCGGTTTGCCGCACCGAGCGAACCCGTCCGATGTCTGTGACGATGCCTGTGAACATTCAGAGCCTCTCGTAGCGCTCCCACAGGTCGTCACCGCAAGGCTCGGCCGCAAGGCGCCGGAAGCGGCGCGCCTGCCCCAGCTCCTCGGCGGCGAGCGAGCCGACACCCGGACGTCCCTCCGAGCCGAGCAGGATGGGAGCGCGGAACCATTCGATCCGGTCGACGACGTCGCCGCGCAGGAAGCTGGCCGCGACATCCCCGCCCCCCTCGACCAGCAGGGAGACGACGCCCTTGGCCCGCAGCGCCGTCAGGGCGTGATTCAGCGAGACCCGGCCGTCCCGGCCGGCGTGAACCTGGAGGACCTCGACCCCGGCCCGGATCAGCGCCGGCGAGGGCAGCTGGACGGTTACGACGATCACGGGCGACTCGTGGGCCGAGCGGACCAGTTTTGAACCAGGGTCCAGGCGCTGGCGGCTGTCCATAACGATGCGGACCGGCTGGCGGTCTTCCAGTCCCGGCTGGCGGACGGTCAGCAGGGGGTCGTCGGCGATGGCCGTGCCGACGCCGATCAGGATAGCGTCATGGGACGCCCGCAGGCGGTGGCCCTCCGCGCGGGCGGTCTCGCCGGTGATCCACTGGCTCTCGCCGGCCGCGGTCGCGATCCGGCCGTCGAGGGAGGTGGCCAGCTTCAGGGTGACGCGCGGGCGCATCAGCTCCGCTCGTCGTCCAGACCCTCGTCGCCTAGGAATTTGGCGAAGTCGTTGGTGTGGCGGAAGTCCTTGTAGACCGAGGCGTATCGGACGTAGGCGACCTCATCGACCGACTTCAGAGCCTTCATGATGAAGTCGCCGACGGTCGAGGACGGGATCTCGGTTTCGCCGAGGCTTTCCAGCTGACGGGTGATGCGGCTGACCAGCTGTTCGATCTGCTCGGGCTGGACCGGGCGCTTGCGCAGGGCCACCGCCAGCGACCGCTCCAGCTTGTCGCGGTCGAAGGGCGTGCGGCGGCCGTTACGCTTGAGGATCATCAGCTCGCGCAGCTGAACGCGCTCGAACGTCGTGAAACGCCCGCTGCACTGCGGGCAGGACCGGCGGCGGCGGATGGCGGCGCCGTCGTCCGACGGGCGGCTGTCCTTCACCTGGGTGTCCGGATTTCCGCAGAAGGGGCATTTCATCGGCGGATCATCCGTAGATGGGGAAGCGGCGCGTCAGCTCGCGCACCTCGCCGGCGACGCGCTGCGACACCGCGGCGTCGGCCTCGTCCGTGCCCTGCATCGAGTCGATGACGTCGGCGATCCAGTGGCCGACCTGCTGGAATTCGGCGACGCCAAAGCCGCGGGTGGTGCCGGCGGGGGTGCCGAGGCGGACGCCGGAGGTGACGGTGAAGGGCGCGGTGTCGAACGGCACGCCGTTCTTGTTGCAGGTCATCAGGGCGTGTTCGAGGGCGGCCTCGGTGGCCTTGCCGGTGACGCCCTTGGGCCTGAGGTCGACCAGCATCAGATGGCTGTCGGTGCCGCCCGAGACGATGGCCGCGCCGCGCTCGATCAGCACGGCGGCGAGGGCCCGGGCGTTGTCCACGACCTGGCGGGCGTAGGTCTTGAACTCCGGTTTCAGCGCCTCGCCGAAGGCCACGGCCTTGGCGGCGATGACGTGCTCGAGCGGGCCGCCCTGCAGGCCGGGGAAGACGGCCGAGTTGATCTTCTTGCCGAGTTCGACGTCATTCGACAGCACCATGCCGCCGCGCGGGCCGCGCAGGGTCTTGTGGGTGGTGGTGGTGACGACGTGGGCGTGCGGCAGCGGGTCGGGATAGACGCCGCCGGCGACCAGGCCGGCGTAGTGGGCCATGTCGACCATCAGGTATGCCCCGACGCTATCGGCGATCTCGCGGAAGCGTTTGAAGTCGATGTGGCGGCTGTAGGCCGAGGCGCCGGCGAGGATCAGCTTCGGTTTCTCCTGCTCGGCCATCCGGGCGACGTGGTCGTAGTCGATCAGGTGGTCGTCCTCGCGAACCTTGTAGGTCACCGGCCGGAACCATTTGCCGGACTGGTTGGCGGGCGAGCCGTGGGTCAGGTGGCCGCCGCAGGCCAGGTCCATGCCGAGGAAGGTGTCGCCCGGGGTCAGCAGAGCCTGGAAGACGGCCTGGTTGGCCTGGGCGCCGGAGTGCGGCTGGACGTTGGCGAAGGCGCAGTTGAAGAGTTGCCTCGCCCGGCTGCGGGCCAGGTCCTCGGTGACGTCGACGTATTCGCAGCCGCCATAATAGCGGCGCCCCGGATAGCCCTCGGCGTATTTGTTGGTCAGGACGCTGCCCTGCGCCTCGAGCACCGCTTTCGAGACGATGTTCTCGGACGCGATCAGCTCGATCTGCTCCTGCTGGCGGCGCAGTTCGCCCTGGATGCCGCCGAAGATGTCCGGGTCGGCCTCGGCGAGGGACTTCGAGAAATAGGCGTCGTGGGTGAAGGCGGTCACTGCGGGTCCCCGGAATTGGCGGCGTTTCATTTAGGCCCGGGCGTCGGTAACCACAACATCTTGTGGTCAGCGCGTGGCCAGCGCCCGTTTCAGCTTGGCGAGGGCGATGCGTTCGAGGCCGCTGGGTTCGGCGACGGGACCGAGGGCGGAGACCTCGAGGCCGGTCGCGACGTGGACCGCCGAGCACTTCAGGTAAGGCCCGTTGCGGGTCATCTCGATGATGACTTCGCCCAGATCAGGACCCAGATCGGGCTCAGGCGACGGCAGGGAGGCGCGCCACGTTGCAGTGGGTCCAGAGCTTGTCCATGGCGGCGACGAGGTCGTCCATCATGGCGTCCGTGTGGTTCGGCGACGGGGTGAAGCGCAGGCGCTCGGTTCCCTTGGGCACGGTCGGGTAGTTGATCGGCTGGACGTAGACGCCGTGGTCCTCGAGCAGCATGTCCGAGATCATCTTGCAGTGAACAGGATCGCCGACGTGCACCGGCACGATGTGGCTCTCGGACGGCAGCACCGGGATGCCGGCGGCGGCGAGGCGGGCCTTGAGGGTGGCGGCGCGCTCCTGATGGGCGTCGCGCAGTTCCGGATGGGCCTTCAGGTGGCGGACCGAGGCCAGGGCCCCTGCCGTCAAGGCAGGAGGAAGACTGGTGGTGAAGATGAAGCCCGAGGCCCAGCTGCGCACGGCATCGACGATGACGGCGTCGGCGGCGATGTAGCCGCCCATGACGCCGATGGCCTTGCCGAGGGTGCATTCGACGATGTCGATGCCGGCCAGCAGGCCGTCGCGCTCGGCGACCCCGGCGCCGGTCGGGCCATAGAGGCCGACGGCGTGGACCTCGTCGAGGTAGGTCATGGCGCCGTACTTCCGGGCCAGTGCGATCGTGCCGGTCAGGTCGGCGATGTCGCCGTCCATCGAATAGACGCTCTCGAAGGCGATCAGCTTGGGCGCGTCGGCGGGCGCGTCGCGCAGCAGGGCCTCAAGGTGTTCGAGGTCATTGTGCGCGAAGATGTGCCGCTCGCAGCCGCCGTTGCGGATGCCGGCGATCATCGAGGCGTGGTTCAGCGAATCGGAGAAGACCACCAACCCCGGCAGGATGCGCTGCAGGGTGGTCAGGGTCGCCTCGTTGGCGACGTAGCCGGAGGTGAAGAGGAGCGCGGCTTCCTTCTGGTGCCAGCTGGCCAGCTCGGCCTCGAGGTCGACCGCCGAGCGGGTCGTGCCGGAGATGTTGCGGGTCCCGCCGGCGCCGGCGCCGGCCGCGTCGATCTCCGCCTGCATGGCCTCGAGCACCGCCGGATGCTGGCCCATGCCCAGGTAGTCGTTCGAGCACCAGACCACGACCTCCTGCTCCGAGCCGTCGGCGCGGCGGCGGACGGCCTTGGGGAACTCGCCGCGCACGCGCTTCAGGTCGGCGAAGACGCGGTAGCGCCCCTCGCTCTTGACCTGTTCAACGGCGGTCTGGAATGCGGCCTTGTAGTCGAACAAACCTGCGGCTCGTCTGGTGTGGTGGACAGGCCGGGTTTTGCGCCCCGGGCCGGCGAAAGTCTATCAGCCGCGCCGGTTAAATCGTCGCAACCTTCTAATTGATAACGGTTCTCAGGTCAGTTCGTGCTCAGCCCTTGGGGAGCTCGTCCAGCTTGCCGCGGAGTATCTGCAGGATGGCCGAGAAGTCGCGGCCGCCGTAGCCGAGGCCGTTGAACATCTGGAACAGGGCCTCGGTCTGGGCGCCGAGCGGGGTTGTGGCGCCGGATTTGGCGGCAGCGTCCTGGGCCAGCTTGAGGTCCTTGAGCATCATGGCGGCGGCGAACCCGCCTTCGTAGTTGCGGTTCGACGGCGCCGTCGGCACCGGGCCGGGCCACGGATAATAGGTGGTGACGCTCCAGCTCTGGCCCGAGGACTTGGCGACGATGTCGAACATCTTCACCGGGTCGAGGCCCAGCTTCTCGGCGAGGCCGATGGCCTCGCAGGTGCCGAGCATGGTGATGCCCAGAATCATGTTGTTGCAGATCTTGGCCGCCTGCCCCGCCCCGTGGTCGCCGGCGCGGAAGGTGGCGCGGCTCATCGGCTCCAGCGCCGCCTCGATCCGGGCGAACTCGGGCTCGTCGCAGCCGACCATGAAGGCCAGGGTCCCGGCGTCGGCGGCCATGGTCCCGCCCGAGACGGGGGCGTCGGCGAAGGCGTAGCCGGCCTCCTTGGCCAGGCCGGCGACCTTTCGGGCGGTGTCGACGTCGATGGTCGAGCAGTCGAGCAACAGGGCGCTGGTCGGGGCGTGGCCGATGACCTGTTCGCTGTAGACCTTGAGCACGTGCGGGCCGGCGGGGAGCATGGTGATGACGACGTCGGCGTCCTTCACGGCCTCGGCGACGGAGCCGACGGGTGTGCAGCCGTGTCCGGCGGCGCGGTCGAGCGCGGCCTGCGACAGGTCGAAGGCTAGGACCTTGTGGCCGGCCTTCGCCTGATTGGCCGCCATGCCGCCGCCCATGTTGCCGAGGCCGATGAAGGCGATGGTCCGGGTCATGGCGTCTCTCCCTGAGTGTTGTTGGCCGTCGGATTAGCGGGTCGCAGGCACGGGCGCCAGACACGGGTGTTCGGCTTCCGGAGGCGGGAGCCACGGAAGGATGGGGAGGGCGCGGGACAGCCGGGCCTCGCCCGGTGCTATTGTGTTGTTACCGTTTCGACGAGACAGGCTGTCCCGCGCGGCCGTTTTCCACACGCCCTCCGACTGGCGGCCCTGCCTTCGGGCCTTTGACGGATCACGCGGCGGCCGCCTTGCGACGACCGACGCGGGGGGGCCTGCCGCCGCGACTGCGACGTCCTCAACCCCGCCAGAAGCGCGCGGCGAGCAAGCAGAGGCCATCCATCGACCTCC
>NZ_DASPNO010000069.1:0-20969 GCF_035626535.1 Brevundimonas sp.
GATGGCCCTGTCGACGAGGAGGAATGGGGCATGACGCCCCAGACGGTGAACGCCTACTACGCCTCGGTGAAGAACGAGATCGTGTTTCCGGCCGCGATCCTGCAGCCGCCGTTCTTCGATCCCGACGGCGATCCCGCCATCAACTACGGCGGCATCGGCGGCGTGATCGGTCACGAGATCACCCACGGCTTCGACGACCAGGGCCGCAAGACCGACGGCGACGGCGCCCTGCGCGACTGGTGGACCGCCGAGGACGCCGCCAAATTCGAGGAGCGGGCCAGGGTTCTCGGCGCCCAGTATTCGGCCCTCAGCCCGCTGGAAGGCGTCAATGTCAACGGCGACCTGACCATGGGCGAGAACATCGCCGACCTGGGCGGCCTGCTGCTGGCGCTGGACGCCTACCACATGTCGTTGAACGGCCAGCCGGCCCCGGTGATCAACGGTCTGACCGGCGACCAGCGGGTCTTCCTCGGCTGGGCCCAGGTGTGGCGGACCAAGATCCGCGACGAAGCGCTTCGCCAGCAGGTCACCGTCGACCCGCACGCGCCGGGCGCCTACCGCGCCAGCGCCACGGTTCGGAACATCGACGCCTGGTATGAGGCCTTCGGCGTCGAGCCGGGCGACGAGCAGTACCTCGCGCCTGAGGCCCGCGCCCGCATCTGGTAACGGCGAGGCAGCCGGCAAAAGGCCCCGGCGATCGCTCGCCGGGGCCCTTCTGTTTCAGGATCGCGGCAAATCAGCCGACGATCTGGTCTTCCGTGAAGAACTGCTCGATCTCGATCTTCGCGTTCTCGAGGCTGTCCGAGCCGTGGACCGAGTTCTCGCCGATCGACAGGGCGAACTGCTTGCGGATGGTGCCGTCGGCGGCGTCCTTCGGGTTGGTGGCGCCCATGACTTCGCGGTAGCGGGCCACGGCGTTGTCGCCTTCCAGCACCTGCACGACGACGGGCTCGGCCGTCATCTGCGACACCAGTTCGCCGTAGAACGGGCGCTCGGCGTGAACTTCGTAGAATTTCTTCGCCTGGGCCTCGGTCAGCTTGACGCGGCGCTGGGCGACGATGCGCAGGCCGGCGGCCTCGATCACGGCGTTGATCGCGCCGGTCAGGTTGCGGCGCGTGGCGTCAGGCTTGATGATCGAGAACGTACGTTCGGTCATGGGAGTGACTTCTTGTTGGGAGATTGAAGGTCGCGGGCTTATAGACGCGCCCTCCCCGGTTTCCAACCATCCCATTTTGTGCCCTATCGCTCGACGCGCGGCGTCTCGCTGCTTGAGGGCGACACGAGAATCTCGACCGTCCCATGCTCCAGATCACCGACCTGACCTTCAGCGCCTGGGGCCGCAAATTCCTCGAGGACGCCTCCGTCAGCCTGCCGCCCGGCGCCAAGGTCGGGCTGGTCGGCCGCAACGGCATCGGCAAGTCGACCCTCTTCAAGCTGATCCTCGGCGAGCTGGCGGCCGGCGGCGACGAGATCAGCCTGCCCAGGACCGCGCGCATCGCCTCGGTCGATCAGGAGCACCCGGCGACGCCTGTGAGCGTGCTGGAGACCATTCTCGAGGCCGACGTCGAGCGGCACGACCTGCTGACCCGGCTGGAAACGGCCGAGCCCGAGGAGATGGGCGAGATCTGGACGCGCCTGATCGAGATCGACGCCGACGCCGCCCCCGCGCGCGCCGCCGAAATCCTCGTCGGCCTCGGCTTCGACCAGGAAAACCAGCAGCGGCCGATGTCGGAGTTCTCGGGCGGCTGGCGGATGCGGGTGGCGCTGGCGGCGGCGCTGTTCGCCGAACCGGACATGCTGCTGCTCGACGAGCCGACCAACTACCTCGACCTCGAGGGGGCGCTGTGGCTGGAGGCGCGGCTCAAGAAATATCCGCACACGGCGCTGATCATTTCGCACGACCGGGAGATGCTGAACGAGGTCTGCACCCACATCCTGCACCTCGCGAACCGGACGCTGACGCTCTACACCGGCAACTACGACCAGTTCGAAAAGGCGCGGGCCGAGAAGGCGCGGCTGCAGCTGTCGGCCAAGGCCAGGCAGGACGCCGAGCGGGCCCACCTGCAGGCCTTCGTGGACCGCTTCAAGGCCAAGGCGTCGAAGGCCGCGCAGGCCCAGTCGCGTATGAAGCGGCTGGCGAAGATGCAGCCGGTGGCGACCACCATCGAGGAGCGTGTCGCGCCCTTCATCCTGCCCTCGCCGCCCCGCCCGCTGGCGCCGCCGCTGATCCGTCTGGAGCGCGCCAATGTCGGCTACGAGCCGGGCAAGCCGATCCTGCGCAATCTGAACCTGCGTATGGACCTCGACGACCGCATCGGCCTGCTGGGCGTCAACGGCGCGGGCAAGTCGACGTTCGCCAAGATGATCGCCGGAGCCCTGAACGTCGAAACCGGCGAACTGCACCGCGACCGCAAGATGAAGGTCGGCTGGTTCCACCAGCATCAGATCGAGGCCATGGACCCGACCGACACGCCGCTGGAGATCATCCGCCGCGCCATGCCGGACGCGTCGGAAAGCAGCCGGCGTTCGCGGCTGGCCCAGTGGGGTCTGGCCTTCGAGAAGCAGGAAACCACCGTCGCCTCCCTGTCCGGCGGCGAGCGGGCGCGGCTGTTGCTCAATCAGGTGGCGATGGATGCGCCGCATGTCCTGATCCTCGACGAGCCGACCAACCACCTCGACATCGACAGCCGCCGCGCCCTGCTGGACGCGCTGAACGAATATTCGGGCGCGGTCATCCTGATCACCCACGACCGCTCGCTGATGGAGCTGGTCGCCGACCGCCTCTGGCTGGCCGCGGACGGCACGGTGAAGCCCTTCGAGGGAGACATGGACGACTACGCCAAATTCGTCCTCGACCGGGCCAGGCAGGCGGCGGTCAAGCCGTCCCAGATCAAGGCCGAGGCTACCGCCGGAACCGGCCCTCAAGCAGCGAGCGCCCGCGGCGCGAGCGATAGGGCCACAAAAAAGAGTTCCGGCCCCTCGCCCTCGACGCTGCGCCACGCGGTGAAGAAGGCCGAGGAGCGGATGGCGGCGCTGGCGGCCGAGGTGGCGCGGATCGACGACGATCTGGCCAACGCCGCCGTCAGCAATCCCAAGGCGCTGGAGGGACTGACCCGGGCGCGCGCGAAGACGCAGGCCGATCTCGAGGCGGCCGAAGCCGCATGGATGCAGGCCGAGGAAGCCCTGGCGGAGGTCGCGTGAACAAGCCCGTCGAGTTGTCCCCGGAAGGCCGTCAGGCGGCCGCCGCCCGCCTGCGGACCCTGCTGGCCGAGGAGCTGGAGGTCGAGATCGGCACGCTGCAGGCGGAGTTGCTCCTCGACCAGATCGCGCGTGACCTCGGCCCGTTGTTCTACAATCGCGCCCTGGCCGACGCGCGGACTGTCGTCGCGGCCCGGGCGGAGGACATGGACGAGGCCCTCTACGGGCTGCAGCGCCAGACCGAGCTCCGCTGAAGATCAGCCGCAGGTGAGGCGGACGACCCTCTGGGTGTCCGGGTCGATCTCGATGTTCAGCCGGCTGGCGCTGTAGTCCATGGTCACGGGCTGGCCGGTTTCATAGATGCGCCAGACCGCGCCCGCGGGCTCGGACGGCAAGGATGACCGTTCGCGGCCGATCCAGTCCTGACGCTCGGCGGCGCCACACTCATCGGCCGGTGCAGGCGGGGCCGGGTCATTGCCGCTCGGGGGTGATGGACGCGGTTCCGCCGGCGCCGGCGCCGGCGCGGGAGCGGCGTCATCAGCCGGCGGGGGCGGGGAAGCCTGTTCGGTGCAGGCGGCGAGCGCCACGACGGTGGCGAGGGAAATGATGATCAGCCGCAATCTACGCTCCTGATGATTCCCGTGGCCTGATCGAACCGGATGTTGAGCCGGTCGGGCCGCAGGTCCTTGGTGGTCGGGCAGGTCGTGCAGACGATGCGGACATTGGCGCCCGCTGGAAAGCTGACCGCCCCGACGTGAGAGCCGATCAGCGAACGCGCGGCCTCGGCGTCGCACTGCCGAAGGCCGGGTTCGACGGGCGTGTCCGCGACCGGCGCGCACGACGCAAGCGCCAGCGCGCCCGTCGCAAGGATCAGGGCTCTCATCCGCATTTGACCTCGCGGATTATGCCCGTCGACTGCTCGTAGAAAATGTTCAGCCGACTTGGGCTGTAGTCCATCGTCACCGGACAGGTGGTGCAGGTGACGCGCCAGTTCTCGTCAGCCGGTTTCGGGGGCAATTCGGAGCGATGGCGGCCAATGAAGCGCTGATACTGGTCGGCCTTGCACTGGGACGGGCCGTTGCCGGGCGGCATGGGTTCGACCGGGGCGCAGGCGGCGGTCAGCAGGCCGGCGGCGGCGAGGCTGAGCAGATGGAGCTTCATGGCGCTGTTCCTTTCCGATCTTCAGCCGCAACGGACCTGTTCGACGATGTTCGTCTGGTCGTTGAAGAAGATGTTCAGGCGGTGGGGCGAATAGTCTTCGGTCACCGGGCAGGTGGTGCAGGTCACCCGGCGATTGACCACTTCGACAGGAACGGGGATTTCGGTCTTCGGTTTCCCGACCAGCCATTGCATTTCACCGGCGCGGCAGAGATCGGCCGTCGGATTGACCGGCGGAGAGCCCACCGGCTGGCTCATCTGCGCCTTCTCCACGGCGCGCGGGGCGGGCGCGTCGGAGGCCGGGGTCTCGCACCCGGCCAGGGCGACGAGCGCGATCAGGCCGCCTTTTCCCAGCGGCCCTCTGGCGACTGCCGCCAGTAAGCGAGGTTGGCTCCGGCGTCCTTCAGCGTCTTCCAGCGCGCCCGGGCCGCTGCCAGCGCCGCCTCGTCCCTGCCGTCGAAGATGATGAAGCATCGATCGAACCCTTTCGTATCGCCAAGCTCTGCGTCGTCCACGATGAACAGCGCCTGAGCGCCGTTCAAGTTCTCCGCGGCCTGGGTCAGCAGGATCGGCTGGCGCGCCGCCTCGGGCTCCGACGCGCGGCCGTGGGCGAGAAAGCTGTCGTCCCGATAGGTCCAGAGACGCTCGTCGACGTCGTCGAGCAGGCGTTCATCGGTGGCCCGGACCAGGGCCCGCCAGCCCCGCTCGCGCGTCTTCTCCAGCAGGCCGGGCAGCACCTGATCGAGCGTCGAGCGCTCGAGATGGTAGAACCAGATTTCCGGCAAGTCGCTCATCAGAACCGTGGAAACGTTTTCGGGATGACGAGGCTGGATGGACTGAAGCGGCCTCCTACTCTGGTCGACCTGTCCGAACTCACCATTCACTGGTCGGGAACGTCACTCTGGAGTGGTCAGAATAGCTCTACCCGGAGTTGGTGTAACATCCCGCCGGGGTTCAGGCTTCGTAGCTATCCGCCACCATCCGGTCGAGGGTGCGCACGCCCCAGCCGACGGCGCCGTCCGGCACCGTGGGGTTCTTGCTGTCCTTGATCCACGCGGTCGGGGCGATGTCGATGTGGGCCCACGGCACGCCGTTCGTGAAGCGCTGCAGGAACAGGGCGGCGGTGATCGAACCCCCGGCGCGGCCGTTGCCGGTGTTCTTCACGTCGGCGATCGGGCTGTCGATGTGGCGCTCGTAGGCGGCCGGAATCGGCATCCGCCAGGCGTTCTCGCCGACCTTGGGCGCGGCGGCGAGGAAGTTGTTCGCCAGCTCGTCCGAGTTCGAGAACACGCCGGCGTATTCGAGTCCGAGCGCGACGATCATGGCCCCGGTCAGGGTGGCGAGATCGAGCATGAATTTCGGCTTGAACCGCTCCTGGGTGTACCAGAGGCAGTCGGCGAGGACGAGGCGGCCCTCGGCGTCGGTGTTCAGCACCTCGACCGACTGGCCGGACAGGGACATCACCACGTCGCCGGGGCGTTGGGCGTTGCCGTCGGGCATGTTCTCGACCAGGCCGATGACGCCGACGGCGTTCACCTTTGCCTTGCGGCCGGCCAGCGCGTGCATCAGGCCGGTCACGGCGGCGGAACCGCCCATGTCCCACTTCATCTCCTCCATGCCGTCCGCCGGCTTGATCGAGATGCCGCCGGTGTCGAAGGTCACGCCCTTGCCGACGAAGGCGATCGGCTGGTCGCCCTTCATGCCGCCGTTCCACTTCATGATGGCGACCTGACTCTCGCGCACGCTGCCCTGGCCGACGGCCAGCAGGGTGCGGAAGCCGAGCTTCTCGAGCTCCTTCTCGCCGAGAATCTCGACCTCGAGACCGAGCTTCTCCAGGGCCTTGACCCGGCGGGCGAACTCTTCGGGGTAGAGGACGTTGGCCGGCTCGCTGACCAGATCGCGCGAGAACTCCACGGCGTCCGCCACCGGCGACAGCTTGTCATAGGCGGCCTGGGCGGCCTTCACGTCGGCGGCGACGACCTTGATGGTCTCGATCGACGGCGTCTTCTCGGGCTTCAGCGTAGTCCGGTATTTCAGGAAGCGGTAGCTGGCCAGACGGGCCGCGAAGGCGGCGCGGCCGGCCTGGTCGGCGGACAGATGGGCGGCGTCGAAGGTCAGCGACGTCGCGCCCGACAGCTTGACGGCATGGTAGGCGGCCCCGGCCGCGGTCTCGAGCGCCAGATCGTCGAACTTGCCCGGCTCGCCCGCGCCCGTCAGGACGATCACGCCCGCATCGCAGCCGGCCGGCGCCGGAACGACCAGGGTGCTGTTCGAGCCGCCGGTGAAGCGGCTGGCGGTCATGGCGCGGCTCAGGCCGCCGGAGGCCGCCGTATCGAGATCGGCGCCCTTGCCGGCGAATGCGCGGCCCTCGTGAACCAGTACGGCCAGCACCTCGGCTTCCTTGGCGGACGCGACGAACTCGATCTTCATGGGCTACTCCAGCCGGGTTTGAAGGCCCCGGACATGCTTACAAGGGTCACGCGCGGCGCCTGTCGCCGATGCGCGGGGATGTGTATTAGAGGCGTTCCAGCCGCCGCCTGCAACGGGCGATTTCCTCCGTTTATGACGCTGATTCAAGGCTATCTTTTCCGCCAGATCGCCCGACCCGTCGTCGGAGCGTGCGCCGCGCTGGCCGGAATCGGCATCCTGAGCCAGAGCCTCGATCAACTGGAGGTTATCGTCGAGCGCGGACAGAGCGTCTGGGTCATGGTCAAGCTCACCTTGCTCGCCGTTCCTCAACTTCTGGCGGTGATCGTGCCCATCGGCCTGTTCGTCGGGGCGCTTGTCGCCCTGACGCGGCTGCAGCGCGAGCAGGAGCTGACGGCGGTGTTCGCCTCCGGCGTCACGCGCTGGTCGGCGATTCGGCCCGCGGTGCGCATCGCGGCCATCGCGGCTCTCCTGACCCTGGTGGTCACCACGGTTCTTCAGCCGTGGGCGCAGCGGCAGGCGCGCGCCGAGGCGTTCGCCGTCCGCACCGACCTGGCCGCCCTGCTGGTCGAGGAAGGACGCTTCGTCGAGGGGCCGGAGGGACTGACCGTCTATGTCCAGCAGATCGAGCAGAACGGCCTGCTGAAGAACATCTTCATCTACCGGGCCGAAGGCGACCGGGTGACCACCTGGGACGCAGCCGAGGCGCGCTTCTCCCGCATCGACGGCGAGCCGATCCTGACCCTCATCGACGGCTCGTGGCAGCGTTATTCCAGCCGCGGGGTGCTGGAGCATTTCTCCTTCGGCCGTCAGGACGTGCCGCTTGGCCAGTATTCCGAGGTGACCGACACGATCCGCTACAAGCCATCCGACCTGTATCTGACGCAGCTGCTCAATCCGTCGCCGCGAGATCTGGACCGCGTCGGCTCCGCGGGCGAACTGAGGGCGGAGGCGCACTCCCGGTTGTCGGCGCCGCTCTACGCCCTGCTGGCCATGGCCATGGCGCTGTCGGCCATCCTTGGCGGCCAGTTCAGCCGGACCGGCTACAGCCTGCGCATCGCCCGGGTGGCGGGGGCCTTCCTGATCATCCGCATCGTCGGCTACGGCGTGGTGGCGGCAAGCGCCTGGAACGGCTGGCTCAACGTCTTCCAGTACCTGCTGCCGATCGCCGGAACGGTCATCGCCCTGCGCCTGCTGTTCCGCGCGCTGAAGCCCCGGCGTCGCCGCGTCTGGCCCGCCTGGGAACGGCTGAAAGCGAGGCTGGCGTGAGCGCCGCCGACGCCCCTCCTTCGCGCCTCCGGCTGGGCCGGATCGAGCGCTATGTGCTGGTCGAGCAGGCGCGCTCGCTGGCCATCGCCCTGGGAGTCATCGCCGCACTGATCATGCTGATCGACTTCGTCGAAATCTCGCGCGGGATCGGATCGGACGTCGACCTGTCGGGGATGCGCATCCTCGGCCTGATGCTGCTGAAGTCGCCGCAGGTCATCATCCAGTTGCTGCCGTTCGTCTTCCTGTTCGGCACCCTCGCCGCCTTCGTGGGACTGAACCGGCGCAGCGAACTGATCGCCATGCGCGCAGCCGGCCTGTCGGCGTGGCGGTTCGTGCTGCCGGCGGCGGGAGCGGCCTTCCTGTTCGGTATGATCACGGTGACGGCGCTCGGCCCGCTGGCGGCCTCGGCGGACGGCCTGTTCCAGCGCGAGCGGACCCGCCTCTCCGGTTCGGCGGAAGCCTCGGGGGCCGTGTGGATCCGCGAGGGCGACGACACGCGCCAGATGGTCATCCGCGCCGAACGGCAGGACCGCGCCAACGCCCGCCTGCTGGGCGTGACCTTCTTCATCTACGCCAACGACGGCGACGGCCATCGCACCTTCCGCGAGCGGATCGACGCGGCGTCCGCCTCGCTGAGCGCCGGGCGCTGGCGGCTTGTCGACGCGGTGGGCGCCCAGATCGGTCAGCGGGCGGTGCGGTACGAGACCCTCGACCTGCTCTCCAGCCTGGCCGACGACGAGGCTTTCGAACGCTTCGCGCGGCCGCAGTCGACGTCGTTCTGGTCGCTTCCGGGCCAGATCGCGCGGGTCGAGGCGGCGGGGTTCTCGAGCACCGCCTACCGGCTGAGGCTGCAGCAATTGCTGGCCACGCCCCTGATGTTCGCGGCCATGTCGATCCTCGCCGCCGCCTTCTCGCTGCGGCTGATGCGGCTGGGCGATCTGGCGCGGATGAGCCTGGCGGCGGTGGTGCTCGGCTTCGGCTTCTTCTTCGTCAACCAGGCCGCGTCGGCGTTCGGCTCGGCCGAGGTCATTCCGCCATGGCTGGCTGCCTGGTTGCCGCCCTTGCTGACGGCGCTCGCCGCCTTCACCTTGCTGTTCTATACCGAAGACGGCTAAGCGAAGCCCCCGCGTCCCTCCGCCTTCCACGAGTGAGCCTGAATGCCGCGTGACCGCCGCGTCGAAACAGGAGCCCTGCGCCTCCGGCTTCTGGCCGGCGCGGCCGCCGTGGCCCTGGCGTCATGGAGCGGCGCCGCCCAGGCCCAACAGACCCCCACGATCCCGGCTCCCGAAAGCCAGCCCGGGCCCGACGGCCTGACGCCGGAAGGCGTCTATCTCGACGCCGAGACGGTGTCGCGGGAGGGCGACGTCCTCTCCGCCAGGGGCGAGAGCGAGCGCGTGCTGGCCCGCTTCCGCAACACGACCCTGCGCGCCGGCCGTCTGACCTATGATCTGAATCTCGGCGTGGCGACGGCCGACGACCGGGTGGAGTTCGTCGACCCTGAAGGAAACAGGGTCTTCGCCAGCCACCTCGAGCTCGACTCCGACCTGAAGGCGGGCGTGGCGGTCGATTTCGCCACCCGCTTCCGCAACGGGGCCAGCCTGATGGCGGCCACGGCGGTGCGCCGCAGCGAGAACGTCAACGAGCTGAACTACGTCCTGTTCACGCCCTGCCCCATCTGCGACGCCGAGGGGAATCCGAAGGAACCCAGCATCGCCATTCAGGCGGAGAAGGTGGTTCAGGACGAAAGCCTGCGCGCGGTGCTGTACCGCAACGCCGTGTTCCGGGTCGGCGGCGTCCCGGTCTTCTACCTGCCCTGGTTCGCCCACCCCGATCCGACGGTCGAGCGGGCCTCGGGCTTTCTCGTGCCCATCCCCAGCTACGACGAGGGGCGCGGGTTCAGCCTCGAGGTTCCGTACCTGCAGGTCGTGTCGCCGTCCGAAGACTGGCTGATCAGTCCGCAGATCAACAGCCGGGTCGCGCCGCTGCTGAACCTGCAATGGCGCCGCCGGTTCGAGGACGGAACGGTCGTGCTGCGCGGCGGCTACACCTACGAGCGCAATTTCGGCGACTTCGATCTCGACGGAGACGGCGACGCGGAGAGCAACGTCAAATTCGGCGACCGCACCAGCCGGAGCTATTTCCTCGGGCACGGCCGGTTCGATCCGGAGGGTCCGTGGCGCTGGGGCTTCACGGCGGAACGGACCTCCGACAAGACGCTGTTCGACCGCTATGACGTGCGCGATCCCTACCAGGACAACGGGCTCTACTACGGCGACCAGCGGCGGCTGATCAGCCAGCTTTACGCCGAGCACCAGACCGACCGGTCCTACGTCTCGGTCGCCGCCTTCACCCTGCAGAGCCTGCGGGTGGCGCGGTTCGATCCGGTGACGCCGGCGCTGAACGAGTTCGAGGACGACGGGGCCCTGCCGATCGTCGCGCCGCTGGTCGAGGCACGTTGGGAGCCGGACGGCCCGGTGCTCGGCGGCCGGCTGCGGCTGCGCGGGTCGGCGGTGTCGCTCACCCGACAGGATTACGTCGGCAGTCCGGTGCTGCGGCCCGGGACCATCCCGGGAGGGCCGACGCTTGGTCTGCCCGGCGTGGACAGCCGCCGCGTCTCGGCCCAGGCCGACTGGCGCAAGACGATGATCTCGCCGATCGGCGTGCGCTGGGAGCCGTTCGTCGACCTGCGGGCCGATCTCTATTCCGTCGCCGACCTGCCCCCGGCGCTCGGGCTGGACGAAGAGGAAATCGGGCGCGGCCGGGCTACCGCCGGCGTCGACGTCAGCTATCCCCTGATCCGGCGCTTCGGGGCGACGGACATGATCATCGAGCCGATGGCCCAGCTGTCGATCTCGACCGATCCCGACCTCGACCCGCGCATCCCTAACGAGGACAGCGAGACGATCGAGCTGGACGAAAGCTCGCTGTTCCGCGTCGACCGCTTCCCCGGCTACGACCTCTACGAGGGTGGCCTGCGCTTCACGACCGGCGCGCGGACGACGCTGCGCTGGGACAACGGCCGGCAGGCCAGCCTGTTCATCGGCCGCAGCTTCCGGTCGGACGAGGAGCCCGCCTTCCTCGTTCCGGTGCCGGATGCGCCGACCGATCTCTACGACCCGTCCGGCCTAGCCTCCGATACGTCCGACTGGGTGGTCCAGGGCGACTTCTCGCCGTCCGACCGCATCCGCGGATGGGGCCATGCGACGATCGACTCCAGCGGCAATGTGCGGCGCGCCGAACTGGCCGTGGACGGCCGCTGGGGACGGCGGAACCTGGCGACGGTCAGCTACATACTCGACCGCTCCAACCCGCTGGCCGGGCCGAACAACCGCAACTACGAATTCTTCCAGCTGGCGGGCCAGCAGTTCCTGTACGGCAACTGGGGCGTGGCCTTCTCCGGCATCGCGGACCTGGAGCGGACGCCCCGCCCGGGTCAGCCCGACCCCGGCTATCTGGTCCAGTCGGAAATCGGTCTCCTGTTCGACGACGACTGCTTCCGTTTCGAATTCGGCTGGCGGCGGGATAACACCAGCGTGAGGCCGTCCGGTCCGTCGGAAGGCCCTTATGTGCGCCTAACCCTCGCCACTTTCGGCGGTACAGGATATTGACGGGGCGACGGGCGCCGGCCGGCGTGCGATTTCGGTTGCGCGCAGGTCGCCAGAACCGGGCTCGAACCGACGGCGCTGCTTGAGGAACCAGGACTGACATGCGTTTTCAGCGTTACTTGACGGGCGTGGCGATCGCCGCCCTCCTGGCCGGATCGGCCGTGGCCCAGACGGCGCCACAGGAACCGGCGGCGGCTGGCACGCTGAACCCCGCCGCCGAGCAGGCTCCGCCGGCCGCGCCGGCCGCAGCCCCGCAATTCCAGATGGCCGACGGCATCCTCGCCACCGTCAACGACAGCGTCATCACCGGCTTCGATCTGCGCCAGCGCATGCTGCTGCTGATCGCCATGACCCAGGTGCAGCCGACGCCGGAGAATATTCCCGCCATCCAGCAGCAAGCCCTGAACGCCCTCGTCGACGAGCGTCTGCAGATCCAGGAGCTGGCCAACTACGAGGACCTCAAGGTCACCGACGAAGAGGTGAACGCAGAAATCGCCGCGATGGCTCAGGAAGTGGGTGTGACGCCGGAGGCCTATCTCTCGTTCCTCGAGGCGGGCGGCATTCGCGCGCAGACGCTGCGCGAGCAGCTGCGTACGCAGATCGGCTGGCAGCAACTGGTCGGCGGCCGCTTCCAGAGCCGGGCCCGGGTCAGCAAGGGGGCGGTCGACGCCGCCATGCGCCAGATGTCCGAGGCCGCCTCCAAGAAGCAGTACCTGATCGGCGAAATCTATATCGAGGCCGCCCGCGTCGGCGGCCAGCAGGCGGCGCTGAACGGCGCGAACCAGCTGGTCCAGCAGATGGTGCAGGGCGCGCCCTTCCAGGCCGTGGCGCAACAGTTCTCGGCCGCGCCTTCGGCGACCCGCGGCGGCGACGCCGGCTGGGTGGTAGCCGGCACCGTCAATCCGACCCTGCAGGCGGCCATGGACCAGCTCGAGGTCGGCCAGCTGTCGCGGCCGATCCCGGTCGAGGGCGGCGTGTATATCATCTACATGCGCGACAAGCGGGACGGGGCCGCCGCCAGCCTGGTGCAGCTGAAGCAGGTCATGATCGAACTGCCGGAGACGGCGAGCGAGGCGGAGGTGGCGACGGCGACGCAGCGGCTTCAGGCCCTCCAGCCGCAGCTGACCTGCGAGACGATGCTCCAGCGCGCCACGTCCGAGCAGGGCCTGCTCGGCGCCGATCTCGGCGAGGCCGACGTGCAGAACCTGGCCCCGCAGTTCCAGCAGGTCGCGCGTGCGGCGCCGGTCGGCTCGGTCAGTACCCCGATCCGCACGCCGCTGGGCCTGCACCTCGTCGGCGTCTGCGGCCGTCGCGTCGGCGGCACCGAGGCGCCCGATCCGCGGGCCGTCGAGAACCAGCTGTTCCGTCAGAACCTCGCCACCCTGGGCCGCCGCTACATGCGCGACCTGCGCGAGGACGCCCTGATCGAGTTCAAGCAGTGACGCCGGCCCCGCCGCTGGCCCTGACCATGGGCGAGCCGGCGGGCGTGGGACCCGAGATCATCGCCGCCGCCTGGCGCGCCCTCAAGGACGCCGCCCAGCCGTTCGCCGTCGTCGGCGACGCGGCCCTGATGCGCGCCCACGGCGTCCCGGTGCAGGAGATCAGCGCGCCGTCGGACGCCGCCGGCGCGTTCGCCCGGGCCCTGCCGGTGCTGGACTCTCCCCTGCCCGCGCCGGTCGCGCCGGGCCGGCCCGAGGCCGCCAACGCCGGCGCCGTGGCCGACTGGATCGAGCAGGCGGTCAATCTGGCCATGGCCGGCGAGGTCGCCGGTCTCGTCACCGCCCCGATCGCCAAGGCCCCGCTCTACGCCGCCGGATTCCGCTTCCCTGGCCACACGGAATTCATCGCCGAACTGACCGCCGATGCGCCTTTCACGGGCGCGCGCGGGCCGGTGATGATGCTGACCGCAAAGGACCTGCGCGCCTGTCTGGTGACCATCCATTCCCCCCTGGCCCAGGTCCCGGAGCTGGTCACCGCCGACCGTGTCAACCGTACGGCCCGGGTCGTGCACGAGGCGATGCAGCGCGACTTCGGCATCGCCCGGCCCCGGCTGGCGCTGGCGGCGCTGAACCCCCACGCCGGCGAAACCGGGGCGCTGGGGCTGGAGGAGATCGAGGTGCTTGCGCCTGCCGCGGCGGCCCTGCGCGGCGAGGGGATCGCGATCACCGATCCCCTGCCCGCCGACACCCTGTTCCACGAGGAGGCCCGGACCGGCTACGACGCCGTTCTGTGCCTGTACCACGACCAGGCGCTGATCCCGGTCAAGACGCTGGACTTCTGGGGCGGGGTCAACGCGACCTTGGGCCTGCCGGTGGTGCGCACCTCGCCCGACCACGGCGTCGGCTTCGACATCGCCGGCAAGGGCGTGGCGCGGGCGGACAGCCTGATCGCCGCAGTCCGGCTGGCGGGAGAGATGGCGGCGGCGCGGAGGCGCTGAAGCGGCTAGTCCTCCCCCGCAGGGGGAGGGGGACCATCCGAAGGATGGTGGAGGGGGACTTGGTCCCATCTCCGGTTGAAGGCCCTTTCGCCGGTCCGCCACACAGCAATAAGCTGCGCCATGGACGCGCCCGCCCTGACCATCGAACGCGCAAGGGAACTGCACCGCAGGATGTCCTTGCCGGAAGTCATTCTCGCCCAATCGGCCCATGGATTCTCGATTTCTTCTGCCACGCGGCCCGGCTGGCCGTGGAAATCGACGGCGCCAGCCATGATGATCCGGACAGGATGCTGCTGGATCGCAGGCGCGCCATCTGGCTGGAGCGGCAGGGGATTTCCGTGCGTCGGGTTTCCGCGCGGGCGGTGCTGCAAAATCTGGACGGGGTTCTCGAGGGTTTGAGGTCGCGGATTGGACAAGGCCCCCTCCACCGCCGTGCCGGCGGTCCCCCTCCCCCTGCGGGAGAGGAATGCGTATGAGGGACCGGTGACCGACCTTCCCTCCCTGCGCCAGTCCCTCGACGCCCACGGTCTGTCGGCGAAAAAGAGCTTCGGCCAGCATTTCCTGCTGGACCTGAACGTCACCCGTAAGATCACGCGGCTGGCCGGGCCGTTCGACGGACGGGCGGTGATCGAGGTCGGGCCGGGGCCGGGCGGGCTGACCCGGGCGCTGCTGGAGAGCGACGCCGGCAAGGTGGTTCTGGTCGAGAAGGATCCGAGATTCCTGCCGCTGCTGGCCGAGCTGGACGACGGCTCGGGGCGGCTGGAGATCGTCGAGGGCGACGCGCTGAAGGTGCGCGAGGCCGGCCTGGTTGAGGGGCCCGCGCATGTGGTTTCGAACCTGCCCTACAACGTCGGTACGGCCCTGCTGATCAAATGGCTGACGGGGCCGTGGACGCCGCACGCCCTGACCCTGATGTTCCAGAAGGAGGTGGCCGAGCGCATCGTGGCCGCGCCCGGCGACGAGGCCTATGGCCGGCTGGCGGTGATCGCCCAGGCCGTGTGCGAAACGCGGCTGGTCATGCACCTGCCCGCCGCCGCCTTCACCCCGCCGCCCAAGGTGGCCAGCGCCGTGGTGCATCTGGTCCCGAAACCGGACCGCCCGGACAGGGAGATGCTGAAGCGGCTGGAGCGGGTCACGGCGGCGGCCTTCGGGCAGCGGCGCAAGATGCTGCGCTCCAGTCTGAAGACGCTGGGCGGGGCGGCCCTGTGCGAGGCCGCCGGCATCGAACCGGACGCGCGGGCCGAAGTCATCGATCTGGCGGGGTTTCAGCGGCTGGCAAGGGCGCTGGAGTAGCGCAGCCTAACTGACCGCCGTTTCGATGTTGGCTTTCCGGCCGGCGACGATGCGCAGCAGCGCGTCCACCGCGGCTTCCGGCGAAGTGCGGCATTCGTCGATCAGGCGATGAAGCTGGGGCCCGACCTCCGGGGTGATCCGGGCCGCGACCATCGACCAGTCGCGAAACAGACGCCCGCTCACCGGCCGGCGCGACAGCACCTCGAGCTCGGCATGGCGAGGATCGTCGGCTAGGCGGCGCAACAGGGCGTCGATGGCCGGAGCGGGGCCCTCGATCACCTGCAGGAACCAGCCGTCGTTGACCGCCAGGGCGCCCGTCAGGCCGTCGCGAGCGTTGTTGCGCTGGGATACGCCGAGAAGCTCGGAGATCACCTGCAGCGAGGCCGTGTCGACGCGGGCGCGGCTGCAGTAGACCAGCCGATCCAGGGCCTCCGCCCTGCTCTTCCCGAACATGGTTTCCTCCACCGCCAGCCCGATCAAAAGTTGCGAGCGGCCGGTTGGTTGCAGGTCACGTCGAGGGGCGAGGTCCTTAAACAAAAAAGGGCCGCCTCCCGAAGGAGGCGGCCCCGCATTGTCAGCCGGCGAACGGCTTCGGCTCAGGCGCGAACCCCCGCCAGAGGGGAGGTCGCGTTCATGGACCGTGCCGCGCGCGGCGTGAGACAATGAGACATTCGACCACCTCCTTTCGTTGTTGAAACAGTGCGTTGGAGATGGGGAGGGTCACGGCCGGTTCAAGAGCCAGCATGCGGTTTGTCGGTCCCTACACCGCCTCGTTCAGCAGCGCCGTCTTGTATTTCTCCACCCAGATGTTGCGGAACCGCTTGGAGCGCTCGGCGTGGTAGATGTGGGCCAGTTCGGCGTAGGAGCGGTCGAAGTCGTCGTTGACGAAGACGTAGTCGAACTCGGCGCAGTGTTCGATCTCGCCCTTGGCGTTGGCGATGCGGCGGTCGATGACCTCCTCGGCGTCCTGCGAGCGGGTGACGAGGCGGCGGCGCAGCTCTTCCAGGCTGGGCGGCAGGATGAAGACGCGGACCGCGTCTTCGGGGCATTTGCGGGCGATGTCGCGCGCGCCCTGCCAGTCGATGTCGAACAGCACATCGCGGCCTTCGGCGAGGGCGCGGTCGATGGGCGCGCGGGGGCTGCCGTAGCGGCTGCCGTGGACGTCGGCCCATTCGAGGAAGGCGTCGGCGTCGACCATGCGCTGGAACTCGGCGTCGTCGACGAAGTGATAGTCGCGGTCGGCGACCTCGCCCGGACGGATGCCGCGGGTGGTCATGGAGATCGACAGCTCGAGGCCCCCGTGGTCGGCCATCAGACGGCGGCACAGGCTGGTCTTGCCCGCGCCCGACGGGCTGGCGACGATCAGGAGGACGCCGCGGCGGGGCGTGCGTTCATTCGACATTCTGGACCTGTTCCCGCAGCTGCTCGATGACGGCTTTCAGCTCGAGGCCGATTCCGGTGAGCGCGGTGGTAGCCGATTTCGAGCAGAGGGTGTTCGCCTCCCTCATGAATTCCTGCATCAGGAAGTCGAGTTTCCTCCCGGAGGGGGGTTGCTGCAACAGGGTGCGCGCCGAGCCGACGTGGGCGGTCAGGCGGTCGAGTTCCTCGCGCACGTCGGCTTTGGTGGCCAAGGCGGCGGCCTCGAGGAAGATACGATCCTGCAGGCCGGGGGCGTCCGGCGCCAGCTCGGTCATGCGGCGGGTGAAGCGGTCGCGGATGGCCTCGACCTGGGCGGCGGCCTCCGCCTCGGCGGCGGCGACGAGCGCCTCGATGCGGTCGATGAAGTCGGTGACGACGGGCAGGAGCTGGGCGCCCTCGTGGTCGCGGGACATCTTCAGGGCGTCGAAGGCGGCGTCGATGGAGGCGGCCATGGCGGCCTCGACGGCGGCGCGGGCGTCGGCGTCCTCCTCCTCCTCCGGCGTTTCGAGCACGCCGCGCAGGGCCAGCAGGCCGTCGGCCGAGGGCGGCGTCGCCCCCTCCTCGGCCAGCTGGTTGGCGAGGGCGAGGTAGCGGGCGAGGATGTCCTGATTGACCTTCAGCGCGGCGGCGCCGGGGTCGGCGCGTTTGGCCTGGACGCCGACGGTGATCTGGCCGCGGCTGAAAGACTTCTGGCCCGAGGCCTTGGCGGCGCGTTCGAGGCTGTCGAAGCCGGGCGGGCCGCGGAAGCGGACCTCGAGATTGCGGCCGTTGACCGAGCGGACCTCGACGGCCCAGGTCCAGCCGCCCTCTGCGCCATCCGCCCGACCGAAGCCGGTCATGCCGGAGATCCGGCTCACCGGGCCGGGGCCGGCTGTTGAGGGGGATTCTGCGGCACACGGATGACCTGGGCCCCCGGCGGGACGACGACGCCGGGCGGCACGGCGGGCGCGTCGGGGTCGGCGTTGGGCGCCGTCGGGACGGTGCCGGGCACGGCGGGCGGCGGACTGCCGGGGGGCAGGCCGGCCTTGCGGCGCTCGATCTCGCGCCAGCGGGCGACGTTGGCGAGGTGCTCCTCGAAGGTGCGGGCGAAGGCGTGGCCGCCCGAGCCGTCCGCGACGAAGAACAGCTCGTCCGAGGGCGGCGGGTTGAGCACGGCCTCCAGCGCCTCGCGCCCCGGATTGGCGATCGGCGTCGGAGGCAGGCCGTCGATCTGGTAGGTGTTCCAGGCGGTCTGGAGCTCCAGCTCGGAGCGGCGGATGCCGCGGCCCAGCGGCCGTCCCCGGGTGATGCCGTAGACGATGGTCGGATCGCTCTCCAGCCGCATGCCGATGCGCAGGCGGTTGGAGAAGACGGCGGCGACGCGGGGCCGTTCGGAGGCCACACCGGTCTCCTTCTCGACGATCGAGGCGAGGATGACGGCTTCCTCCGGCGTCCGGACGACGGTGCGCGGCGAGCGCGCGGCCCACAGGCGGGCGAGATTGTCGGCCTGGGCGTTGGTCATGCGGGCGATGACCGAGGCGCGGGTCTCGCCGCGGCTGATCTCATAGGTGTCGGGCCACAGGGAGCCCTCTTCCGGGACGGTGGCAATCTCGCCGGTGAGCAGCGGCTGGCGCATCAGGATGTCGACCGCCTGGGCCGAGGACCAGCCTTCCGGCAGGGTCACATAGTGGCGGACCACCCGGCCCTCGACGAGCAGCACCAGGACGGAGCGGAGCGAGGCCTTGCTCGGCACTTCGTATTCGCCGGCGCGCAGCTTGCGGTCGGCGCCGGTCAGGGTGGCGGCGGCCTTGAACATGTCGGTCGAGCGGATGACGCCGGCCGCCTTCAGATTGGCGGCGATGGCGTTGACGCCGGCTCCGCTCGGCAGGGTCACGATCGTCGTCTCGGCCCCGCCGCGGGCCGCCGGGCCCGGGGCGTAGAACACGCTCCACGCGGCGACGATGGCGGCGATCAGGAACAGGCTGAAGGTGGCCGAGGCGGCCAGCAGGGCCGTGGCCCGTCCCGACCGAGCCGATTTCGGAGCCCCCGCTCCCCGAGACCGTCGGGCCATCAGCTGACCTTCTTGAAGATGATGCTGGCGTTGGTGCCGCCGAAGCCGAAGCTGTTGGACATGGCGACATCGATCTTCATCGGCCGGCCCTTGTGCGGGACCAGGTCGATGGCGGTTTCTTCCTCGGGATTGTCGAGGTTGATGGTCGGCGGCGCGATCTGGTCGCGGATCGCCAGCACGCTGAAGATCGACTCGATGGCCCCCGCGGCCCCGAGCAGGTGGCCGGTCATCGACTTGGTCGAGGAGACGGCGAGGTCCTTCGCATGGTCGCCGACCAGCCGCTCGATGGCGCGCAGCTCGATCCAGTCCGCCATGGTCGAAGTGCCGTGGGCGTTGACGTAGTCGAGGTCCGACGGCTGCAGACCGGCCCGCTTCAGCGCCGCCTTCATGGCGCGCAGGCCGCCTTCGCCGTCCTCGGACGGAGCGGTGATGTGATACGCGTCGCCGCTCATGCCGTAGCCGACGACCTCGGCGTAGATCTTCGCGCCGCGCGCCTTCGCGTGTTCGTACTCCTCCAGCACCATGACGCCGGCGCCCTCGCCCATGACGAAGCCGGCATGGTCCTTGTCGTAGGGACGGCTGGCCTTCTCCGGCGTGTCGTTGAAGGCGGTGCACAGGGCCTTGCAGGCCAGGAAGCCGGCGATGCCGATCGGCACGATGGAGCTCTCGGCGCCGCCCGCGACCATGACGTCGGCGTCGTCCATGGCGATCATCCGCGCCGCGTCGCCGATGGCGTGGGCCCCGGTCGCGCAGGCCGTCACCACGGAGTGGTTCGGGCCCTTGAGCCCATGGCGGATGGATATCTGACCCGAGGCCAGGTTGATCAGCGACATCGGGATGAAGAAGGGGCTGACCCGGCGCGGACCCTGCTCCTTGAGGACGAGGGCGGTGTCGGCGATGGGGCCGAGGCCGCCGATGCCGGAGCCGACCATGACGCCGGTGCGCTCCTTGTCCTCGTCGCTCTCGGGTTTCCAGTTCGCGTCGGCGAGGGCCTCGTCGGCGGCCGCGATGGCGTAGACGATGAAGGCGTCGACCCGCTTGCGGTCCTTGGGCGACATGACCTTCTCGTGGTCGAACACGCCCGGCTGGCCCGGGGCGCCGCCGCCGCGGCCGTCGACCGAGGGAATTTCACCGGCGATGGTGCAGGCGTAGCCCTCGGTGTCGAAATTGGTGATCGGACCGATGCCGGAACGGCCTTCGACGATGCCCTTCCAGTTGTGCTCCACGCCCCAGCCGAGGGGGGTGAGAAGACCGAGGCCCGTGACGACGACGCGGCGCATACGCGCTCCTTCACTCAGAATCTTGACCTTAAACAGTAATGGCCGCCGGGCGACCCCGCTAGGGGCGCGCCACGGCGGCCATCAAAGCCGTATCTGGATGGCGGGATCAGCCGGCCAGTTTCTCGTCGATGAATTTCACCGCGTCACCGACGGTCTGGATGTGCTCGGCGGCGTCATCCGGGATCTCGATGTCGAATTCTTCCTCGAAGGCCATGACCAGTTCGACGTTGTCGAGCGAGTCGGCGCCCAGATCGTCGATGAAGCTGGCCTTTTCAACGACCTTTTCCGGATCGGCGTCCAGGTGGTCGATGACGATCTTGCGGACGCGTTCCAGGGTGTCGGACATGTTTGTCTCTGCTCGTTGGGCCGCCGGAGCGGCTGTTGTCTCAGTCCTTGCCGTATGACGACGGCGACGGCTGCGCAAGCCTTCAACGAAGACTCAGGCGAACCGGTTGCGTGGGCTTTAGCACAGCCGTGACGGCTGCAAATAGCCTGTAGCGATCCTTGATCGGCCTAGATCATCGCCATTCCGCCGTTCACGTGCAGGGTCTGGCCCGTGACGTAGGCGGCCTCGTCGGAGGACAGGTAGACGGCGGCGGCGGCGATCTCGTCGCCCGTGCCGAGGCGGCCCGCCGGGATGTTCTTCAGGATGGTCTCGCGCTGCTGGTCGTTGAGCACGTCGGTCATCGGCGAGGCGATGAAGCCCGGGGCGATGCAGTTCACCGTGATGCCGCGGGAGCCCACTTCCTGGGCCAGCGACTTGGAGAAGCCGATCATGCCGGCCTTGGACGCCGCATAGTTGGTCTGGCCGGGGTTGCCGGTGACGCCGACCA
>NZ_DASPNO010000070.1:0-19990 GCF_035626535.1 Brevundimonas sp.
CCCGCCCGCGAAGTCGACATGAGCCGGACGCCCGGGGCCGGCCGGGGCTCGGCCGGCCAGAAGATCGAACAGGCGCTGGAGAAGGCGCTGGACCCGTTGGCCACGGCGCTGAAGCGCGCCACCACGCCGGCCCGCCCGGCCTCCGCCCCGGCTCCCGCCGCGCCCGGCAAGCCCGGGCTGCAGGTCTCGCCCCTGGCGGTGCCGTTCCCGGCCATCACGCCGATCGCGGGCGTCGAGATCGCCACCGCCCGGGCCGGCTTCTACAAGCACGAGCGCGACGACCTCGTGGTGTTCCGCTTCGCCCGAGGCACGACCTGCGCCGGGGTGTTCACGCGCCACAAGGTCGGCTCGGCGCCGGTCGACTGGTGCCGCCGGCATCTTGACGCCGAGGGCGGCGGCTCGGACGTGCGGGCGCTGGTGGTCAACGCCGGTTGCGCCAACGCCTTCACCGGCAAGGCCGGGGCCGACGCCGCCCGGCGCACCGCCTCTGAGGTCGCCAAACGCTTCGGCTGCCGCCAGCGCGACGTCATGCTGGCCTCGACCGGCGTCATCGGCGTGGTGCTGGACGACCGCAGGATCGCGGCGCGGCTGAACGACGTCGAGGCCGGGCTGGACGCCGACGCCTGGCTGCGCGCCGGCCAGGGGATCATGACCACGGACACCTTCCCCAAGGGGTCGTTCGCCGAATGCGAGATCGACGGCCACAGGGTCCGCATCGCCGGCATCGCCAAGGGGTCGGGCATGATCGCCCCGGACATGGCGACCATGCTGGCCTTCATCGTCACCGACGCCGACATCCATCCGAACGTGCTGCGCGCCATGCTGGGCCTGCATGTCCGCACCACCTTCAACAGCGTCACCGTCGACGGCGACACCTCGACCAACGACACCTGCCTTCTGTTCGCCACCGGGGCCTCCGGCGCGCCGCGCATCGGCCGGGTCGGCGACCGGCGGCTGAAGGATTTCTCGCGCGCGCTGGACAGGGTGATGCTCGATCTCGCCCATCAGCTGGTCCGCGACGGCGAGGGCGCGACCAAATTTGTCAAGGTGACGGTCGACGGCGCGGCCAGCCCGGCCTCGGCCCGCAAGCTGGCCAAGTCGATCGCCGACAGCCCGCTGGTCAAGACGGCGCTGGCCGGCGAGGACGCCAACTGGGGCCGCGTGGTCATGGCCGTCGGCAAGACCGAGGAGCCGGTCGACCGCGACCGTCTGGCCATCCGCTTCGGACCGCACGTGGCGGCCATCGAGGGCGCCCCCTCGCCGCACTACGACGAGGCGAAGATGAGCGCCTATATGAAGAACGCCGAAATCGACATCACCGTCGACGTCGGCTCGGGCCGGGCCTCGGCGACGGTGTGGACCTGTGACCTGACCAAGCGCTACGTCGAGATCAACGGCGACTACCGCTCGTGAGCGACGGCCCGCCTACAGTCCTCGTCGTCGCCGTGGCGTTGATCGACGCCGACGGGCGGGTGCTGATCGCCCAGCGGCCCGAGGGCAAGCAGCTGGCCGGGCTGTGGGAGTTTCCGGGGGGCAAGGTCGAGGCCGGAGAGCGGCCCGAGGCGGCGCTGATCCGGGAGTTGAAGGAGGAGCTGGATATCGACGTGAACGAGGCCTGCCTCGCGCCGTTCGTTTTCACCAGCCACGCTTACGATTCATTTCACCTTCTTATGCCTTTGTATCTGTGCCGACGCTGGTCGGGGGTGGTTCGGAACCGCGAGCATGCGGCTCTGAAATGGGTGCGGCCGGACCGGTTGGCCGACTATCCGATGCCTCCGGCCGACGAACCCCTGGTCGCCTGGTTGCGCGATCTGCTCTAGCCGCCGAAGGAGGGGGCCATGCGTGCTTTGCTCTCCCGGTTCCTGGCCGATGAAAGAGGCGCGACCGCGCTGGAGTACGGCCTGATCATCTCGCTGGTGTTCCTCGTGGCGCTCGCCGGCATCACCGCCTTCGCCAGCGCCGGGTCCGGCGCCTTCAACGAAGCGATGAACCGGCTGGCGGCGGCGATCGGGGCGAACTGAGCCCCATCAGCCCTCCTCGCCGGTCCATTCCCTGACGCCGAGCGCGTCCGCCAGCCGCACCTTGGCCGACCCCCTCGGCAGCGGCTTCTGCTGGCTCTCGTGCGGCGCCCAGCCGGCCAGATGGATGATCTCGAACGTCGCGGGGATGCGTCCGTCCGCCTCGCCGAAACGCTCCGCGTAGAGTTCCGCAGCCCGCGCCAGAATGCCCCGGGTCAGCGGCCGGATCACACCGGCCAGGGCGTTGGTCTCGCCCATGGCCCGAAGGTCGCGGATCAGGGCGTAGAGATCGGGGTAGCGCACGGTCAGCCGGTCCACGTCCGACACCGGCAGGGCGAAGCCGGCGCGCTGGAGCAGGGCGGCGCCGTCGAAACCGTCGGCGAAGGGCGACACCCGCGCCTGGGCCCCGCCGCGAACCTCGAGTTCGGCCTGGGTCAGCACGGCGCGCAGCTCCTTCAGCGTCCCGGCTCCGGGCAAGGTCCCGAGAAACAGGCCATCCGGACGCAGGCCCCGGCGGATCTGCGCCAGGGCGCCGGGCAGGTCGTTGGCCCAGTGCAGGCTCATCAGGGACACGATCAGGTCCTGCGACTGGTCCGGCAGGGCCAGCGGGGCGGCGCCCGGAGCCGCCCGGGCCGCCTCGTCGCCCGGAACCTGCACCGGGCCGATCCGGCCGGCGGCCGCGCTGTCGGCCAGCAGCCGGGCGAACGGACCCGGGCGGGCCGACAGGTCGACGGCGTCCGGAAAGTCGCGCAGGATGACCTCCAGGCTGTTCACCGCGTTTTCGGCGGCCCGCACGTGCAGGAAGTCGGCGGCCGCGAAAGCCTTCTCCCCGCGCGCGAGCTTCGCCGCGCGGCGTCGGCTGTCGAAGATCTCGGGGGGACCGGGGGAGGCGCTCATGGCTCATGAGGATGGGGGTTGGCGCGAGCGATTGGAAGCCGGCAGGTCGCGGGTCGCCCTCGGGCTGCGGGCGCTCGGGCGCGGCGCGGCCGACCTGCTGATGCCGCCGCTGGCCCATGACAGCCCCGAGGCCACGGCCTCGGCGGGTCTGACCCCCGACGCCTGGACACGGGTGGTCTTCCTCGAGGACCCGGTCTGCGACGGCTGCGGCGCGGCGTTCGAGATGGACGGCGGCGTCTTCGCCGAGCCGCGCTGCGCCGCCTGCCTGGCCCAACCCTACGCCTTCGCCCGGGCAAGGGCGGCCTGCGTCTATGACGAGGCGTCGCGCGGCCTGATCCTCAAGTTCAAGCACGGTGATCACCAGCCGTTTGCGCCGCTGTTCGCGCGCTGGCTGAGCCGCTCGGCCGCGCCGCTGCTGGATGAGGCCGACGCGGTCGTGCCGGTGCCGCTGCACCGCTTGCGGCTGCTGTCGCGGCGCTTCAACCAGGCCGCCGAGATCGCCCGTCCGCTGGCCCGGAGCGCCAGGCTGGATTATCTGCCGGACGCCCTCTGCCGGCTCACCCATACGACCACCCAGGGCGGCAAGTCGGCGCGCGGGCGGCGTCTGAACGTCAGTAAGGCCTTCGCCGTGACCGACGAGGGGCGGCGCCGGATCAAGGGCCGGCGCATCCTTCTGGTCGACGACGTGTTGACCACGGGCGCCACCGCCGAGGCCTGCGCCCGCGCACTGCTGGAGGCCGGCGCCCGCGCCGTCGATCTGGCGGTCGTCGCCCGGGTGCGATCGGCGCGGGAATTGCCTATGTAGCGGTTACAGACACTGGAGATCCCCTTGGCCGACGTCGTCATCTACACCAAGCCCGGCTGCGGCTACTGCTACGCCGCCAAATCCCTGCTCGACGGCAAGGGCGCGGAGTACAAGGAGATCGTCGCCGCCAGGGACCCCGCCCTGAAGCAGGAAATGATCCAGCGGTCCGGGGGCCGGATGACCTTCCCGCAGATATTCATCGACGGAAAGCACATCGGCGGCTCCGACGACCTGCACGCGCTTGACCGCAAGGGCCAGCTGGACGCATTGCTCGAGGCCTGATGACCACACTGCCCGTCGCCCTGATCCAGACGAGGACGCCCGCCAGCCCGGCGGCGGCCCTCGCCCACGTCGAACCCCTGATCCGCGAGGCGGCGGCGGGGGGCGCGAAGTTGATCCTGACGCCGGAAGGCACGAATTTCCTGATCCAGGACCGGGCGCGGCGCGACGCGGTGCTGGAGACGCAGGAGCGCGACACGGCCGTCGCCGGACTGCGGGGGCTCGCCGCCGACCTGGGCGTCTGGCTGCTGATCGGCTCCGCCATCGTCCGCTCGGGACATGCCGGTGACGACCGGGCCGCCAACCGGTCGCTGCTGGTCGACGACCGCGGCGGCGTGGTCGCGACCTACGACAAGCTGCACGTCTATGATGTCGACCTGCCGACCGGCGAGCGCTGGCGCGAGAGCGCCACGGTGCGGCCGGGAGACGGCGCCGTCGTCGCCGACACGCCGTGGGGCGGGCTGGGCCTGACCATCTGCTACGACATCCGCTTTCCGCAGCTGCACCGGGCCCTGGCCAAGGCGGGGGCGGTGATGATCGCCGTGCCCGCCGCCTTCACCGTGCCGACCGGTGAGGCGCACTGGGAGACGCTGCTGCGCGCCCGGGCCATCGAGACCGGCTGCTACGTGCTCGCCCCGGCGCAGGCCGGCGTGCACGAGGACGGTCGCCGGACCTGGGGCCGTTCCACGGTGATCGCGCCGTGGGGCGAGGTGGTTGCCAAACTCGACCACGATGAAGCCGGCGTGCTGTTCGCCACCCTCGACCTCGACGCCGTGACGCGCGCCCGCAACGCCGTGCCGCAGCTGACCCACGACCGCGAATTCGCGGCTCCGGCTCCCTTGGCGTCATGATCCGCTACGCCCTCCAGTGCGACGGCGGCCACGGTTTCGAAGCGTGGTTCGGGGCGTCCGCCGACTATGACGATCAGGCGGCCCGCGGTCTGGTCGAATGCCCCGTCTGCGGCTCGCACGCGGTCAGCAAACAGATCATGGCCCCGGCCGTGGCGGGAACCCGCAAGACTTCCGGGGAGCCGGACGCCGCGAAGATGCAGGGTATGATGATGCAGGTCGCCCGCGAGGTCCGCAGCCACGTCGAGCAGAATTTCGATTACGTCGGCGACGCCTTCGCTCGCGAGGCGCGCGACATCCACGAGGGCCGCTCCGAGAAGCGCGAGATCTACGGCGAGGCCACGCCCGCCGAGGTCCGCAAGCTCAGGGAGGACGGCGTGCCCTGCGCGCCCCTGCCGCCGGTCCCGCCGGACCCGTCCAGGCTGAACTGACCGGCGATGCCGGCGGTGGGGGAGCGCTACGAGGAGTTCGAACCGCCCGCTTCCCTGCGGCCGTTCGTGCGCGCCCTCTGGACCTACGCCGCCCCCGACCCGGAACCGGCGGTGCAGCGCATCGCGCCGGACGGCTGCCCCGAACTGATCCTCGACATCGGCTCGCCCTATGAGGAGCAGGGCACGGACGGCGTCTTCCGGCTCCAGCCGCGCGCCCTGTTCGCCGGCCAGATGACGCGGCCGCTGGCCCTGAGGCCGGTCGGTCCCGTCGAGCTGGTCGCTGTCCGCTTCGAGCCGGACGGGGCCCGCGACTGGCTGGGTGTTCCGCTGGCGGAAGCGACCGACCGGCGGCTGGACATGGTCGGGCGGCTGGCCGGGCTCGAGCCGCCGACTGGCGATCCGGCGGCGCAGGTCGAGGTCATGGCCCGCTGGCTGGAGGCGCAGCGGCGCGCCGGAAACTGGGCCCTCGATCCGGCCGTCCGCGCGGAGATCGAGGCCGCCGGAGAGGAGCGGCCCACGCCGGCCCGCTCGCCCGCCGGACACCGCGCCCTGCAGCGCCGGTTCCGCGACCGCGTCGGCGTGCCGCCGCGCCTGCTGCGCTCGATCCTGCGCTTTCGTCGCGTCTTCGATCACGCCGCCGGGCCGGACGCGGCGGGCTGGCTGGAGGCGGGTCTGGAGGCGGGGTATTTCGATCAGCCCCAGTTGGCCCGGGACTTCCGCCGCTTCCTCGGCTGCACGGCCACCGAATGGGCCCGCGAACAGGCCGGTCTGGCGCGGGTGATCGCGTCGCAATCCTACAAGCCGGGTCCGCTGTCGCCGCACTAGGGTCCGGACCGAACCAGAGGGGATTTCACCGATGTCGACCGCCGCCCTTTTCGCCGCCCTGCTGACCCAGGCCGCGCCCACGCCCGACCTCTCGTGGATGGCCGGCTACTGGCTGGACTGCTCCGGCGGACGCGAGGTGTCGGAGACGTGGAGCGATCCGCGCGCCGGCCTCAGCGTCGGCCACGCCGTGACCGTATCGGACGACGGCGTCTCCTTCGAGGTGTCGCACGTCGGCGTGACGCCGCAGGGCTTCGCCTATGTCGCCCAGCCGGGCGGCGCGCCGCCAACCGTTTTCGTGCTGGCCGAAAGCGGTCCGGCGCGGGCCGTGTTCGCCAACGCCGAAAACGACTTTCCGACCCGCGTCATCTATGAACGCGACGGTGACGCCCTGACGGCCCGGATCGAGGGCGAGATCGGCGGACAGGCCCGGAGCATGGAATGGAATTTCAGGGCGGCCCCGCTGAACACCCGCTGTCCCGGCTGGACTGGCGCCCGATGACGACGGCCGATCTGGACGCCGTCGAGGAGATCGCCGTCCTCGGCTTCCCCGACCATTTCGAGGGCCGCGACTGTTTCGCGAACCGGCTGGCGCTGAACCCGGGCGGCTGTTTCGTGCTTGCCGGCGACGAGGAGCCGAAGGGCTATCTGGTCGCCTATCCGTGGCGGTCGAACGACACGCCGGCGCTGAACACCCTGATCGAAGCCATCCCGGACGACGCGGACCTTATGTATCTCCACGACCTCGCCCTGCACCCGGAAGCGCGCGGCGGCGGCTGGTCGCGACCGATCGTCGAGCGGTTGGCGGAGAACGCCGTCCGGGACGGCTGGCCGGCGCTGGCGCTTGTGGCCGTCAATGAAGCCGCGCCCTTCTGGGAAAGGCACGGCTTCGTCGTCGTCGAGAGCGCGGCCATGCGGGCGAAGCTGGCGAGCTACGGGCCGGACGCCCGCTACATGATCCGCCGGCTGTGAGGCTCTAGCTGCGGGTCCAGCCCTTGGCGGCCATGCAGTCGCGGAAGGCGTCGCCATGGCGATTGCCCGCCTCGGCGCGGCAGGCGTCGCGGGCGGCGTCGAACGGCTGGGCGTTGTTGCCGTGCCAGGCGTCGTCGCTGTCCGAGGCGTCGATGACGGTGACGCACCCCGACGCCATCAGGCTGGCGGAGACGGCGGCGAGGATCAGAAGGCGTTTCATGGGAAGCTCCTGCTTGGGGAGTTGAGGAATGGCCCCTCATCCCACCGTCAAGCTTGGCTGTCCCGTTACTTCGAGGTCAGGTCGATGAACGCTGGATGAACCGCGCTCAGTCGCGCGTGGCGACCATCATGTAGTTGATCCCGGCGTCCGCGCTCTCGCTCCAGCGGTCGGTCAGGGGATTGTAGACCAGCCCGAAAGGTCCGCTGACCGCCACCGGCTCCTCGGACAGCATAAGCCGGATCTCGTCGGGCTTGAGGAACTGGTTCCAGTCGTGGGTCCCGGCAGGCACCCAGCGCAGTACATATTCCGCCGCGATCTTGCCCAGGGCGAGGGACTTCAGGGTGCGGTTCAAGGTGGCCACGACCATCATCCCGCCGGGCTTCACCAGCCGGGCGCAGGTGCGCACGAAGGCCGCCGGATCGGCGACGTGCTCGATCACCTCGAGGGTCAGCACCACGTCGAACGGGCCGGCGCCCTCCGCCTCCAGCTGCTCCACCGTGGCGGCGCGCCAGGCGATGTCGAGGCCCTGCTGTTCCGCATGGGCCCGGGCCGTGCCGATGTTCTCGCTGGAGGCGTCGATGGCCGTCACCTCGAAACCAAGCCGCCGCATCGGCTCGGCGATCAGGCCGCCGCCGCAGCCGACGTCCAGCAGGGTCAGCCCGGCGAAGGGCTCCCGGCTCCGGACGTCGCGGCCGAAGCGTTCCGCCGCCCGGTCGCGGATGAAGCCGAGCCGGGCCGGATTGAACCTGTGCAGGGGTGCGAAGGGCCCGCGCGCGTCCCACCACTCCGCCGCCTGCGCCGAGAACCGCGCCACGTCGGCCGGGTCGATCGAGGGCCCGGCGGCGCGGTCGCTGAAATCCCCGCCGCTTTGGGGTTTGCGCGCCGATACCGTGTCGTTAGAAGCGACCATGGGCCGAGGGATGAACCCGGAAGGTTCTCCTTGCAAGACGGAGCGCTACGCCACGATGACGCGGCCAGGGTCTGATCGGCTGGTGATGAAGTTCGGCGGCACGTCGATGGGCGACCTCGAGCGCATCCGCCGCGCCGCGCGCATCGTCGCCGCCGAGGCTGCCTCCGGCAAGAAGGTGGCGGTGGTGGTCTCCGCCATGGCCGGCAAGACCAACGAGCTGGTCGCCTGGACCGATGGCGCCGGGCGTCCGGCGCAGGGTATCGAGATGTCGGACGACGAATACGACGTCGTGGTCGCCTCGGGCGAGCAGGTCACCTCGGGCCTGCTGGCCCTGACCCTGCGCAACATGGGGCTGAATGCGCGCAGCTGGATGGGCTGGCAGATTCCGATCCTGACCGACGACGCCCACGGCCGGGCCCGCATCGAGGACGTGCCGGGCGAGGTGCTGGGCGCGGCGCTGGACAGGGGCGAGATCGCGGTGGTTCCGGGCTTTCAGGGCGTCACCCGCGACGGGCGCATCACCACCCTCGGCCGCGGCGGCTCCGACACCTCGGCGGTGGCGGTGGCCGCGGCGCTGGGCTGCGCCTGCGACATCTACACCGACGTGGACGGCGTCTACACGACCGACCCGCGCATCGAATCCCGCGCCCGCCGCCTCGAAAAGGTCTCCTATGAGGAGATGCTGGAGATGGCCTCGCTCGGGGCCAAGGTGCTGCAGACCCGCTCGGTCGAGCTGGCCATGGCGAAGCAGGTCCCGGTGCGGGTCCTGTCCAGCTTCATCGAACCCGACGAGAACGGCGTCCTGCCCGCCCTGTCCGGCACCCTGATCTGCGACGAGGAGGAAATCGTGGAGAAACGCATCGTATCCGGCGTGACCATGAGCCGCGACGAGGCCCGCATCACCCTGCTGGGCCTGTCCGACCGGGTCGAGGCGCCGGCGGACGTCTTCACCCGCCTGGCCGAGGCCAACGTCAATGTCGACATGATCGTGCAGAGCCAGGCCCGCAGCGAGGGGCAGGTCAACCTGACCTTCACCACCGGCCGGCGCGACGCGCCCCGCGCGGCCGAGCTGATGCGCGCCGCCCAGCACGAGATCGGCTTCGAGGAGCTGCGCGTCGACGAGGATGTGGCCAAGGTCTCGGTCGTCGGCGTCGGCATGCGCAGTCACGCGGGCGTCGCACAAACCATGTTCAGGGCGCTGGCCGACAAGGGAGTCAAGTTCCAGGCCATCTCGACCTCGGAGATCAAGATCAGCGTATTGATCGACGCGGCCTATGCGGAGCTGGCCGTTCGTGCGCTTCATTCGGCATACGGTCTGGAAGCGGTCTAGAATCGAAGCTTGGCGGCGCCTATCTGCGCCGATCTGTTGGAGGGGCCATGCCGGTTGGCGGATTGACGACGAGGGGGCCGCGGAACCTCCTTCGCCAGATCCGCGAGGCTATGGCGGGGGCGGCGCCGGCCCAGGACCGTCTGGACACCGTTGTCAGGATCATCGCCCAGTCGATGGTCGCCGAGGTCTGCTCGATCTACCTGCGGCGCGCCTCCGGCGAACTGGAGCTGTTCGCCACCCAAGGCCTGAAGCCCGAGGCGGTGCACACCACCCGGCTGCGGCCCGGCGAGGGCCTCGTCGGCGAGGTGGCCCGGACGGCCGAGCCGATCAGCCTGTCCGACGCCCCGTCGCACCCCAGCTTCGCTTACCGGCCTGAAACCGGCGAAGACCCGTACCACGCCTTCCTCGGCGCCCCCCTGCTGCGCGGCGGCCGGGCCATCGGCGTCCTCGTCGTCCAGAACCGCTCCGAGCGCCGCTACGACGAGGAAGAGGTCGAGGACATCCAGACCATCGCCATGGTTCTGGCCGAGACCGTGGCGTCGGGTGAGCTGCTGGCCCAGGACGAGCTGCGCGACATCGAGGTGGCGCCGCACCGGCCCGAGCGGCTCAAGGGCCAGCGGTTCGCGGAGGGTCTCGCCTATGGCCACGTCGTCCTGCACGAGGCCCCGGTGCCGCCCGAGAACCTGCTGGCGGAAAATCCGCAGGTCGAGGAAATCCGCCTGCGCGAGGCGCTGATCGCGCTGAAGGCCAATATCGACGGCCTGCTCGAAGGCGGTCAGGGCAAGCTGGCCGGCACCTCCTTCGAGGTGCTCGAAACCTACCGCATGTTCGCCGACGACCGGGGCTGGAACCGGTCGCTGGAGGAGGCGGTGCGCACCGGCCTGACAGCCGAGGCCGCCGTCGACCGGGTCCGGAACGAGCACCGCGCCCGCTTCGCCACCGCCCGCGACCCCTACATCCGCGAACGGCTGCACGACTTCGAGGATCTGGCCAACCGGCTGCTGAGGTTGCTGGCCGGCGACAAGCCCGGCGAGCGCGACCTCCCGGACGACGCCATCCTCGTCGCCCGCAACCTCGGCCCGGCCGACCTGCTGGAATACCCGCGCCACAAGCTGAGGGGACTGCTGCTCGAGGAGGGGTCGGCCGCCAGCCACGCCGCCATCGTCGCGCGGGCGCTGCAGATCCCCTGCGTCGGCCGCCTGATGGGCCTGCGCGACCGCCTGTCCGAGGGCGATCTGGCCATCGTCGACGGAGAGACCGGCGAAGCCTATCTGCGGCCGCGCCCCGACATGCTGATGGCCGTGCAGTCGCGCATCGAGGTGCGCAGCGAGCGGCAGAAGGAATTCACCCGCCTGCGCGGCGTCGACGCCGTCACCCTCGACGGCACCCGCATCACCGTCCTGACCAACGCCGGTCTCGCGGTGGATCTGGAGAACCTCGACGCCACCGGGGCCGAGGGCATTGGCCTGTTCCGCACCGAATTCCAGTTCATGGTGTCCGAGGAGCTGCCGCGCCTCGACAGCCAGACCGCCCTCTACAGGCTGGTGCTGGACACCGCGGGCGACCGCCCCGTCACCTTCCGCACCCTGGACATCGGCGGCGACAAGGTCCTGCCGTATCTTGAAACCGAGCGGGAAGAGAATCCGGCCATGGGCCGCCGCGCCATCCGGCTGGGGCTGGACCGGCCCGGCCTGCTGCGGCTCCAGCTGCGGGCGTTGCTGACCGCCGCCGCCGGGCGCGAGCTGCGGGTCATGTTCCCCATGATCGCCACGGTCGACGAGTTCCGCGCCGCCCGCGAGCTGGTCGATGTCGAATGCGCCTGGGCGCGGCGGCGGGGACGGGCGCTCCCGGCCCTGCTGCGCGTCGGGGCGATGATCGAATGCCCGTCGCTGCTGTGGCACCTCGACGCCCTGCTGCCGCTGACCGACTTCGTCTCGATCGGCACCAATGACCTGTTTCAGTACATGTTCGCGGCCGACCGGACCAATCCGCTGGTCTCGGACCGCTACGATCCGCTGTCGCCGCCCCTGCTCAGGGCGCTGGCCGAGATCCAGAAGAAATGCGCCGACACGGGGACGCCCGTCTCGGTCTGCGGCGAACTGGCCGGACGGCCGCTGGAAGCCTTCGCCTTGCTGACGCTGGGTTACACCCGCCTGTCGGCCCCGGCGGGCGGAGTCGGACCGGTCAAACGCATGATCCTGTCCGCCGATCTGCCGGCCGCCCGGCGCGGCATGGCCAACCTGCTGGGATCGTCTTCGGGCTCGATCCGCGGCGAACTCGAATCGCTGGCCCGGAAATTGAACATCACGATCTGAAACGTCCCGGCCAACCACGCCGGTACGGCTAACAAATCGTTGATCGGCCAACTCAAATGAGTTATCCACAAGGCGTAACCTGGTGGTCTGCGGGGGCGGGCACGAACTGTCATCCCGATATGATACAGGCCACCGGTTCGAGTACGGCGCGTGGGAACACCTTGCGCGCGCCGAGTATGGGGTCAGGCCAGATGGCGCTGGATACGGGGAACACCCCGGAAGAGTTTCGGGGACATCCCGACTGGAAGGATGTGGTTCCTTCCGTCACGGACGCACCGACTCTGGGCGACAGTCTGCGGGTCGCCAGAACCCACTCCGGCCGCTCGCTAGCCGAACTTTCTAGCATCACCCGGGTGCCTGCGCGCTATCTGACGGCGCTCGAGCAGAACGACTTCTCGGTTCTGCCGAACCGGGTCTTCTCGATCGGCTATGTCCGCGCCTACGCGGGCGCGCTCGGCCTCGACGAACAGCTCGCCGTCGAACGCTTCAAGCGCGAGAGCCCGGATCCGTCCGTGCCGCTGCAGCCCCCGGTCGGCGTCGCCTTCGAGGAGGTCAAACGCTATTCGCCCCGCCTGATCGCCGCCGGACTGGCGCTGGTCCTGGCGGTGGTCGGCTGGAACGTGTTCCAGCGCGTCAGCCTGATGCGCGCCCCCGAGCCCTCGGACATCGCCGCGGTTCCCGAAAGCTGGACCCTCGGCGCCGTGCCGGGCCAGGAGCAGTTCCTGCGCCTCACCGCGCCGCGTCCGGCGCCGCCGGACCAGACGGTGCCGGCGCTCTACATCACGCCGGGTCTGGAAGCCGAGCTGACCGGCATCGACCCCGCCTCGCCCGAAGGTCTGGCCGCCGCGGCCGCCGCCGCGCCACCGGTGCAGAAGGCCTTCAATCCGCGCGGCGCCATCTACGGCGCCTCGGCCAACGCCTCGCAGGTGGTGCTGCAGGCCCGCAAGTCGGCCTATCTGATCGTGCGCATGGCTGACGGACGCGTGCTCTTCGCGCGCCAGCTGGCCGCCGGCGACGCCTGGCGCGCCCCGGTCGGGGTGGCGGCCACGGTCGAGGTGCAGGACGTGTCGGCCTTCGACATCTATCTGAACGGCGAGCACGGCGGCGTCCTCGCGGCGGCCCAGACCTCGCTGAACCAGCTGAACCTGCGCGCCCAGGCGCTGGCCCGCCAGGCCGCCGCCGAGGTGGCCGCGCGCACCGAGGCCGCTCGCACCGCCGCTGTCCAGGCCCAGGCCGAGGCGCAGCTGCGGGCCTCCAACGCGGTCCAGAGCGCCGTCTCCACCACCGCCGGAGGCTGACCGCGACGCCTTGCGTCGTGGCGATGCCGCAATCGCGCGCCTATGTTCCTCCCGACATGAGCTACGACCACGCATCCGAACTCGGGCACGTCCGCCCGTGGCGCCACATCGAGCGCCGCAAAAGCCGCCAGATCATGGTCGGCAACGTTCCCGTGGGCGGCGGCGCGCCGATCACCGTCCAGTCGATGACCAATACCCCGACCTCGGACGCGGCGGCGACGATCGACCAGATCCGCCGGCTGGAGGAGGCCGGGGCCGACATCGTCCGCGTCTCCTGCCCCGACGAGGACTCCACCGCCGCCTTCCGCACCATCGCCCGCGAAGCGAAGGTCCCGCTCGTGGCCGACATCCATTTTCACTACAAGCGCGGCATCGAGGCCGCACAGGCCGGCGCCGCCTGCCTGCGCATCAATCCCGGCAACATCGGCTCGCCCGACCGCGTCCGCGAGGTCATCCAGGCGGCCAAGGACCACGGCTGCTCGATGCGCATCGGCGTCAACGCCGGCTCGCTGGAGCGCGACCTGCTCGAGAAATACGGCGAGCCCTGTCCCGACGCCATGGTCGAGAGCGCCCTGGACCACGCCCGCATCCTGCAGGACCACGACTTCCACGAGTTCAAGATCTCGGTGAAGGCGTCCGACCCCTTCCTCACCGTGGCCGCCTACCAGCAGCTGGCCGAGGCCATCGACTGCCCGCTGCACCTCGGCGTCACCGAGGCGGGCCCGCTGCGCACCGGCACCATCAAGTCGGCCATCGGCATGGGCTCGATGCTGTGGGCCGGCATCGGCGACACCATCCGCGTCAGCCTCGCCGCCGACCCCGTCGAGGAGATCAAGGTCGGCTTCGACATCCTCAAATCGCTCGGCCTGCGCCATCGGGGCGTCAACATCATCGCCTGCCCGTCCTGCGCCCGTCAGGGCTTCAACGTCATCGAGACGGTAGGCATCCTGGAAGAGAAGCTGGCCCATGTGACCACGCCGATGTCGCTGTCGATCATCGGCTGCGTCGTCAACGGCCCCGGCGAGGCGCTCTATACCGACGTCGGCTTCACCGGCGGCGGGAAGGGGTCCGGCATGGTCTATCTGGACGGCAAGACAGCCCACAAGCTGGCCAACGAAGGCATGATCGACCACATCGTCGAACTGGTCGAGGCCAAGGCCGCCGAGCTGGACGCCGCCCGAAACGCCGCCCTGCAAGCCGCCGAGTGACCATGAAGCTCTACATCACCGTCCCGTCCCCCTACGCCCGCAAATGCCGCATCGTGGCCCGCGAGAAGGGACTGGCCGGCCGCATCGAGGAGATCGCGGTCGATCCCTACGCCAACGCGCCCGAGCTGCTGCAGGCCAATCCGCTGGTGCAGGTGCCGACGCTGATCGCTGAGGACGGGCTGCCGCTCAACGACAGCCCGGTGATCTGCGAATACCTCGACGCGCTCGGCGAAGGCCCGCGCCTGCTGCCCGAGGGCGGCCCGGAACGGCTGCGGGTGCGCCGGATGGAGACCTTGGCCAGCGGCGCGCTGGAGATGGGCGTCAAGTTGGTGCTGGAGAAGCGCCGCCCCGAACACGAGCGCTCGCCGTCGTGGATCGAGCGCTGGACCCTCAACATGGGCCGCGCCCTCGACGCGCTGGAAGCGGCCGCGCCCGACGCGTCGCGGCTCGACGTCGGCGTCATCACCGCCGGGGTGGCGGTGACCTGGATCGGCTTCCGGCATCCAGACTTCGACTGGAAGACGCGCCGGCCGAACCTCGTCGCGCTACAGGCGGCGCTCGAGGCGCGGCCCAGCTTCCTGCAGACCCGCCCCGACGCCTGACCCCCGACGCCTGACTTCAGGCGAGGACGCCGGCCAGCTGCAGGCCCTGGAAGGCCGCCAGCACCAGCAGCAGGCCGCCGACGGCATAGGTCAGCACCCGCCGCGGCACCCGCTTGGCGATCAGCCCGGCGAAGGGCGCGGCCGCCAGCCCGCCGACCACCAGCCCGCCCACCGCGGCCGCGTGGTTCTGCAGGGCGTCCGCCTCGCGCCAATGGCCGGACAGCAGCGCCCAGACGAAGGCGGCGCTGATGGCCACCGCAAGGAAGAACTCGGCGGTGTTGACCGTGCCGATGGCCCGGCGCGGCTCCTGTCCGGCCCCGACGAGGGTCGAGGAGACCGTCGGCCCCCATCCCCCGCCGCCGATGGCGTCGAGGAAGCCGCCGACCAGCCCCAGCGGGGCCGTCACCCAGGAGGGGATGCGGCGGATGCGGATGTCGTGCCCGGCGCGCCACAGGATGTAGACGCCCATCATGGCCAGATAGGCGATCACGAAGGGCTTGATGGCCGAGCCCTCGACCCCGGTCAGCACATAGGCGCCGAAACAGCCGCCGATCACGCCGGCGACGGCCAGCGGCAGCAGCAGCCGCCAGTCGACGTTGCGATGCCAGACATGGCTCCCGGCCGAGGCGGCGGTGGTGAACACCTCCGCGCCGTGCACGCTGGCCGAGGCCGTCGCGGGCGGCACCCCGAGCGCCAGCAGCACCGATGACGAAATGACCCCGTAGGCCATGCCCAGGGCGCCATCCACGGCCTGGGCCAGGAACCCCACCATCAGGAAGAGCAGAAAGGTGTCCATGCGCCCCCTTGGCGTGGCCGAAGCCTTGCTTCTCCGTTGAAAGGCGAGGCGATGCAATTGGTTGCTGCGCCCTCCATCGACAGATCGCGCGCCGTCGCGCTAAGGCTCTCTCCCTTTCATCAGGATTTGTCTCCCTTGCGACTGCCCCAGGCCCGGCTCGATCAGGTGCTCGACCGCTTCCACCAGGTGGAGGCGCGCATGGGCGCGGCCACGGACGGTCAGGAGATCGTTCGCCTGTCGAAGGAGCACGCCGAGATCAAGCCGGTAGCCGACGCGGTCACGGCCTTGGCCCGCATGCGCGCCGAGATGGCTGATCTGGAGGCCATGGCCGCCGATCCCGAGATGGCCGACATGGCCGCCGACGAGCTGGAGACCCTCAAGGCCCGCCTGCCCGACATGGAGCGCGACGTCGCCCTGCTGCTGGCCCCGCGCGACGCCGACGAGAACGCCTCGGCGGTGCTGGAAGTGCGCGCCGGCACCGGCGGCGACGAGGCGGCCCTCTTCGCCGGCGACCTGTTCCGCATGTATTCGCGCTACGCCTCCACGCGGGGGTGGAAGGTCGAGGTCGACTCCGCCACCGAAGGCGAGGCCGGCGGCTACAAGGAGATCATCGCCACGGTCACCGGCGAGGGCGTCTTCGGCCGGCTCAAGTTCGAGAGCGGCGTCCACCGCGTCCAGCGCGTGCCGACCACCGAGGCCGGCGGCCGCATCCACACCTCGGCCGCCACCGTCGCCGTCCTGCCCGAGGTCGAGGACGTAGAGATCGAGATCCACGAAAAGGACATCCGCATAGACACCTTCCGCGCCTCCGGCTCGGGCGGCCAGCACGTCAACAAGACGGACTCGGCGGTGCGCATCACCCACCTGCCGTCGGGCATCGTGGTGACCTCTTCGGAGAAGTCGCAGCACGTCAACCGCGACAAGGCGATGAAGAACCTGCGCGTCCGCCTCTACGACATGCAGCGCCAGGAGAAGGACCTCGCCCGCTCCAGCGCCCGCAAGTCCCAGGTCGGCTCGGGCGACCGCTCGGAACGCATCCGCACCTACAACTTCCCGCAAGGGCGGGTCACCGACCACCGCATCGGCCTGACCCTGCACAGCCTGCCCCAGATCCTCGAGGGCGACCTCGACCCCATGCTCAACGCCCTGATCGCCGAGGACCAGGCGGCGCGGCTGGCCGATCTGGAAGCGGAGCTGGGGTAACTACCCTTGCCGTCACCCTCGGGCCTGACCCGAGGGCCGGACCATCCGGTGCTCCGTCGAAGGCGCTGGGGAGCGGTCGCCAGGCCGCCCCGATCGCACAGCTCGCCTCTCGCCTCTGATCCTCGGGTCAAGCCCGAGGATGACGGGATGAGGAGGGCCTAGCCCTCCACCGTCAACCCCCCGCCCTCGACCTTCACGAACTGCGCCCGGCCGCGCAGCGGCCCGAACAGCTCCGCCTCCGTCCCTGTCAGGAACGCCTGCAGCCCCAGCGCCTCGATCTCGTCGAACAGGGCGGCGCGGCGGCGGGTGTCGAGGTGGGCCGGGGCCTCATCGAGCAGCAGGATCGGCGCGGCCGCCTGACCCGCCAGCCGGGCGATCTGGGCGAGGATCAGGTTCAGCACCAGCGCCTTCTGCTCGCCCGACGAGCCTTCGGCGGCCGGGCGGTTCTTCTCCCGGTGGAGGGCCGTCAGATCGGACCGGTGCGGCCCGAACAGCGAGCGACCGGCGGCGGCGTCGCGGGCGCGGCTGCGGGCCATGCCCTCGCGGATCGCCCCGGCGATGGCCCCGGCGCCCGCCCCGGCGGCGGCCATGGCCTCGGTCTCGCCGGACAGGCCGAGGTCAGCCTGCGGGAACGGCCGGTCGCCGCGCGTGTCGATGGCGGCCTGCAGGGTGACCAGCGCCCCGGCGCGGGCCAGGGCCGCGGCGGCGCCCGCCTCGCCCAACCGCAGCTCCAGCGCGTCCAGCCACAACGGATCGGCGGGCCGGCCTTCCGTCCCGTCCGTCAGCAGCCGCAGCCGCTCGCGCAGGGCTTTCTCATAGGCGGTGACCGAGGCGGCGTGGTCCGGGTCGGCGGCGAACACCAGACGGTCGAAGAATTTCAGCCGCGCCGCCCGCGCGTCGGAGAACAGCCGATCCTGCTCCGGCGTCGCCCAGACCGGCCGCAGGTGGTCCAGCAGCCGCCCCGGCTGGGCCGTTTCGCCGTCGATGCGCACGATCCGCCGCACCGCGCCCGGCGACTGCACCCCGGTGCCCAGTCTGGTTTCGTCCTCGCCGTCGGTCAGCACCGCCGCCACGGCCCAGGCCCGGCCGCCGGCCTCGCCCGGCTCGCGCCGCCCCATCTCCGGCGCCGCCGCCCCCCGCAGCCCCTTGCCGGGCGTGAACAGGCTCAGCGCCTCCAGCAGATTGGTCTTCCCCGCCCCGTTCGGCCCATGCAGCACCACCGTCCCCGCCGCGATGGACAGGCTGGCGCTCGCATAGGAGCGGAAATCGGTGAGGGTGAGGGCGGTGATCAAGCGATTGGCCGGGGACTGGTGATGAGTGGCTGGATCGAGCGCATCCGCCGCCCCCAATCCCTAGCCACTATTGAGCCCCTTCCCAACCGGGGACTCGAGCCCTTACTGACTTTGGCCCGCCTGACCCCCGCGCGCCTTCATCCGGGCGACCCCGTGGGGCGGCATGCTGAAGCCGACGGCCTCGCCGGGATTCACAGCGATGCCGTACTCGTCGCCGACCACAGTCAGGATCCAGTCGGCGCGAACCTCACGCGCGTAGGGATACTGCGGCGCGTTGCGGGACCAGTTCGAGCACTTTCCGGCCGTGGTGAAGACGACGAGCGCGAGATATCCCTCCGGCGTCGACACCGTCAGCGGGGAGATGGCTTCAGGGTCAGGCCCCGGGTCTTCCGCGAGCATGACGACGACGTACGATTTCATGAACGCCGACGCGAGGTCATCAAGACTTCCGCCGTCCAGTGCCGCGATGATCGCCGCTTCGAGTGGCGCGCCGGCCTCCTCGGGCGGGGGGACCTGCACGCCCTACACCCGCAGCGGCATCAGCACGTACTGCACGCCCGGGTCACCCGGATCGAGGACCAGCGTCGGGCTGGCCGGGTCGGCGAATTTGAAATGCGCCGTCTCGCCGGTGATCTGGCCGGCGACGTCGAGCAGGTAGCGGGCGTTGAAGCCGATCTCGAATGGCTCTTCGGAATAGCCGATCTCGACCTCCTCGACGCCCTGGCCGGCCTCCATGTTGCGCACCGTCAGGGTCACCCGGTCCAGCTCGAAGGCCAGCTTCACGCTGCGGCTCTTCTCGGCGGAGATGGTGGCGACGCGGTCGACGGCCGAGGCGAAGACGGCGTTGTCGATGTCGGCCTGCTTGTCGTTGCCCTTGGGAATGACGCGCATGTAATCGGGGAAGGCGCCGTCGATGACCTTCGACGTCAGCGACGCCTGGCCGAACTCGAAGCGGATCTTCTGCGGGCTGACCATGACCTCCACCGCGCCGGAGCCGTCGTCGAGCAGGCGGCGAACCTGATCCACCGTCTTGCGGGGCACGATGACGCCCGGGCCGCCCGCGGCGCCCTCGGGAGCCGGGGTCTCGGCGAGAGCCAGACGGTGGCCGTCGGTGGCTACGGCGCGCAGCAGCGGAATGCCGGCCTCGGCCACGGTGTGCAGATACAGGCCGTTCAGATAATAGCGGGTCTCTTCCGTCGAGACCGCGAACCGGGTCTTGTCGATCAGCCGCGCCAGGTCTTCCTTGGGCAGGGAGAAGCGGGCGCCCGAGGTGTCGGTCGACATGACCGGGAAGTCGCCGGCGGGCAGGACCGGCAGGTTGAACTTGGACCGGCCCGCCTGAACGACCAGCCGGGGATCGTCGCCGGAGTAGCTCAGCGAGACCTCGGCCCCGTCGGGCAGCTTGCGGACGATCTCATACAGGGTGTGGGCCGGGGCGGTGATCTGGCCCTCGACGTTCACCTGGGCCTCGGCCTCGTCCACCATCTCCATGTCGAGATCGGTGGCGGCGAAGCTCAGCTTGTCGCGCTCCGCGCTGAGCAGGACGTTGGACAGGATCGGAATGGTGTTGCGGCGCTCGACGACGCTCTGCACGTGCCCGAGGGCCTTGAGGAGCGCGGATCGTTCGATAGTCAGCTGCATGTCGTCTCGCCCGGCTGCGGCGACTCAAAGCGTCACCGCGAATAGAGGGCCTTGGACACTAACGGATTGGCGGCGCGGGGCAAGGAAGGGGCGGGGGCTGCGG